>JAXDOR010000136.1:0-5677 GCA_034668825.1 Alphaproteobacteria bacterium | reverse complement strand
AGCCTCGCGTGCCTGTTCGTGCGGTGTGGCGCGGATACGCCAATGGGAATCTTTTTTAGATCACAGGTAAATAGCGGGGTTTCAAAGGAATCCCAGTTCTGATTATGGTGGGAAGGGGCTAATCTCTTTTTATCTGCGTGCGGCCTGCGCGGCTGGCAGGTGCGTGGGGTGGTGCGAATGTTGGCAATAAAGGGCAGGGGTCGTGACGCGCAGCTATGCGCCGCGGCCGCGTTGCTCACGGTTTTGGGTTTGCCGGGGCTTGCCGGTCGCGGCGCTTCGGCCGAGACGCTGCCGTCAGCCCTTGTCCAGGCCTACCAGAACAATCCGCAGCTCAACGCTCAGCGCGCCTCCGCCCGCGCCACCGATGAAGCCGTTCCCCAGGCTCTATCCGGCTATCGGCCAAGACTGAGCGTCACCGCGAGCGTCGGCGAGCAATATACCAGTACGACCAACAAATCCGTCAGTTCGACCGGTGTTCCGTCCTACAGCACGACATCCGGCGCCTTCACGCCCTACACCTTCGGCGCTTCGGTGACGCAGACGCTGTTCAACGGTTTTCAAACCGCAAACCGGACGCGGGCCGCCGAGGGCCAGGTATCCTCCGCGCGCGAGGCTCTGCGCGTGCTTGAGCAGACGATCCTGTTGAACGCCGCCACCGTCTACATGGACATGCTGCGGGATTCCGCCATCGCCGAGGTCCAGCGCAGCAACGTCCGGGTGTTGAATGAGACGCTGCGGCAAACGCGCGACCGTTTCAGTGTCGGTGAGGTGACGCGGACGGATGTGGCGCAATCCGAAGCGCAACTTGCGGCGGGTCAGTTTCAACTTCTGAATGCCGAATCCAACTTAACCACCACGCGATCGAATTACCGCCGCATCATCGGCACGGATCCGGGCAACCTCAGCCCGGGCACGCCGATGGACCGATTCGCGCCCTCCGCGCTGCCGGCGGCTGTCTCGCTCGGTCTCGCACGAAATCCCAATGTCACCTCTGCCATGTATGGCATCGACGTGGCGTATCTTCAGGTCAAGATCAATGAAGGCGCGCTGTATCCGACCTTCACCTTCACCGGCAGCGCGCTCGAGAGCATTTCTTCATCGCTGACCAACATGCAGCAAACGACGTTGTCGGCCACCGGCAACCTCACCGTGCCGATCTATCAAGGTGGGGCGGAATATTCCCTGATCCGTCAGTCCAAGGAATCGCTGACCCAGCAGCGGCTTAATCTTGAGCAGGTGCGTGACCAGACCCGCCAAAGCGTGGTTCAGGCCTGGGGACAGGTGCAGGCCACCAAGGCGCAGATCCAGTCGGCTCAGGCTCAGGTCAATTCCACGGAAATCGCGCTCAATGGCGTGCGCGAAGAGGCGCGGGTCGGTCAACGCACGACGCTGGACGTGTTGAACGCCCAGCAGGCGCTGGTGAATGCGCGGGTGACGCTGGTGACGGCGCAGCATGACCGCGTGGTCGCGTCGTTCAACTTGCTCAACGCCGTTGGCGTGCTCTCGCCGCAGACGCTTGGCCTGGCGACCCCGACTTACGATCCCCGGGTGCATTATTATCAGGTGCGCGATAGCTGGACGGGAGTTCGTACGCCCGACGGCAAGTAGCCTTGCGTTTCCACAGGCGACACTCGCATTTGCCCGCTCGGATGCGGATAATGCCGGAACGGGACAGCGATTCGCTGTCGGCCGTCCGTGTTGCGTTCATGACCGAGTGACAGGAATCAGCCATGGCGCAGTCGGCGAAGGCTCAAGAGCCCTCCATGGAGGAGATCCTCGCCTCTATCCGCCGGATCATCGCAGACGACGAAACCAAGGCGCAGGGCAAGGGCGCAGAATCTGTAGGACCAGCACCCGCCGCTTCGGCGCGGCAGATCTCGCAGCCATCATCTTCTTCTCCGTCTCGTTCCGATCCACCACCAGCCTCGGCGATGGATCAGGACGATATCGACACCATGTTGTCCGGAATCGATGTGCCATCCGGCATGAGTGAGGGGATGACAGGTGCCGAAGCGGATGTGCTCGACCTGACGGAGGCCATGACGGCGCCCGCGCAACCGCCGGTCTTTCGCACGATTGAAGCAAACGCCGATGTGTTCTTCAGTGAAGAAGAGGCAGAGAACCCGCCGGAGCAGCAGCCGAGCGCCGCCGTTGACGAAGCCCCAGCGGCGTTCACGCAGCATCATCCCGAGCCGCCGCTGCTTTCGTCCGAGACGACCGCCGCTGTCGACGCGGCTTTCAACTCACTCGCACATACCGTCCTCGTGCAGAACGCGCGCACGCTTGAGGATCTGGTGCGGGAGATGATGCGGCCATTGCTCAAAGCCTGGCTCGACGACAATTTGCCGAGCTTGGTCGAGCGCATGGTGCGGGCGGAGATCGAACGCGTTTCCCGCGGCCGCCAGGGATAAGCGTCACTCGATCTCCCAGTTTACGCTCCTAAACCCAAACCGTTGACTCCGCCGAGCGTGCCGGGCTTTGTACCGCGCAACGCCAGCCCAAGCGATATGCCACGGCAGATTGTTGCATTTTCGCACGGAAAGTTTCGCGCATGATCGAAGCGTTTAAAAAGCTGCTAGATGCCGCGCCGGCCGGCCCTCGCTTGGAGCTTGGTGTTTGCCGTGGCGACACTCTCACCCTCATGATTGATCATCCGGGCGAGACCTTCGGCGTCGACTCCTTCGAGGGCATGGCCGAGCCGGGACCACACGACGCTTCGCCTCCCGGCGAGCCGTCCTATCCGAAGGGCCGGCTAGCAGTTCCCTTGGACGTCGTCACGGCGCGATTTGCGGGTTGCAACGAACCACTCCCTATTTTGGTTCGTGGTTGGATTCCGGACGTGCTCCCGACGCTGCCGCCGCGCGCATGGGCCTTCGTGCATATCGATCTCGATCATTATGCACCGACTCTCGCCTGCCTCGAATGGGTATGGCCGCGCATGTTGCCCGGCGGGATCGTATGCTGTGATGATTGGTTCCATGATCGGGACTACCTTGCCGGTCGTGCGATCAATGAATGGCAGGCGAGCCATGGTTCCTTCGCCGGCACGTTCGGCCGGAAAGCATATTGGATTTTATAGAAGCCACTCCCTGTGTAATTGGTCATGATCGATAAAACCTATCAGCCCTCGGAGGTCGAGGGCCGCATCTACGCCGCCTGGGAAAAGGCGGAGGCCTTTCGCGTGGGCCGGCCCGAGCGCGCCGAGGCCGAGCCTTTCTGCGTCGTCATCCCGCCGCCAAACGTCACCGGCTCGCTGCATATGGGCCACGCACTCAACAACACATTGCAGGACGTGCTCTGCCGCTTTGAGCGCATGCGCGGCAAGGATGTGCTGTGGCAGCCGGGCACCGATCACGCCGGCATCGCCACGCAAATGGTGGTCGAGCGGCAATTGATGGAGCATCAGCAGCCCGGCCGCCGCGAGATGGGGCGCGAGGCTTTCCTCAAGCGCGTATGGGAATGGAAGGCGGAATCCGGCGGCACCATCATCAATCAGCTGAAGCGGCTCGGTGCCTCCTGCGACTGGTCGCGCGAACGCTTCACCATGGACGAGGGGCTTTCGCGCGCGGTGGTGAAAGTTTTTGTCGCGCTCTACCGCGAAGGCCTCATCTACAAGGACAAGCGACTGGTCAATTGGGACCCGAAACTGCTCACCGCGATTTCCGATCTGGAAGTGCAGCAGGTGGAGGTGAAGGGTCATCTCTGGCATTTCAAATATCCGGTCGAAGGCACCGACGAGTTCATCACCGTCGCGACCACGCGGCCGGAGACTATGCTGGGCGACACCGCGGTCGCGGTGCATCCGGAAAACGAACGGCTCAAACATTTGATCGACAAGACCGCGATTCTGCCGCTGGTCGGCCGCCGCATTCCGATTATCCGCGACGAATATGCCGACCCGGAGAAGGGCACCGGGGCGGTCAAGATCACGCCCGCGCACGACTTCAACGATTTTGAAGTCGGCCAGCGGCACGATCTGCCGCTGGTGAATATCTTCGATCGAGAAGCGAAGCTCCAACTTCTTGATAATATAGAATTTAGGGCCGGAGTCCCGGCATCAGCCGAATTTGCTGAAACTCTCAAGTTAAGTGGGGCGGATCGCTTCGCCGCGCGCAAAATAATCTTGGAGCGCATGGAAGCGCTCGGGCTGCTGGACAAGATCGAGCCGCATGTCCACACGGTGCCGCACGGCGACCGCTCCGGCGCCGTGGTCGAACCGTTCCTGACCGACCAATGGTACGTCGACGCCAAGACGCTGGCAGTACCGGCGATCGCCGCCGTGCGCGACGATCGCACCACCTTCGTGCCGAAGAACTGGGAAAAGACCTATTTCGATTGGATGGAAAACATCCAGCCCTGGTGCATTTCCCGCCAACTCTGGTGGGGCCATCAGATCCCCGCTTGGTATGGGTTCAAGGTTGTACCTGATCATAACCGAAAAACTCTTAGCCTCGCCGATTTAGAGGTGTTTGTCGCCCAAACCGAAGCAGAAGCAAAGGAACTTGCGAGGAAGCATTACGGAACGGAAATTTTTATCAGCGAAAGCCAAGCACACGCCGCTGTTGCTCTGGCTAATGCTGAGCAACCGTATGATCCTTGGGCGGCGCTTCCAATCTGGCGCGACGAGGATGTGCTCGATACCTGGTTCTCATCGGCGCTGTGGCCGTTCTCGACCCTGGGCTGGCCGGAGGATACGCCGGAGCTGAAGCGTTTTTATCCCACCAGCGTGCTCTCCACGGGCTTTGACATCATCTTCTTCTGGGTCGCCCGCATGATGATGATGGGTCTGCATTTCATGCAAAAGGAGCGGCCTGCCGCTTCGTCTGAAGCGTGGGTGCCGTTCCGCACCGTCTACATCCATGCGCTGATCCGCGACGAGCGCGGACAGAAAATGTCCAAGTCCAAGGGCAATATCGTCGATCCTTTGGAGCTGATCGAGCAATACGGCGCCGACGCGGTGCGCTTCACCATGGCGGCGATGGCGGCGCAGGGCCGCGACATCAAAGTCTCGCTCAACCGGGTCGAGGGTTATCGCAATTTCGCGACGAAGCTGTGGAACGCCGCGCGTTTCGTCGAATTCAACGGAGCGGCGCGCGATCCGAATTTCGACCCGCGCAACGCCAAGGAAGTGCTCAACCGCTGGATCGCGCACGAGACCGCGAAAGCCGTGCGCGAAGTCACCGAGGCGATCGAGGCGTTCAAGTTCAACGACGCCGCCGCCGCAGCCTACCGGTTTGTCTGGAACGTGTACTGCGATTGGTATGTGGAATTGTCCAAGCCGGTGCTCACCGGCGGCGATACGTCGGCGCGCGCCGAGACCCGTGCGACCGCGGCGTGGGCGCTGGATGAGATTTTGAAACTGCTGCACCCGTTCATGCCGTTCATTACGGAAGAGCTATGGCACGTGACGGCGTCAAATGTTGTTTCAGACGCCAGTAAGGCGCGCACGCTGCCTGTTCCCTCCCCCCCTGCGGGGGAGGGTAGGGAGGGGGGTAGGCGCGAGTCCCTGCTCGCCCTCACTCCATGGCCGCACTACGAAGGCCTGGAAGACCCCGCCGCCGAAGCCGAGATCGGCTGGGTGATCGATCTCATCACTGCGGTCCGCTCCCTCGCGACCGAGATGAAGCTGCCGGCCGGGACCCAAATTCCACTGCTGCTCATCGGCGCTTCGGCGCTA
>JAXDOR010000135.1:0-5408 GCA_034668825.1 Alphaproteobacteria bacterium | reverse complement strand
CACCGAAGACATGAAGATGCTGCACGCCATGCGCGACGAGGTGTTGCGCACCAAGGCGGATGTCGGCCTGGGCTTCGACGGCGACGGCGACCGCTTCGGCCGCCGCTTCACCTATCAGGTCAACCTGCTGATCTTCGGCCTCGCCTCGCTCGCGGCAGCCTTCGCGCAAAACATGGAGCAGCTCATCATCTGCCGCTTCGTGCAGGGGCTGGGCCTCGGCGCCGAGATCGTCGTCGGCTATTCGACCTTGACTGAATTCGTGCCGCCGAAATCGCGGGGGCGATGGCTGTCCTTCATGGTGTTTCTGGTGGTAGCGGGGTTCCCGGCGACGTCGCTGCTCGGCTATCTGATCATTCCCACCTGGGGTTGGCGGCCGATGTTCGTCATCGCCGGCGTCGGCTCGCTGATCGTCTGGTACCTGCGCAAGAACCTCCCCGAGTCGCCGCGCTGGTTGGAAGCCAAGGGCCGCAACGCCGAGGCGGAAGCCTTGATGCAGTCGATTGAAGCGGAAGTCGCGGCCTCCGTCGGCCCGCTGCCGCCAGCCGGCGTTCCGGCATCGGCACCCCTGGTCGACGCTACCGCCATGCTGCGGCCGCCGATGCTGCAGCGCATGCTGGTCGGGTCGTGGGTCCTGATCACCATCAATACGCTGATCTTCGGCTTCGTGATTTTCCTGCCGCAGTTCTTCCTGCGTCAGGGGCTCACCATTGCCAATTCGCTCGCCTATACGCTGGTGCTCTCGGGCGGCTCGCTGTTTGGCTGTGCGCTTGGCGCCTATTTGTCCGATACCATTGGACGCCGCTGGAGCATCATCGGCGCTTCCATCGTGACCATCGTTTTCGGCTGGCTCTATGCCAGCTTTAACGCCGCGTCCGACCCGGCCATCGTGCTGAGCGTCGGCTTCGTGCTGATCGTCGCGATCTATGTGCAAACCGCGCTGCTGTTTGGCGTCTACACGCCCGAACTGTTCCCGACCGAAATCCGGCTGCGCGCCAACGGCATCTGCAATACGCTCGGCCGCGGCGCCACCGTGGTCTCGCCCTTCATCGTCGGCGCGCTGATGCAATCCTATCAACTGCCCGGGGTGATGACCTTCATGGTCGTGCTGGTGCTGATCCAGATCGTCGTGGTCTGGGCCTGGGGGGTCGAACCGGCGAAACGAGCCTTGGAGGATGTCGCGGTGGCTGCCGCCTAGCTCCGCCTACGCGTTGGCTTCCTTGTGCTCCGCCCGGAATTTATGCGCCGGGTAGACGCCGAGGATTTTGACCTCGGAGAAAAACGCCAGCTCTTCGAGCGCGAGCTTCAGCTTGGCGTCGTCGGGATGCCCCTCGACATCGGCATAGAACTGGGTGGCGAAGAAATTGCCGCCGACCATGTAGCTTTCCAGCTTGGTCATGTTGACGCCGTTGGTGGCGAAGCCGCCGAGCGCCTTGTAGAGCGCGGCCGGAATATTGCGCACCTGGAAGATGAAAGTGGTGATGACCGGGGCGCTGCGGTCGGGCGCGCGCTTGTCTTCCTTCGACAGCACGATGAAGCGCGTGGTCGAATGCGACTCATCCTCGACGTCTTCGGCGAGGATATCGAGGCCGTAGATCTTGGCGGCGAGGCGCGAGGCGATGGCGGCGCGGGTCTTGTCGCCGCGCTCGGCGACTTCGCGCGCGGAGCCCGCGGTGTCGGCGGCGACGACCGGCTTTAAGCGTAGCTTGCGGATGATGTTGCGGCACTGGCCGAGCGCCATGATGTGGCTCTCCACCGTCTTGATGGTTTTGAGCGTCGCGCCCTTCGGCGCCATCAATTGGTTGCGGATCGGCAAGAAGCATTCGGCGACGATATGCAGCCCCGAGGTCGGCATCAGGTGGTGGATGTCGGCGACCCGGCCGGCGAGCGAGTTCTCGATCGGGATCATGCCAAGGTCGGCCTCGCCGGAATCGATCGCGGCAAAGGCGTCCTCAAACGTGGCGCAGGGCAGCGGCTCGTGATCGGGATAAGCCTCGCGGCACGCGAGGTCGGAATTGGCGCCCGGCTCCCCCTGAAACGCGATCTTTTTTTGCTTGGCCATGGCGTTCGTTACGCGTTCCTGATTGGGCAAGTCAACGATCCTTCATCCCTCCCCCTTGTGGGGAGGGTGGCGAGCGACTCTTGTCGCGAGCCGGGTGGGGAACAGCCTAAGACCCCACCCTGCTGCTCGCTTTGCTCGCAGCTTCCCTCCCCACAAGGGGGAGGGATAAGCAAGCCAACGCTCCGCCCGCCCTGTTCTTTGCGGCGCGGGCGCGCCGTCCTCTGTCTTTGCTCCCCGGACAAAACCCGAGGGAGCGGAGCGCCGCGAGGCGCACCAACATTTCCGCGCTGGCGAGCGCGGCGCGGGCTTGGCGAAGCCCGCACGCCTCACGGCGCTCCGCTTGCGGCGACTTTGCACCCCGGGGCCGTGCTTCCGGCCACTGGACGGAGGACTCTTCGCCCTCCCGAGCAGGGCAGCTTTCGCCGCCCCTCGTCCGTGCCCGTCCAGCCATTCAAGGCAGAGCCCCGTAGTGGGCCCGGACGGCTACCCGGGGCGTCCCGAGTGCGTGGCTGCGAACCACGCCCGCGGGCGCCGCACCCCGCTCCATCTTGTAGGCGCCCCTAGCAGACGCCCTCGGGTGAGCGAGGCGGCATTTAGGTATAATATCCTAGGAATGTTGTCAAGATCGAAAACTTGTGTTTATAGCAGCTGCTTGCGTGATTGCGTTGAGTTACACTATTATTGCGCGCATAAAGTGCATCTGGGGGGAATACATTATGCCAAGTTCATTCGCCAAAAAGCTCGCTGCCGTCGGGCAAAAACAATACGACCTTTATCACTTCGACAGCGAAAACGATCCCCCGCTTGCAAACCAGATCAAGAGGTACTGGCAAGGTATCGGCCAGAGCTTTCCCGGAGTCGGTACGCCCTGGTCGGCCGTTTTTGTTTCATGGTGCGTGAAGCAAGCCGGCGCCACTGCTGCTGAATTCCCTTTCAGTCCGGCGCACTCGCAATTCGTCTACAAGTGCATTCAAAATGCGACGAATCAAACAGGCGTGTTTCGCGCGTTCGATATCGCCAGCTATGCGCCGCAGCTCGGCGACATCATCCAAAATAATCGGGACGGCAATAGCTTCGATTATCAATATGCGAAAACTCATAAAAGCTATGTCTCGCATTCGGCGATCGTGATTGAGGTCGGCGTCGACAGCAATGGCAGCTACGCGACCACGATCGGCGGAAATGAAAGCGACTCCATCCGAATGAAACTTGTTCGGTTGAACGCAAACGGCTTGATCAAACAACGGCCAACGGGTTCCTACATTTCGGTCATTCAAGATTTGAAATAGTGCGGGCAAGGGACGGATCATCGGGGGAAGGTGCGATGGCGAAGCAAAGATCACGGTCAAAGCCAAAATCATCAAAGGCGAAATCAAAGTCGAAAGTGAAGACCAAGACCAAAGCCAAAACAAAAAAATCAAAGACGGTCGGGCGGAAACCCAAGCCCAAGCCGGGGCCGAAGACCGTAATCACAGCACCAAGACCGGGCCTCTTCTCTGCGGCTGCCACCGTGGCAATGGCGGCTGTCGCGCCACTCCCCGGGCCTATCGGTCAAATTATTCAGATCGCTTCCGCCTCACCGATCATTCATTTCAATTGGCCCCAGCGCGGCACGGCGCCTCCCGGATACATGAAGGGCATGGCGCTTGTTTACGCGCGGGTCTACTGCAAGCTCAAAGCCGGCGACGACGCCGCCACGGCGATGGCGCAGGCGAATAGCGGCGATAACGCAAACGACGCCCTTGCGTGGTACAGCCAGCAGTTTGCCGCCGTCGGAATGAGCAACAACAGCAGTGGAGCCGACACGCTCCGTCATCTCTTCGTGCTCATGATCGGGCTTGGGATGCGCGAGAGTTCAGGGCGCTACTGCGAAGGCCTCGACCGCCATGCTAATCCCTTGAACGATACAGCGGAAAAGGCCGAGGCAGGCATGTTCCAAACGAGCTACAACGCCAGGACAGCGAGTCCGTTGATGCCGGGTCTCTTTTCGCAGTATGCCGCAAACCCGTCCGGATTCGTGAATGTTTTCAGGGAAGGCGTGACAGCCAAGCCCAGAGACCTCGAGAATTTCGGCACCGGTCCGGGTGTGGAGTTTCAGAAGCTGTCGAAAGAATGCCCGGCGTTCGCCGCGGAATTCGCAGCTGTCGGGCTGCGCTTCAAGCGCGGACATTGGGGCCCAATCAACAACAGAGCCGCTCAGCTTCGTCCTGAATGCGATGTCATGTTGCGGGCCGTTCAAAGCGCCGTGGATACGACAGCCGGGATGTGCGCTGCGGTTCAGTAGCACTGTGGCAGCAAGCGTAGGGTGGGTTGAGCGATGCGACCTCACCGTCGAGTTCCGAGTCGCGCGCGTCTCAGACCTCTATAGCTATTAGTAAAATCGGCCTTTAATTCGAGTCTGGTAAAGGTGATTGAAAGTACGGGGCCCGCCAAGATAGCCATTTTGGCTATAAGGACTAGGTTCAACTGGCCCATACCCCGACCGTCTATTGAACTGTTGCCATTGAGCGCCAGTAGGTCCGATTGGCGCGTAGTAAGATCCCGCCGGTGCTCGTTGCGGAATGAAATAACGATTCACGGTGTAGGGTTGGGGCCGAAAATATCCCGGGCCGGTCCCGCAGGCCGCAACGGTGCCCCGTGCGCGGTCATAACACATTCCCTGAGCGTTGCCGACGTTGGACGATAGCGAAAAAAGGACGGGTACAATTAATCCGGAGTATATTGCACAGCGTCTCATAACGTCCTCCTCCCATTCCATCGCACTGAGAGAATAGCGATTTTTATATACAGCCACAAGTATAACTAGCAACAATTCACCTATTGTTTTTTTCCATGTCCACATGAGCCTACTCGCCGGCGCCGTCGGCATTTCCCACTTTATGGCCCATCCTTCGAGACGCTCGCCTTCGCTAAAGCTTCGGCGCGCTCCTCAGGATGAGGTCTTCGAAAGCTTCTTCCTCGCCCTCTCCAACTCCTCGGGCGTATCCACGCCGAGCGGGACGCTTCCAACAATAGCCACATCGATCCGCATCCCGGCTTCGAGCGCGCGCAGTTGCTCCAGCTTCTCGCGCTGCTCCAGCGGCGAGGGCGGCAGTTCGACGAAGCGTTTGAGCGCGGCGCGGCGATACGCATAAAGCCCGATGTGGTGATAGAGCGGGCCGTCGCCGGAAGGCGCCGTCGCGCGAGTGAAATACAGCGCGCGCAGCCGCATCAGGGCGGGACGCCCGTCTTCGCGGGCCACCAGGGCGGGACGCCCGTCTTCGCGGGCCACCAGGGCGGGACGCCCGTCTTCGCGGGCCATCAGGGCGGGACGCCCGTCTTCGCGGGCCATCAGGGCGGGACGCCCGTC
>JAXDOR010000134.1:0-66603 GCA_034668825.1 Alphaproteobacteria bacterium | reverse complement strand
GGTGCAGGCGTCGCCTATGAGCGAAAGGGCCGTCACGTCTGGGATACCAATGTTGTTCCTGATGTCCGCACACTCGGGCTTTTCGCCTCGAAAAAGCGCGGGGCGGGTGGCAGCAACATCCAGATCGAATTGGCTGAGAATTCCATGGCCGTCCACATCTCGGAGTTTCCGGTCGGCACCTACAAGAAAGCGCATCGGCATGGGCCCGGCGCTCACGTCGTCATCATCGGCGGTGAAGGCTATTCGCTGATGTGGCCGCAGGGCGAACCGATGCAGGTATTTCCGTGGAAATACGGCAGCGTGGTGGTGCCACCAAACATGTGGTTTCACCAGCACTTTAATACTGGAGCTACGCCGGCGCGCTATCTCGCGATCCGCTGGGGCGCGCGGAAATACGCACGTGCGGTGGGCCATGCGGATGGCGGCACCGACGTCAGTATCAAGGACGGCGGCCATCAGATCGAATATCTGGATGAAGATCCGAAGGTCCGCGAGATGTTCGAAGAGGCTTTGGCCAAGAATGGCGTTAAGAGCAGGATGGACGACGTTTTCAAGATTGCATCGTAACAAACGTACTCGGAGGGGAGCATTCGCTCATGATTATCGACGTCCACGCTCACGTTTCCGCGCCGCCGGAATTATATGCCTTTCAGGCGAACCTGCTTGCCAGCCGCGCGGGGAAGGCGCTGAAGCTCGACGATGAAAAAGTCGAGAAGGGCCTCAAGTCGCATCTGAAATTTCTCGAAGAGGCCAAGACCGACATGCAGTTGCTGTCGCCGCGGCCCTACACGATGATGCATCATGAACCGGAAAAGATCGTGCAGGCCTATATCCGCGCCTGCAACGACTTAATCGCGCAGCAAGTCCGGATGCACCCGAACACTTTCAAGGGTGTCGCCGGACTGCCGCAGTCGGTTGGATTACCTATCAAGAATGTGATCCCGGAGCTCGAGCGCTGCGTCAAGGAATTAGGCTTCGTGGGCTGCCTGATCAATCCCGACCCCGGCGCGCGCGGCGATGACAGCACTCCCGCCATGGGCGACGAATATTGGTATCCGCTCTACGAGAAGCTTGTCGAACTAGACGTTCCGGCGATGATCCATTCGTCCACCTGCCTGTCTTCGCGCCTCAACTACACCCTGCACTTCATCAACGAAGAAAGCATCGCGGTGGTCTCGCTGATCAACTCGAAAGTGTTCGAACATTTCCCCAAGTTGAAGATCGTCGTCGCCCACGGCGGGGGTGCGATTCCCTACCACATGGGCCGATTCATGGCGGGCCGCTATACCAGCCGCAGAGACTTGGGACGCAAGGCCGTGGACGAGTCCAAATACTTCGAAAACGTGGCGAAGAAACTGCACTACGACACCTGCCTCTATACGCCGGAGGCATTGCAACTGTTGTTCAAGGTGATGGGTCCCGCGAATTGTTGTTTCGGCACGGAAAGCCCCGGCGCGGGCTCGTCGGTCGACCCGCATACCGGGCGGGCGATGGATGACCTCAAACCCATTATCGAGGGTTTCGATTGGCTGACGGACGGAGACAAGAAGAACATCTTCGAAATGAATGCGCGGAAACTTTACAAAATCTGATCACGAGCAGATGTGCAGTGAGGCATATGGTGAGTAAGGCGCTCCTGGAGTTTTCCAACGTCGTCAAACGCTACGGCGACACTCCCGTCGTGGACGGGATCAGCTTTACCGTCGCGCCCGGCGAATTTTTCACGCTGCTCGGCCCTTCCGGCTGCGGCAAGACCACGACGCTCCGGCTGCTCGCTGGACTGGAAACTCCGGATGAGGGCGAAATCATACTCGACGGGCGCTGCTTAGCGGCGCCGGCACGCAATATATTGGTGCCGATCGATAAGCGCGGCATGGGCATGGTGTTCCAGTCCTACGCGATTTGGCCGCACTTAACAGTGTTCGAAAACGTCGCCTTTCCGTTGCGCGTGCGACGCGAGTCGAAGGCAGTGATTAACAAACGTGTGACCGAGGCGCTGGAACTTGTCGGCCTAGGAGGACTCGAAGGCCGCGGTGCGACCGAACTCTCCGGCGGGCAACAGCAACGCGTCGCACTGGCGCGCGCTGTCGTTTACACGCCATCGCTGCTGCTGCTCGACGAACCGCTGTCGAATCTCGATGTAAAGCTGCGCGAGCAAATGCGCACAGAGATACATGCGCTGCATCATCGGCTGAATCTTGCCGTAGTGTACGTGACTCACGACCAAGCCGAGGCCTTGGCGCTTTCCGACCGCATCGCCGTAGTCAATCAAGGGCGGCTGGAGCAAGTCGGCACGCCCGTTGAAGTGTATGAACACCCTCTCACACGTTTTGTCGCCGATTTTCTTGGCCATACCGTGGTCATGAAAGGGACCGTGCACAAAGACGGCGCGGAAAGTTGGGTGGATGTGCAGGGCAAGGGACGCGTCATCATGCCTTCCGATGGAAAATTTACCGACGGCGAACTCGTGCGCATTCTTTCCCGGCCGGAAGATATCGCGCTACTGCCCATGGGCGATGTCGGCCCTAACGAAGTGGCCGGCAACATTGAGCATGTCGCTTATATGGGCGATCATCTTCAATATACGATCTCCGCCGCGGGGCGCTCCCTGATTTTGCCGGCAACGAAGAAGGACCGCTACGAGATTGGCGCCAATATTCGTTTGGCATTCGATCCCACGTGCGTGACGACGCTGCCACAATGACCGATCTCGCCGCCTCTCCTCTTCCTACCGGTTGGCCGCGACTGCGCGGCGTCCGGATCGTGGAATTGTTGGTGTTGCTGTTTTTCGCCATCGTCATGGCGCTGCCTGTTTTGTTTCTGCTGGGCGGCAGCTTCAATACCGCCGCGCCCGGTCAGACTCCGGTTTATGGCCTGGCAAATTGGGTCCGGGCGTTCTCCGATCCGCAAACTCTCAGCGCGTTATGGATGAGTTTCTCCTTCTCCGTCGTGCGCCTGATTCCGTCCTTGATCATGTCGGTGAGCTTTGCGTGGCTTATCGCACGCACCGATATGCCGGGGGGGAACACGATAGAGTTTCTATGCTGGTTTGCTTTCTTCGTGCCTGACTTTCCGCTGACACTTGCGTGGATCTTGTTGCTCGATCCGCATTTCGGTTTCTTGAACAGCATCGCCACTTCGCTGCCCTTCGTGGATGGTCCGTTGTTCAATCCTTACAGCTTTTGGGGAATTGTCTGGGTGCATCTCGGCACCGGAGGTATCTGGTTCAACGTGATGTTGCTGACACCGGTGTTTCGCCGCCTGGGCGCCACATTGGAAGAGGCAGCTCGCGTCGCCGGCGCCAATACTTTCACGACGCTGTGGCGCATCAGTCTTCCGGTGCTGTCACCGATGATCTTAGCGATCGCGGTGCTGAGCTTCATCAAGGGCCTGGAATCATTCAACACCGAATTGTTGCTAGGCCTGCCGGCCAATATCTACGTCTACGGCACCCGTATCTACGACTACCTGCGCCAGGAGCCTCCCGCCTACGGCGAAGCCACCGCTCTGGGATCGGTGTTTCTCTTGGTCTTGGTCGTGCTGGCATTTTTCTATCGCCGGTACTTCCAGGGCAAAAAGAAATTCACGGTTGTCACCGGCCAGGGCTACTCGACACTCCGGGTCAAACTCGGCAAATGGAAATACGTAGCGCTCGGCGCCTTCGCCTTGTGGTTCACGGTCATGATGATCTTGCCGCTGACATTCCTCGTCATCGGCTCGTTCATGCGGCGCTACGGTTTCTTTCACATCAGTTCGCCGTTTACCCTGGCGCATTGGCAGAACCTCTTCGGCGATCCGCTATTCCTCGGCTCGCTGCAAAACAGCCTCATCATCGCCGGCACTACGGCCACCCTTGGCGTATTGCTCTATTCCACCGTCGGCTATCTTCTGGCATCGCGGCGTCTCATTGCGCCGGCGGTGCTGGAATTCTTCTGCTGGCTGCCGTGGGTGATCCCCGGCATTCTCATGAGCCTGGGGCTGCTGTGGATTTTTCTCGCCACGCCGCTGCGCAGCGTGCTGTACGGCACGGTGTGGGGTATCGCATTGGCGCTAACTATTCACGACAGCCCGGTTAGCACCCAAGCCTTCAAGTCGGCGTTTCTGCAATTGGGCCCTGACCTGGAGGAAGCCGCGCGTGTTTCAGGCGCCTCGTGGCGCTATACGTATCGGCGCATCCTCTTGCCACTCGTGGGGCCAGTAGCGCTTACCGTCGCCATGCTGAATTTCGGCACCGCGCTCACCAGCATCAGCACTCCAGTCCTGCTTTATAGTGCACAGTCACGACCGCTTTCGATCCTGCTGCTGGAATACAGTTTCACCGGCGAAATCGAGCGTGCTGCGGCATTGGGTCTCCTGATCACAGTTATCATTTGTGCGATGATGCTGGTCGGCCGGCGTTTCGGCCTGCAACTGACGAGACCCCAACGCGAGAACGCCAGGCCGGGACCCGCACGCACTACATGACTCGTGGCGATGAAACGGCGGGAGCGAGATCGGTAAGGAGCGATACGCAATGAGAAAAATATCATCCCTGCTGAAAACACTGGCCGTGCTGACATGGGCCGCTTTCCCGAATGCCGGCATAGCGCAATCGCCTGACTGGCAGAAGACCTGGGATGAAACACTGGCTGCCGCAAAAAAGGAGGGCAAGGTTGTTGTCATGGGGTCGCCCGACCCCGTTATGCGAAACCAGATCGTTCCGGCTTTCACCGCCCGCTATGGCCTTCCGATCGAGTACATCGCCGGTCAGTCCGGCCCGCTCGCCGAGCGCGTGCGCATTGAACGCGATTCCGGGATTTACTCCGTTGACGTATTCATGTCGGGCGTCGGCACCACCTTCAACACGTTGCTGCCGCTCAAGATGCTCGATCCGATCAAACCGATCCTGCTCCTGCCTGAAGTAACTGACGGGTCCAAATGGAAATTCGGCAAGCCCTATTTTATGGATGCCGAAGAGAAGAATGTCCTGATGCTGTTTCGCAGCAGGGACAGCCTGCTGTTCATCAACGCCGATCACGTCAAACCGGAGGAAATGAAGTCGGCGACGGACCTGCTGAATCCCAAATGGAAAGGCAAGATTGAAACGCAGGACCCGCTTGGCAGCGGCAGCGGCGGCGACACCGCCGTGCATTTCTATACGCAGATGGGCCCGGAATTCGTAAAGAAGCTATACATCGATCAGGCTCCCGTCAGGCTCCAGGACCGGCGTCAGCTTATGGATCGGTTGGCGCGCGGCGCCAATCCGATTTGTTTGACCTGCAAATTCGAAACCGCGAGCGATCTGCAAAAAGAAGGATTCAACATCCGGGAAATTTTCGATCTTGCCGGAATGAAGAACCGCGTCACCTCTTCGCCATTCGTGCTCAGCATGGCCAACAAGGCCGCGCATCCAAACGCCGCGCGCATCTTTGTCAATTGGGTGGCTACCCGGGAAGTGCTGGAAATCTATTCGCGCGAAAATGGTACAGCGACATTGCGCACCGATGTGGACGAATCATTCCTTAATCCGGAGATCATTCCGAAACCGGGCGTGGAATATTTCGAATCCACCGATCTGGAATGGATGATGACGGGAAGACCTGCCGTCACGGAAAAAATGCGGGCACTTCTCAAAGGCAACAGATAGGTTCGCGCCTATAAAACAGAAAGACGGAAGCGCGGAATCGAGAGCGAGGCAGGATGAAAAGAATAATAGCGCTGCTGCTCTCGTTGGCGTTTGCTCCCTGCGCGCTGGCGCAGTCTGCGGACTGGCAGAAGACTTGGGATGAAACACTGGCCGCGGCGAAAAAAGAGGGCAAGGTGATCGTCGTGGGATCACCCGATCCCGTGATGCGCAACGAGATCATCCCGAAATTCACGGCACGTTACGGCATTTCGGTCGAATTCATCGCCGGCAGCTCAGGGCAAGTCGCGGGCCGCGTCCGTACCGAACGGGCTTCCGGAATTTACTCGGTCGACGTCTACATGTCGGGAGCGAGCACCACAGTCAATGTGCTGCATGCGGAGAAGATGCTGGATGCGTTGAAGCCAATGCTAATTCTGCCCGAAGTGACTGATGGCGCTAAATGGAAACGCGGCAAGCCGTGGTTCGCGGACGCGGAGGGCGAATATATATTGATGCTCTTCGCCAGCGTCGATGCGCTGATCTTCATCAATACCGATTTCGTCAAGCCGGAAGAGATGCGGGCTGCATCAGACCTGTTGAATCCAAAATTCAAGGGCAAGATCGCCACCCAAGACCCGAACGCCAGCGGCAGCGGCAGTAACAGCTCCGTGCACCTTTATTCGCAGCTCGGCCCGGATTTCGTGAAGAAGCTCTACATCGATCAGAAACCGGTGATTAGCGGCGACCGCCGCCAACTTACGGATTGGCTGGCGCGGGGCACTTATCCAATTTGCCTGACCTGCCGCGCCGACGACGCGCGTACGCTGCAGAAAGAGGGATTTAAGCTTCTGGAGATTTTCGAACTAGAGGGAATGCAGAATCGGGTGAACTCGGCTCCCTTCCTGTTGTCCGTCGCTAATAAGGCGCCGCACCCAAATGCGACGCGCGTCTTCGTCAACTGGCTCGCCGGCAAAGAGGCGCTGGAGATTTATTCGCATGGCTACGACGCTGCCACGTTGCGTACCGACGTGGACGAGTCGTTCCTCGACCCGCGCGTCATTCCGCGTCCGGGCGTAACCTATCCCGATGATACCGATCTGGACTGGGTAGCCTCCGGCCGCAGGGAAGCTGCGGAAAAGGTCCGCGAATTGTTGAAAAAGCCATAGCCATGCGGCGTTTAGCAAATCAACTGGCAATCGCAGGTTTGCTGGCGTCGGCACTCCTGTGTTGCGCGTCTTATGCGTCGGCGCAAACCAAGGATTGGGAAAGTCAATGGAATGAGTTGATCGCCGCCGCCAAGAAAGAAGGCAAAGTAGTAGTTCTCGCGCCGCCAGACCAGCAGGTGCGGCAAGCGCTACCTGCAGCATTCAAGGCCCGCTTCGGCGTAACGCTCGAATATCTCGGCGGGCGCAGCAATGAGTCCTCGGCGAGGTTGCGCACGGAGCGGCAAGCCGGAGTCTATACCGTGGATGCCACACTTTCCGGGATTCAAACCATGGCAACGATCTTTTATCGCGAAAAGATGATCGATCCCCTGCCCCCGGTGCTGATTCATCCCGAGGTCGTGGATGGGTCCAAATGGAAGAAGGGAAAGCTCTGGTTCATGGACCCGGAGCAGACCTACATTTTGCGCCTTTTTAATACGCTCGGAACGGCATTTCACATCAACACCAGTCTGGTGAAACCGGGAGATTTGGCATCCGCTCGCGATCTGCTCAATCCGAAGTGGAGGGGCAAGATCGCTACCCATGATCCGACGGTGCCGGGAACCGGGAGCAACGATGCCGCTCGTCTCTATGCTCAGTTCGGCGAGGATTTCGTCAAGCAGCTCTATGTCGATCAGAAGCCCGTCATCAGCCGCGACCGGCGACAAGTGACCGACTGGCTCACGCGCGGCGCCTATCCGATCGCATTCGGCGCCGAAGACGAGCAAGTAGATCAACTGCGCAAGGAAGGCTTGCCGGTTTTGCCGGTCTACAGTCTGCCCGATCTGCCCGGATCGCTCTCCGCGGGCGTGGGCGAGGTCGCGCTCTTGAGTAACGCGCCGCATCCGAACGCAGCCAAGCTCTTTGTCAACTGGATCGCCTCGAAGGAGGGACTGGAAACATTCGCGCGCGCCCGCGGTGAGGTGCCGACGCGCAACGACATCGATGAACTCAGCTTCCTGCCCGCGGAGATCATTCCGCGCCCTGGAACAGAATACTTCGACACCTACGACTGGGACTTCACGGTCAGTAAAAAAGAAGAGGTGCGCCTTCGCATGAAAGAGCTGCTGTCGCGATAATTCGGTTGGTGGGATGGTATGAGTAAATTTATTGCCTTGGCGCTGGTGTTCTGGGTTTCCTGTGCAGCGGCGGAGATGCCGGACCGGCAAAGCCAATGAATACGTTGATCGCGGCGGCGAAGAAGGAAGGCAAGATGGTGCTCTTGGGTCCGCCGGACCCGCAAGTGCGGCAGGAACTGCCCGCCGCGTTCAAGGCGCGCTACGGGATTTCAGTCGAATATCTCGGCACCCGTAGTACGGAGAGCTCCGCCAAGCTGCGAGCCGAACGAAGCGCGGGTGTCTACACGGCGGACGTCGTTTTCGCCGGCAGCGATACTATGGCGGGCATCTATCATGCCGAAAAAATGCTGGCACCGCTGAAGCCGGAACTGATCTCGCCTGAAGTCCTGGATGTTTCGAAGTGGCGGCGAGGCGAGCTATGGTTTACCGATCCGGAACAGATTTATGTGCTGCGCCTATTCAACACCGTCGGCGCTGCGTTTCACATCAATACCGACGCCGTCAAACCGGAAGAGATGCGCAGCGCCAGCGAGCTGCTCAATCCGAAATGGAAGGGCAAGATTTCCGCGCATGATCCGACCGTCGGCGGCAGCGGCATTGGCCACGCGACGCGCTATTACCTGCAATTCGGCGAGGACTTCCTAAAGCGCCTGTACGTCGAACAAAAGCCGATGATAGCCCGGGACCGGCGCCAGCTCACCGATTGGCTGGGGCGTGGTTCCTATCCGATTTCGCTCGACGCGGAGGATGACGAGCTGAAGCGGATGCAGAAGGACGGGATACCGGTTGCCGCGGTTTATAAACTCTCAGATATGCCCGGCACTCTCTCCGCGGGCGTCGGCCAGATGGGGTTGCTGGACCACGCACCGCATCCCAATGCGGCAAAGCTCTTCGCCAATTGGATGGCGTCGAAGGAGGGACTCGCGATCTATGCGCGCGAGCGTGGCGAGGCCCCGACCCGCAACGACATCGACGCCACGACTTATCTACCGGCTGAGATGATCCCGGAAGCAGGTGTCAACTATTTCGACATGCATGACTGGGTTCAAGGTGTAACCGCGCGGCAAAAGGTCCGGTTGATCATGTTGGAGATGCTGAAGAATCGCCGCAACGACTAATTTTTTGGAGAAAACGAAATCATGACCAAGAAAAATATCCGCATCTTCTACCGCGCGCCCACGCACGTGGCGCTGTGGAAGGTGATGGAAGAAGCCGGGCTCCTGGCCAAACATGGACTGGAAATGAGTTTCGGCTCGCTTGAAGATAAGCGCAGCCGCGCGACGGCGGGACTGTTGACCGGCGAACTCGACATTGTCTCCGGCAATCACCACAGCCTGTACGCGCGACGCGCTCTCCATAACGAGCCTTTCGTGCATATTGCGCAGGTGAATACGCAATGGAATCAGAACTGGATGGTCGCGGCGAAAGGCATTTGCGGTGTCGCCGACTTAAAGGGCAAGCGCCTTTGCATCAACAAGCTTAGTGGCCATCCGGGCCTCAATGTATGGCTGTATCTGCGGCATAACGGCTTGCTGGCCGGCCGGGATGTCGAACTAGTCGACGGCGAGCGGAAAACCGCGGAACGCGTGCGGCAAGTCATGGCCGGCGAATTTGACGCCACCTTTGTCGGCGCGGTCGATCAGATGCGTGCGCGGGCAGCGGGCGCGACGGTAATCGAAGTGCCGACTATGCCGATGATCGAAGGCGTCACACTCACGACGACCACGCGCTACGTCAACAGCCATCCGGAGGAAGTCACCAGCTTGCTGCACGCGCTGGTGGACGCGATTCACTACTTCAAAACGGAGCGCCGAGGCACGCTCGACATCATCAACAAGACCTGCCGCGGCCTGCTCAAGCTCGAATCCGATGAGGAGCTCGAACACTTTCGCGCATATCAGGCGGAGACCTATCAGCCGAAGCCTTATCCGACGCCCGAGGCGATTGAAAACGTATTCCAGCTAGGAGTGAAAGATACTCCCGAGATCGCTGGCTTCAATCCGCTCGTCATGTGGGACTTGCATCATCTGCGCGCTATCGACGACAGCGGCTATATCGATAAGCTGTATCAGTAGCGGCTAGGTGGATTCCACGGGTGGTGCGGAGCCAGGTGGGAAAACGCCGCAAGTAAGGGAGGCGACAATGAAAAAAGTAATTGTTTTGCTCCTGCTGACATTTGCATCGAGTGCCGTGGCACAATCCGCGGGCGCGCAAAACTCGTGGGACGAAATCCTCGCCGCGGCGCGCAAGGAGGGCAAAGTTATCATTGCCGGCTCTCCCGACCCGGTGATGCGTAACGAGGTTCTTCCGGCTTTTACTGCGCGGTATGGCATCGCCGTGGACTTCATTGCCGGAAAAAGCGGGCAGATCGTCGAACGCGTGAAAATTGAGCGCGCATCCGGCGTCTACGCCATGGATGCTTACCTGTCCGGACCCGATACCCAGTTCAACGTGCTCTATGCGGAAAAGATGATCGATCCGCTGCAACCGTTGATGGTCTTGCCTGAGGTGACAGACGCCAGCAAATGGAAGATTGGGAAGCTTTGGTTCATGGATCCGGAGGAGAAGTATGTCCTTCGCCTGTTCAGCAGCGTCGATAGCCTGCTCTTCATCAATACAGACTACGTAAAACCGGAAGAAATGAAGTCAGCCCAGGATTTGCTCAACCCCAAATGGAGGGCAAAGATCAGCACCGAGGACCCGCTCAACGACACCGGCACCGGCGGCAACACCGCGGCGAATTTTTATAAGCAGCTTGGTCCCGATTTCACAAAGAAACTTTATGTCGATCAGAAGCCGGTGATCAGCCGCGACCGCCGGCAATTCACCGATTGGCTCGCTCGCGGCACCTATCCCATTTGCTTGAGCTGTCGCACGGACGACGTACGCCCGCTGCAGCAGGAGGGATTCAAGACGCTGGAGGTTTATGATTTGGACGGCTTGGTCAATCGCGTGAACTCCTCTCCATTTCTTCTCTCCGTCGCTAGCAAGGCGGCGCATCCAAATGCCATGCGCGTCTTTGCCAACTGGATGGCTACCAAGGAAGCGCTACAGATCTATTCCCGCGGTTTCGATGCCGCCACCTTACGTACCGATGTGGATGAATCGTTTCTTGATCCCCGAGCTATTCCGCGCCCTGGCGTGAATTATCCCGACGACGCCGATCCAAAATGGAGGTCCGTGGAGAAGCTCGACATCAGCAAGAAGCTGCGACCATTGCTGCAAAACCTTAAACCATAGGGAACAGAATGGCAGGCAAGAGAAAAATCCGAATCTTCTACCGCGCTCCTCCTCACGTGCCCTTGTGGCAAGTGATGGACGCTGGCGGATTTTTGGCCAAACACGGGCTGGAAATGAGTTTCGGCTCGATGGAAGACAAGCGCGCGCGGGCAACCGCGGGACTACTAAGCGGCGAGCTTGACATTGTGTCCGGTAACCACCACAGCCTTTACGCGCGCCGCGCTTTGCATGCGGAGCCTTTCGTCCACATCGCCCAGGTGAATAATCAGTGGAACCAGAATTGGCTGGCCACGGCGCCGGGCATCCGCAGCGTCGCCGACTTAAAGGGCAAGCGTCTGAGCATCGACAAGCTTGACCAACATCCCGGTCTGAATGCCTGGCTGTTTCTGCGGCAGAGTGGCTTGCTCGCAGGCAGGGATGTCGAGATGGTCGCGGGCGACAGGAAGGCCGAGGAACGCGTGCGGCAAGTCATGGCCGGAGAATATGATGGCACCTTCCTCGGCGTGGTCGACCAGGCGCGCGCTCGCGCCATGGGCGCGCAGGTGATCCAGCTGCCGACGATGCCGATGATCGAAGGCGTTACGCTTACGACCACGACACGCTACGTCAACAGCCATCCGGAAGAGGTTTCCGGGCTGCTGCACGCTTTAGTCGACGCCATCCACTATTTTAAGACCGAAAAGCAAGGCACGTTGGACATCATCAACAAGACTTGCCGCGATCTGCTCAAGTTCAGATCGGATGAAGAGCTTGAGCTATTTTATAAGCATCATTCGGAGACCTACGAACCAAAGCCTTATCCGACCCCCGAAGCAATTCGGAACGTATTCGCGCTCGGAGTGAAGGAGACGCCGGAGATCGCCGGCTTCAATCCGCTCGTCATGTGGGATTTACATCATCTGCGCGCTGTCGATGACAGCGGCTATATCGACCGATTGTATAACCACTCAACTTGATCGCGCCGACCTGCGCACGAAAATCTCTTTACTGCACGTCGAGCCCCTGCTTGCGCAGAATGACGGTCATGTATTCGGTGGCTTCCGGTGGAAGATCACCAAGCTTGTGGATCAGCGTTTCGACTTCCGGCGCGGAGAGCGGCACGAAGTCCTCGCTGATCTTCTTGGCACGCTCCAGGAAGTCCGCGTCCTGGGCGATCTTGCCGTAGGCTATGCGATAGGCATCCACCATTTCCTTCGGCGACTTGGGAGGCAGCGCCAGCCATTTATCCGTCAACGCAATGTTGCTCCAATATTCAAAAGCCTTGGTCGCCAGCGATTCCGTGATCTTGCCTTCCACCGCCTTTGCCAAAAGCGGCGCGTCGCCGAAATCGGGTCTGCCAATGAGCGTGCCATTCTTCAACGTGCCGCTCTGCACGAGAATCTTGAACTTACCGCTTTCGGTGAGCCGCTGAATGACAAAGAGATTACCGGTAGCAGTCATATCGATTTCGCCGCGCTCCAGCGCGATGGCCAAGTCATTGGTGCCTGGATAGCCGAGAACCCACCTGACGTTCCATCCGAGGAACTCCGCGCCCCAGGCGGTCATCTGCATTCCCGAGCGCGGAATACCGTTGAGCGAACCCATGATGACGGGAGCAGCTTTTTTATCGTAAAGGCGCTTTTCGGCCTCTTTGTTGATGAGAAGGACTTCGCCGCCGCGGCCGGCGCCGCCGATGATACTGAAGTCTACGGGATTGAAATGCGATTGCGGCTTACGAAAATTCAGCGGATCGGCCGTGGTATTCGCGGTGGTGGTGAGGGTGTAGCCATCCGGCAGCGCTTGCTGCACGAGGAAATTCATCGAAGTGATGCCGTCTCCGCCCGGAACGTTACGCACCACAACAGTCGGATTGCCGGGCAAGTATTTCTCGAGATAGGTCGCGACCAAGCGGCCGTAGGCATCGGTACCGCCGCCCGGCGGAAAGCCGATGATCATGTTGACGGTTTTACCTTGGAAAGAGACGGGTCCCTGCGCTAACGCCGCGGAGCTTCCAAGAACGCAAGCCAGAATCCACAGGCTAATTCTTTTCATCATTACTCCTCCCGAACTTCGACGTTTCTTTCGGCGTCAGCTGTTTTAAAAATGTCTCACGTCCGCGCCCGCCAGTCTAGGATTGCAGAAACGGCAGCGTCTTCTCCCATTTGAGCCGCACTTTCTCCAACTCAGGCGCCGCAAACTGATTGACCTTGGGATATTCATCCTTCCAGTGAAACGGCCGCACGGCGTAGATGACGATGCGGCTGTTTGTGAGATCCCCGCTCGCGCGCTTCTCCGGCGTCAGGGTCGGATCAAGATTCCCCGTCCAGCAATTATCGATGATATCGGTCTGCGTCTTCGGGTCCCATCGCGTCGCCAGCGCCCACATCACTTCCGCCGTATCGGTGATGTCGATGTCGTCGTCGACGACGATATTGATGCGCCCCATAAAGGCACCGACGCTGCCGATCGCCGCCATCCCGGCGAACTTTGCATGTCCAGGATGAACTTGGCGGATCGAGATCACGTTGATGAAACGTGTGCCGCCTCCGCGCAGCTTCCAAACCCCTTTGATTTCCGGCACGCCTGCCGCCTCCAGCGCGTCCCACAGCGCTGCGGTACTGATGAGATTGACCTGCCGGCCGGGATAGGTCGGTTTCGCCGGCGGCTGACCCAAGACGATGAGATCGTCCCGGTGATAGACGCGGCTGACCTTCACCACAGGCTCCGGCCGCGTGTCCGACGCGTAATAGCCGGTCCATTCAGCGAACGGGCCTTCGGGACGGCTCTCGACTTCAGGCGACGGCATAAAGCCTTCGAACACGAGCTCGGCGTCTGCGGGGAATGGAAGTCCGGTGACCTCTCCGCGCACCACCCGGATCGGGCGGCCAATGCGTCCCCCGGCTTGCGCTAGTTCCGACACGCCCTGCCCTGACGGCGAACCGGCAACATTTCCGAGCACCGGCGCTTGTCCGACGCAGATCACGATAGGACAGGGCTTCCCCTGCTCCCAATATTTTCGGCGGATAATATCGCCGTGCTTGCCCGGCTCGATGAAGACGCTCAGCGTCGTGTCGTCCTGCACCATCACCCGGTAAGTACCGACATTGACCCACTCACTGTCAGGGTCTTTGTTGATGATCAGGCACTCAGTGCCGATATAGCCGCCGCCGTCGAGTGGGTGCCACTTCGGTGCTGGAAAGGTGAGCACCTTCACGTCGCCGTCGCGTTGAATGTTGCTGAGCACCGGCCCGTCATTCACCTCTTGCGGCGGGATGCTGTTTTTGATGCCACGCTGGCGATGACGGCGAAGCTCTTTCACCGCTTCGAGATCAAGATTTCCAACCAACAACGGCGAGGTGCGCACGTTGGTCGCCACGCGGAAATTCGGCGCATAGCCTTTGATGTCTTCGAACAGCAAAACCGGCGGATAGGTCTTCCGCAAACTCAGCTCATAAAGCGCGCCCATCTCCAGGTTAGGATCGGCGCCGCGCACAACCGTTAGTTCGCCGCGTCCCTTGGCGATGTCGAGAAATTCCCGAAGGTCTCCCCATGCGGCTTGCTGCACAGATTCGCTGATAGCTTCGGCACCCATTCGCTCGTTCCCCGTGATGCGCAGCGATTGCCCGGGGAAGCAATATAGCCGACAATCGCTGGGTTCTAGGAGGAAATGATGAAAAGAATGGGCTCGTGTTTGTTGGCTTTTATGCTTGGCGGGTCTGTCGCCGAGGCTCAGACGCCCGGGCCATTCAGCGGGAAAACGGTCACCCTGATTATCAGCTCGGCAGCCGGCGGCGGCACGGATGCCTATGGGCGCTTGGCCGGCATCTTCCTGGAGAAATATCTGCCGGGTTCGCCCAGCATAGTTCCGCGCAACGTCCCCGGCGCCGATGGGCTAACAGCCATGAACTTCGTGGTGCAGCAGGTCGCTCCCGACGGCAACACCATCGTCGTGGCCGCGAATACCATGGCCGACCCTTTGAACTACCGGAAACCGCAGGCGCAATTCAATCCGGTCGACTTTGTTGTGGTGGGCGGCGCCGGCCGCGGCGGCGAGGTTCTTCTCATCAACAAGGAGGCGGCAAAGCGCCTATACGACAAGCAAGCTGCTCCGGTCATCATGGGATCGCTAAGCGGGATTCCGCGCTCCGGCATGCAGATGACCGCCTGGGGAATCGAGTTCCTCGGCTGGAATGCCAAATGGGTCATCGGCTATCGCGGTACCAATGAGCTCACGCTCGCCCTGGAACGCGGCGAGATCGACATGACCTCGACCGCCAACCTGTTTCTGATCCAGAGACTGATCGAGACCGGAAAGTTCGAAATCCTGACGCAAAGCGGCACGCTGAAGAATGGCGCGCTCGCGGCGCGCCCGGAATTTGGCAATGCACCGCTTTTCACCACCATGCTGGAGGGCAAGATTAACGACCCGCTGGCCAGCAAGGCTTTTGAATACTGGAGCACGATCGCGGTTACGGATAAATGGCTGGCATTGCCGCCGAAATCGCCAAAGGGCGTTGCCGACATCTATCGCGACGCCTATGCCAAAATCATGCACGATCCGGACTTCATCGATCGCGGAAAAAAGATCAGCGATGACTTCGTGCCATTGTCGGCGATGGAAGTAGAGGCGCTCATCCACCGGCTGGGAAGCTTGCCCTTGGAAGCGACGGAATACATGACCGTCATCCTGCGCAAGCAGGGCCTGGACGTACAATAATCGGACGGTCCGAAACGGTTGTAAATCGCGACTATGATGGCTAAACCTAGCTGACATTTAATCAAACCCCTGATCGCCAGCGCGGTGGCGCAACAAATTCGCGGAAAGAAAAACGATGAGCAATATGGATAAGATTTCGTTCCCCTATCGCGCCACCACACACTTGGCTTTCCTTCACGTCGTCGGTCAATCTGGGTCTTGGTCCAAGCATGGCTTGGACGTCAACTACGACTGGCAGATTTCCAAATCCGACGCGCATCACGCCATCGAAAGCGGCGAAGTCGAGTTTGTCGGCGGCAACCACATCTCGACCTACGGCAAACGCGCCCGCGGGGATCAGTGGGTGTATATCGGCCAGACCCTGAACTCTGTTCAATGCAAGCTAGTGGTGCGGCCCGATTCCGGCATAAACAGCGTCGCCGATCTACGCGGCAAGCGAATTGGTACCCGCGGAAACCATCCCGGTCTCAACGACTGGCTGTTTTTGAAACAGCATGGCCTGGACGTGGACCGCGGCGACTTCGAATTCGTCCGTGACTACAAGGGGCAGGTCGTCTCGGAAGACGTCGAGCAGCTCGAAGGAGCGGATGCCGCGGCGGCGTTGCAGAAGAAACACAATCCGCTTTGGGCATGGGTGCGCGACCGTCACGTCGACGCGGCACTGGTGATGTCGCCGGGTCACCTGTTCGCAGCGGATGCCGGGATGAAGATCATCGACATCGAAGCGCTGCCGATGATCTGGTACACGACGGTTTCATCGAGCCTGCCCTTTGTTGAGAAACACCCCGACATCGTCGAGCGCTTCCTCAAAGGTTTGATTGAAGGAATTCATTTCTTCAAGACGCATCCGGAAGAGAGCATCAAAATAATCCAGAAGTACCACACGCGGGAAGGTCAGCTTAATCACGCCCAGGCGACCTACATGTATCACGACATCGAACCGGTGATCGATCCGAAGCTTTATCCTAAGATGGATGCGATCGCGAATGTCTATGAAGCAGCCAAGCGCTTCGATGCCGATGCCGCGAAAATCAACCCCATGGAGCTTTGGGACTTGCATCATATCCGCCGCATCGACGACAGCGGCTTCATCAAGAATCTCTATTCGGGCAAGCCCGACCCGCGCGCGGTCAGCGAGAAAAGAGATCCGGAGTTCAAGCGCGAGCAGGAGAAGAAGCAAGCCGAAGTTATTGCCGCCGTGAAAGCTTGCGGCCACCTGCAAAGCGAGAGCTGCGGCTGCGACTGAGTGGCGGCCGCCGCTTGGCGAGCAATGCATTCGTCATGCGCGGACTTGATCTGCGCATCCATCTTTTTCGCAAGAACGATAGATTGCCGGGTCAAGCCCGGCAATGACGACGGTGGGCATACCGCGACCAGCGCGGGGCATAACGAAAAAAGCATTTGACATCTTTTCCTGTCTATGATTTTAATCCTAGACCTTTGCAGCCTGACAGGCGCTCGTCATGACGCGCCTTGAAGTGGCGGAGGGACGGTGCTGCCTCATGCAGCGCCGTTGTGGAGCGCCGGGGAGGCGCCGGGTCCTTCGCCAAGGACCCGCGCGTCTCGCCAGACGCGCGGCGGGGTCCGTCAATCCCCGCTAAAGGGCGCTGCGCCAGCGCCCTTGGCGCCTCCCCGGCGCTCCATTCCCTTTCGAGGGAAACGGAAAAAGGGAGAACGGCGCGCCCGCGTCGTCAACCATAGGGCCAGCGGAGCGTTGGCTTTTTACCGTACTACTGCACACCAATGCCCTGCTTGCGCATGAGCTCCTTGGTATAGTCGATGGCTGCCGGCGGCGTGTCCGCCAGTGTCCGCGCGACCATCTCCACGTCCTGCGCCGTCATCGGTTCGAAGCCGTCGCTGATTTTCTCGCCCTTCTCACGAAATTCCGGGTCGGTCGAGGTTTTCGCGAATGCTTCCCTGTAGACCGCCACAATATTTTCTGGTGTGGCGGGCGGCAGCGCCACCCACTTGTCGCCGTTGTTCAGCGCTTCCCAATAATCATAGGCTTTTTGCGCAATCGGATCCTTGATCTTGCCCTTCATCTGCTCGGGAAACAGTGGCGTGTCTCCGTAGTCCTGCCGCGCAACGATCTTGCCATTGGCAAGATAGCCGGATTGGGTGACGAGCTTGAGCTGCCCGCTGTTGAGGCGATCCTTGATCTGAAAGAGATTGCCCGTTGAGGTCATGTCGATCTCGCCTCGATCGAGCGCTAGCATCACCTCGTTGGTGCCGTGATAGCCAACGATCCAGGTGGCGTTCCAGCCGAGATATTCGATGCACCACAGCGCCGGCTGCATGATGGAACGCGGCACCGTCAGCGCCGAGCCGATGATCACGGGTTTTTTCGACTTGTCGAAAAGTCTCTCAGCAGCGTCCTTGCTGGTGAAGATGGCGCCGCCGCCTCGGCCTACCCCGCCGACGAAGCGCAGGTTCTTCGGATCGTATTGAGCATTGGCGCCGCGGTAGGTAATTGGGTCGATCATGGAAATCGAGCCGTTGATGGCGGTCAGCCCGTCAGGCGCGACCCTCTGGACAAAGTGGTTCAGCGCCTTGATTCCGCTTGCGCCCGGCAGATTCTGCACGACGACGGTGGGTTGTCCGGGAAGATATTTGGTCAGGAACGGCGCGACCAGCCGCGCGGAAGCATCGGTTCCGCCGCCAACCTCGGAGCCGACGAGCAATGTGATCGTCTTGCCTTTGAAATTAACCACATCCTCCGCCGCAGCGCCGGAACAACCAAGCCCGATTGCAAGAACGCTGACCAATCCAACAGCCTTGAATCGCTTTGCGAACTCGAACATGTGCCTCCTCCCGGAAGACGTTGATACCTACGTACTCATCACTGCTGTGAACTGATCCATTTTAACGGCGAGTCCCTTCTTGGCCATTTCCTGCACATACATCGCATGGATGCGCGGGTCCTGATCGCGATATTCGATCTGGTTGCCGCCGCGCTTCACGTCGACGTCGAGCTTGGCGTAAATTCTGCGGGTGTGCTCGGTCATCGGATAGCGGACGCTACCCTGCATGAAAGCGAGATAACGCACCGGCTCGGTGCCGGCATTGAAGTGCTGGTGAAACATCATGTCCTGTGGGGCGAACACCCAGCCATGCCGCCAATCGACGCGGATGAAGTCCTTGTCGCCTTCCATCCAGAGCAGCGAATAACCTTCCCCGGAGATGATGTAGATGTGCACGTCCGGCGAATGCCGGTGTGCCTTCTTGTAAGTGCCGACCGGCATTTCGGAGACGTGCGAATGCAGCACACCGTCGGCGAGGATCAGCTGGATATGCGAAGCGCCTTTTCCGCGTTCTGACCATTCGTGCAGCTTGAAGCTGGCGGCATCCGGGACGAAGTTCGTCTCCCACATATGCTTGCCGGCGCGCACCGGAATGAACTCTCCGTCTCCGCTATAATGCTGGATCGGACCTTCTCGCTCGGGGAAGACGCCCGAATTATTAAAAACGAAATTTTCGTTGTGAAAGAGATTAAGGACGGCAGGCAGATTGCAGGAGACCGCGATGCGCGCCTTTCCGGTGCCGGAGCCGTTGAAGAGCTGGTATCGCGTATTCAGCGGCGGGGCGAAAATGCTGTTGGTGACCCATTCGAACTGCTGTCGCTCGCCGGCATAGCGGTCGATGATCCCGCTGCCGTGGCCTGTCAGGACGTAAAAAGCCGCCTCGAAGATATGCTTCTGCGGCAGAGTCTTGCCGCCCGGCGGGATGTCCAGAACGAAGACGGTCATCGCATCGCCACGCCCTTTGACATGAACGATGGCGCCGTCGACGCCGAAGCGCGCCCAATGCCGTGTCTCGACGGCGAGAAGGTCGAGGCCAAAGTCCTCGTAGATCGGCACGCCCTCTTTCTGGCTCCAGTCCAAATAAGGATCGATCATGAACTTGCCGGGCGGGACCTTCACTTCGACCATTCTTTATCCCTAGCCTTGCCTCGTGCGGACATTGCGCCCCCTATTCCGAGAAGCGGCGGCGCGACTGCGCCTGCTTTTCGCCGGTTTCGAAATAACGGCCCTGGACCGCCAATTCGGCCTCTTTCTCTTCTTCTTCCGTCCAATGGCCGAGCGAATAGCCCCACCACGGCTCCTTCAGATTAAGCGACGGAAGCTGCAAATCGCGCCACATCTCCAGCGCGCGGTCCATGAATTCCTTTTTCGGCAGCGACAGCGGCGGATAGGGCCAAGGCATTGTCGCATCGATAATGATCGCGGTTGAGCGCGGCGCCTTGCCATGGGTCAGCCCGCGGGATTCCCCGGGCGCCGCGGCGGAAGGATCGAGGGCGAATAACGGCGCTTCCACGACTTCCATGTCGCGAAACGGCTGCGAGCGATAGGCCACCGCCCACATGACGTTCTCCACGTCCAGCGCATTGATATCCTCGTCGACGGCGATGGCGATCTTCCCGATGAATTTCTCAGCCAAAAGGCGCAGCGCGTTCTTGGCGTCGTCGGGCGTGCGCTTCTTGATCTTCACGACAACCAAGGCGTTGGCGCCGGCGCATTCCAGGTATTCGACCTGGCTGACATTGGTGAAACCCGCGTTGTGCAGGAACTTGTAGGCGCCCTCGCCGCGGCTGATGTGGCGCATCTTTGAGCTCTCGCTCGGCGGCATCTGACTGATAATGGCGAGGAAGATCGGCTTCTTCTTCATGGTGATCGCGGTGACGTCCATGAAGAAGCTGTAATCGCGCGCCGCCATGTAGCCGGGAAACTCGCCGAAGGCGCCTTCCATCTCCAGGATGTCGGTCGGGATCGTGCCCTCGATGACGATCTCCGCCTCGGCGGGCACCATCAAATCCTGGGTGACGCAGCGCACGACCTCAAGCGGACGGCCCGACAAAGCGCCGGCGACGTCGTATTCGCACATGTCGTTGGGAATGCGCGTCACGGCCGTGTAAGCGACATGCGGCGGCGCGCCGATGACCAGCGCCGCGGGCATGCGCTCGATGCCCTTGGCACGCCATTGATCGATGTGCTCGCGCATACCAACCCCGATCATGGCGGGCAGCGTGCCGATGCGGTTCTCCGCTTTCACCATGCCGCGGTAATTGCCAAGGTTGTGCAGGCCGGTGTCGGGGTGTTTCGAAACCCAATGGGACGCCGTCGTGTAGGGCGCATTGTCAAATCCGGGCGTCGAGATCGGGATCGGCAACCGGCTTAATCCGCCACCTTCGCGCGTCAGCTCCTCCCCCCCGATGATGACTTCGTGGCAGGCAGCCTCTTTCACCTCCACCGGGGTGAGCGGGTTCGCCAGCGCCTTGCGCCAGGTATTCGATATCTGGTCGACCGGAACGCCCATGCCGAGCGCGTAGATATCCGAGGACCCGGCGAGCGCGCCGATCAGCACAGGAATGTCATAGTTGCGACCACGGCTGTCGACGACGTTTTCGAAGAAGAATGCCTTGCGCTGGCTCTCCGGCAATCCGCGAAATTGCAGCCGAACTAGCGGATGAAGCTCGGTATCTTTGTTGACCGGCGTGGTCACGCGGACGAGCTTGCCCGCTTTATCGAGGCCCTCAACGTAGCTACGAAGTGTCGGCCAATACGCCATCAGTTTCCCCTGAACTACGAAACAGCGCGGCGTTCGCTCGCCGTGCTGGTCTTGAGAAATTCCTCCAGAAAATCGAGCCGATCGTTGCCCCACCACATTTCTTCACCGATCAGCATAGTCGGAACGCCGAAGGCGCCGCGCTCGTGCGCCTGCTTGGTGGCGGCTTGGTATCGCTGTTGCGATGCGTCGGAACGAATAAAGCCGACGAATTCATCCGCCCCCCATCCCAACTCATTGGCGATGTCGCGCCAAAGCTTCTCGTCCACCATGTCACGCCCATCGCGCCGCAGCTTGGCCCAGGCATTCGTCACATACTCGCGCTGGCGGCCGCGATCCTCCGCGAAGAAAAATCCACGATTGAGCCAGCTTGAATCGTGCGATCCCTCCGGCGGCTTGATCGGCACGCCGTAGCGATCCGCCCAGCGCTGCTGATCGATGCGGGAATAGCGCAGCTTGAGCGGGATTTGCGTTACGCGCGGCGCGGTGTTGCCGGCAAGCTGCTTGAGGTCGGCAAGGCTGGCGGCGTGATAGGCCAGCGCATAGCCGTAACGGGCTGCGAGATCCGGCAAGCGCTGATGCGCCAGATAGCTGAACGGGCTGATGAAGTCGAAGTAGAAGTCGATCATCCGATCCATCAAGGCCTCAATTTGTCGCCGGCGTGTGCTTGCTGTGCGTCTGCGCATATTCCGGCATCGGCTGCGACCCCCAGGTCAGCCGCGCGGCCTTGAAATCTGTCCAGACCTTTGGCCGCTGCGGATGATCTTTGTGCCAAGGACGCGGCTCGAAGTAGCCCGAAGCCTCGTCCTTCATCTGGTCGAGCTCGGTATAAAATTCGACCACGCGATGATCGGGGTCGAAGTGGTAGATGAAAATGTTGTGGCCGATGCCGTGACGGCCCGGCCCCCAGACGATCTGCACATCCTTCTCGCCGAGGTGGTCGCAGGCTTTCTGCACATGCGCCCAATCCTTCAGCTCGAAGGCGAAGTGGTGCATCCGCTGCTCATCGCCGCGCAGGAAATTTACCGTGTGATGATCCGGGCCGCAGCGCAGGAAGGCAAAGAAATCTCCCGCCCAGTCCGACACGCGAAAACCCAGCATCGAGGTATAGAAGTCCACCATCTGCTTGGCGTCGCGAACCATGAAGGCGATGTGGCCGAGCTTGATCGGCGCCGCGGCGTTTGCGGCGTCCGTCCGCGGCAGCAGCTTGGTTTCCGAGAACAGCTCGACGCGCGTGCCATTCGGATCGTCGAAGGCAAGAACATCCGTCATATTCGGCGTGACGTTGCTGCGTTTTTCGCTCTTGATGCCGCGCTCGCTCAATATGCGCCCTGCCGCGGCCAGGTCGGTGGCGGGATCGACATGCAGCGACAGCGCGGTGCAGCGCTGAACCGGCCCACGTTGCAGCACGACCACCTCGTCGCCGAGGTGGGTGGCGAGAATGGCCCGCTGCTTCTCCTGCGTCGCCATGGTCAAGCCGACCACCTGCGTGTAATGAGCGATCTGATGCTCCAGGTCGGGCGTCTCGAACGTCACGTGGCCGAGCCTTCTCACCGGAATCAAAATCCCCTCCCCTTGATGCGACCGCGTTGAGCCAGCGTCTGCAAATCGTCTACCGCCGGCGGCTCGACAGACGGCCGGCGTTCCTCGAGAGCGACGATTCCCGGCATGCGCAGCGGTGCGCGGCTCAACGTGTTGTTGACGTCCACCAGCTTGACGAGCTGCGCCATGAACTGCTGCTGCTCCTGGCCGCCCAGCACCTTGAGGATGCGTTCCTCTGCCTTGCGGATCAGCTTGGCGCCGGTGTTGAGCAGCCGCGTTCCGGCGGGCGTGACGAACGCCTGCTTCGTGCGGCGATTACTCTTCGGCGTGATACGCTGGACCAACCCGCGATCTTCCAGGAACTGAAAGACCCGTCCGGCACTCGATCGGTCAATTGCGATCAAATCCGCGATCGCTTGTTGCTCCAGGCCCGGACGATCGCGCACGGCAACCAGCGCGATGTGCTGAACCGGCGTGATGTCTAGATTTTTGAATTCATCCATGAAGATCGCCACCGCGATCTGCTGCAGCCGCCGGATGAGGTGACCCGGGCCCCGATAGGCGTCATCCAAGGTCCAGAGGAAAACTTCCGGAATGTTATTTGCTTTTGGGCGCAAGGTCAGACCGGGTACACGAGGTATCGCGGCGTCGTCACCGTGTCCAAGATCGCCCGCTTTGACTTAAAGCGCGCTTGGCCGCCGCCTACTTCAATTTCGTCCTCATAGACTCCGGTGACGAGGATGTCGGAACCGCCTTGACGGTTCGTGTAGGACACCATGAAGTTGGTCGAAACACTGATGTGGCCGTTGGCGCCTTGCGTGCATTCCAACCGCTGCACGAAATGCCGCGTCGCGTAGTCCTCATAGGTTCCAGACCAGACTTCGTTGACAAATTTCACCCGATCCTTCAGCCGCGCGCGGGTGTCGTCCAACATCATCGCCACTGGCAGCCCGGCGTCCTCGTTTTCCCGGGTGATGCAGACGTAGCTGCCGTCCTCGGCAAAACACGCAAGCCAAGCGTTAAGATCGTGACGATCCAAGGCGGCAAGATATTTCATCTGCAGGTCATCAATCCGCGCCAAGACGACAGGGTCAATCACGATCGAACCCCATGGTTTTGCGGTAACGCTCCCAGCGGATCAGGTTGCTGGCCTCATCGTTCTGGGCGACGAAGCAAGGGGCCTGCAGCGGCTTGCCCTCGTAGCCTTTTTGAAAGGCTACAGTTCCCAGCGCGCGGGAACCACCGTGAACGCGGCTGAAGACAGCGCCATCCTCAAGCGAGATGAAGCCGCTCGGGCCAAGCAGATTAGACGCTTGTCGAATCCGATGCGCCAGCAGTTCCGGAGAATCGTCCTGGTGCGAGAAATAGGCGTAATGGACTTCCGTCTCGTCCGGCGACAGCGGAAAGGCGTAGCGGACGTTGATGACATCCATGTGCTTGACGATTGTCGTCATCGGCCAGAAGGAGACGATGACGGATCGTGGCGGCGTGGAAGTGTCGCGGAATTCGACCAGCGAATGATCGTTCAAGAATCCCGGCTGCGGGCGTTGCACCTCCGCTTCCATGACCTTGTGGCCATACTCGGTCACGCCGTTGGAGCCTTTGCCGCCGCCCCACTTCAGCAGCCGGAACGCGCGATGCAGCAGCGGCGGGTGATAACCTTCGTTGTCGCCGTATTCTTTCCAATTGGTCCCATAGATCGTCTTTTGATAGCCGATCAGCTTCAAGCGGCCGTCGCCTCCAAGCGCTTTGGAGAGGTAGTCCTTGGTCCCCTTCAGAAATTCTTCAAATTCGGGTGCGTCATTGCTGCAGGTCGCAAAGACGAGCCCACAAAATTCGCCCGAGCGCAGCTCCTTCAGACCAAAATTTTCTTTTTTAAATTCCGGTGAAAATTGATCCATTCCCGAGGCGCCGATCAGATCGCCGCGCAGATTGAACAGCCAGCGGTGGTAAGGGCATTCGATTTCTTTGGCTTGGCCGCGGGCGCAAATTTGCAATTGCGTGCCGCGGTGCGGGCAGGAATTGTAAAACACGCGGACGCGGTCATCGTCGCCATGGACGATAAGTACCGGCGCTTCACCGATCTGCAGGGTTTTGAAGTCGCCTTTGTTAGGAACTTCGGAGACGTGTGCCAGCGGATGCCATTCGGGGCCGTAAAAAATCCGGCCAAGCTCGGCCTCATAGATGTCGCGCCGATAAAAGACGTCTTTGGGAATGGTGTTGTATTCGGCCGGCCAGCGGACCGAGACCTCGGATGCAGAGGCCATGGCGTCACTCCCTATAAGATTTTTTATCCGCCGGTGTTCCCCAGCTTCGCACGCGAACAGCGCGCGTATTTGCACCGGCAGTATGCCAACCCTCCGCATGCTGTCAATGAGCTTGTCAGCGCGTTTTGCGCGTCTTACGGTTGAGACAATCGAGTGCGGGGAGGAAGCGGGATGCGTCAAAAAGGCGCGCGCCTGACGGCGGCGGATATTCAGGGGGCATGGGCCATTCTGCCGACGCCGGCGAAGGACAATGCTTCGGATTGGCGGGCGGAGGACACTGTCGATCTCGACGAGACGGCGCGCGTGGTCGAGGAATTGATCAAAGCCGGTGTCGACGGCCTTCTCAGCCTCGGCACCTTCGGCGAATGCGCCACGCTGACCTGGGATGAGAAGCGCGCCTTCATGGCGACGGTGGTGGAAACCGCGCGCGGCCGCGTCCCTTATTTCGGCGGCACCAGCAGCCTGAACACCCGCGAGACCGTGCGGCAGACGCGCGCCGCGTATGACATCGGCGTCGACGGCACGATGCTCGGGCCGCCGATGTGGTGCTATCCCGATCTCGCGACCAGCTTGCAGTTCTATCGCGACGTCGCGGAATCCTGTCCGGGTATCGCGATCTGCGTCTATGCCAATCCGGAAGCTTTCAAGTTCGATTTCCCGCGGCCGTTCTGGGCGCAGATTATTCAGGTGCCGCAAGTCGTCGCGGCAAAGATTGTCGGCATCGCCACCATCGAGACGGACCTGCGGCTGACCAAAGGGCAAATCCGGCTGATGCCGGTGGACGGCAGCTATTACGCCGCGGCGCGTATCGCGCCAGAAGAATGCACCGCCTTCTGGAGCGGCGGCGCGCTCTGCGGACCTGCCGTGCAGCTTGCATTGCGCGACACCGTTGCGGCGGCGAAGAAAAGCGGCGGCTGGTCTGCAGCCAAGGAGATTTCCGCTGCCATTGCCGCCGCTTCCGCGCGTCTCATACCGAACGGCAACTTCGCCGAGTTCTCCAAATACAATATCGGATTGGAGAAGGCGCGCATGAATGCCGCGGGCTGGGTGAAGGCTGGTCCATGCCGGCCGCCGTACCATATCGTGCCGGAAAATTATCTCGAGGGTGCTCGCGAGTCCGGCAAGATGTTGGCAAAGCTTCATGCCCAGATCACCGCGCACAACGCAGCGCGATCGTGAGCGCCGATCACATGATGGAAAGCCCGCCATCCACCATGATGGTGGCGCCAGTCATGTAGGAGCTTTCGTCGGAAGCAAGCCAGAGCACAGGATAGGCGATTTCTTCCGGCTTCGCCCAGCGTTGCAGCAACGAATCCGACCTGACTTCCTTGGCCATATCTTCCGGCTTTTCTCCTCTGGCCACGCCGCGCCCGACGGTAAAGGGAGTCAATGTCCCGCCGGGGCAAACAGCGTTGGCGCGGACGCCATTCTGCGCCTCCTCGAAAGCGAGCGTGCGGGTCAGAGACAGCAAAGCGGCCTTGGTCGCGTCGTAGATCGGCATGCCCTTTCGGCCAGTGACCGCGTAGCAAGAGGACATGTTGACAATGCTGGCGTTGCCGCTGCGCCGAAGGTGGCCCAACGCCGCCTTGCAAAAGTTCACGGCGCCAAGAACGTTGATGGAAAATAATTTCTGCCAGTCTTCCGGTGGAGAGTTTTCAAACGAAGAGTGACTGCGGACGGCGGCGTTGTTGACGAGAACGTTGATCCCGCCGAAGCGAGTGACGGCATGCTCCACCGAGCGCGCCGCCTGCTCATAATCGGACACGTCGGCGACGCAGCTCTCGACCTGCGCTTTCGGAACCATGGAGCGCAACCGCTCAACCGTCCGACGCAACATGTCCGCGTCGCGATCAACCAGTACGACGCTTCCGCCCTCGACGCAGAACAACTCACCGATCGTGGCGCCGATCCCGCCTGCTCCGCCGGTGACGATGGCGGTCTTTCCAATCATGCGCGTTCCCACGCCTTCCTCCTTACAGGCTCACAGCGCAGTATCATACTGAAGGCGTCGCACAGTATATGCCCAGGACGCGCGTCGCTTCGAACAGTAGCAGCAGTTACGCAGAGATCATATTGTTGGCTGGGCCGAGCGTTCTTAAAGTATGAAGCTGACGGAACCCATCGCACCAAGCTCTTCCGCATCCAGGACAGCGCGGCGTTCGGCGATCTTCAGCGCGCCGTCCTGCACCTTCAGCTTGTATCGATAATAACCAACGAAGGTGCGCGGCGGCTCACTTCGACGATGGCGATAGACCACGAAATTCGCGGCAACGGAGATCGTATCGTCCTCGATCCCGGTGATGCGCACATTGGTGATCATGCGGCGGGTGCGCGAGGGCGGAAATTCCGCGTGGCAATTCGGGTCTTTTAACCGGATGACGCGCTCGCGTAGGCGGACCGCGTCGTCCGCGATCAAGAATAACGTGAAGCGATGATCGGCGTCAGGCATCTCGTTGGGAGGAACGAAATAGGAAACATCGTCGGTCAGCAGCGTCAGCCACTCGTCGAGCTTCCAGGAATCTAGCAACTCCGCTTCCCGATAAAGGAATTGTTCGATGTCTTGGCACGAGACGGTCGCGGCTTTGTCCAGAGCCTTGTTCATGCGCGGCCTCTCATCAACTCGTTCCACCGGCGCCAAAATACCCGAATATGTCCTTCGTCGGTGTCGAGTTGCTCCTCCTTGCGCGCCATGCCACGCGAAAGATCCGACCAAGGCACCTCGCGCCAAGCGGCATATCCCTGCTGCACGGCCTCCAGCGCCGCGACGTCGTCCGGGGTGGCAAATCCGCCGGGGCCATAAAAAGTGAGAAAGGCGTGGAGACGGCGCGCGCGCTGCGCCTCGGTCTCTTCCACCGGCCCGAGCGCCCAGGCGGTCACCCGCATCAAATCGGGCGTCACCGGAAAGAAGTTGCGCACCGTAACCGAGGAGCCGTCGTTGATGACAAGATTGGGAAAGACCACCAGATTGCGGTTGGTGTCGGCAACCCGCGCGGCGCGCTCCTCGCCCAACCGCTGCACCAGTTCGCGGCGGATGGCGGCAATATCTTCCTTCGCCTCTTCGCCATAGACCGAAATCCAGCGCGCGACCGGCCGGCCGCGGTAATTCGGATTGTCCGTGGTCAGGTGGCCGTTACCCAAATCCTTGCCGAGACCCTTGGTCGGCAGCAGCAAGCCCTTCGGCGGCGTGATGTCGACGCCGGAGTTGCGCATGTATTTGAGCCAGGTCGTATGCGTGGCGATCAGGTGATAATCGTCGACGCTGTTCTCGACCAGCATCTTCCAGTTGGCTTTGATCTCGTATTCCTGCACACCGGAAATGATCTCCATCTTCCGCGACGGAGACTGGTCGACGACGAGGTCGATATATTCCTTGGCCTTGCCGAGATATTGTTCGAGGCCGACGGCATTAACGTCGAAGTTCAAGAAATAGAAATCCTGGTACTGCTCAAGCCTCGGCACCTCGACAAGTCCCATTTCTTTCTTGTCGAAGCTTTTGCCATAGGCCTCCTCGCCGGGTACGGCGCGCAACGTGCCGTCATTGTTGTAAGTCCAGCCGTGATACATGCAGTAAAAGCCACGGCTGTTGCCCTCGCGCTCGCGACAAACCACCGCACCCCGGTGCCGGCATGAATTGATCAGCGCCCGTACTGTCCCTTCACGGTCGCGGACGAAAATAATCGGGCGCCCAGCGACGGAACGGCTGCGGAAGTCGCCGGGGTTCTTCAACTCGGAGGTATGCCCGACATAAATCCAGCATTTGTCAAAAATCGCCCGGTTTTCCTGCTGAAGCACATCCGAAGAGACAAAAGCCTCGCGGTTCACCAGGAAGGTTTGCTTTTCCCGGTCCTCGACCACGAAATCTTTTGTGCTGGGCTGATAGTTCATGTCCGTCATTCCACGGATTGGCTCAAAACCATTTCCCGCCGGCCTTATGGTGGCATCGCGAGCGCCGGGAAAACAGGCTTTAGCTCAGTAGACAAGGATGAATTGGATTATATAATATTAAACTCGCATGTCCACCTTGCCATAATAGCAATATCCGAAGGGGAGTATTCCAGATGGTCGGCTCGGCTCACGCCAGATTCCCGGCACTCGCGCTTGCGGCTATCTTCGCGGCGTCGGCGACGGCGCTTCCCGCTGCCGCTCAGACGACGCTCAATGTGGGCGTCATCGGCACCTCAAGCGACGCACCGTATTTCATCGCCAGCAAAAAGGGATATTTCAAGGACGAAGGGATCGTTGTGAACTTCATCCAGTTCGATTCCGCCGCGAAAGCCATCCCTTCTTTGGGCTCGGGCCAAGTGGAGATCGCGGGCGGGGCGACATCGGCGGCTCTCTATAATGCGGTTGCGCGCGGCGTCGACATCAAGATCGTCGCCGACAAGGCCCGCAATGCGAAGGGCTATGGCTTTCAATCCATCCTGGTTCGAAAGGATCTGGTCACCAGCGGCAAGGTCAAGTCGATCAAGGATCTGAAAGGACTAAAGGTCGCCCTGTCCGCCGCTGGCAACAGCGAGGCCGCCCTGATCGACGCGGCGCTGAAGCAGAACGGCCTCACCTTCGCCGATATCGATCCCACCTATCTCGGCTTTCCGCAGCACATCGCGGCCTACGCAAACGGCGCCATCGACGCGAGCCTCACCACGGAGCCGACGGTTTCCACAATTCTCAAAGCCGGCACCGCCGTGCAACTCGCAAGCGTCGACCAATTCTATCCGGACTACCAGACCGCGGTGACTTTCTTCGGCGGTAAATTCATCAAGGAACAGCCTGAGGTCGCGAAAAAGGCAATGCGCGCCCTGATCCGCGGCATGCGCTTCTACAATGACGCCCTGCAAGGCGGAAAACTCGCAGGCCCCAAGGCCGACGAAGTCATCGCTATCCTGGTGGAAGAATCCCATATCAAGGAGCCGGAAATCCATCGCTCTATCGTATCGAATGCGATTGATCCCGACGGTGGGCTCCATCTGGAAAGTCTCCGCGTCGCCTGGCAGTTCTTTGTGGATACCAAGCAAATCGACGGCAAAGTCAAAGTCGAGGATGTGGTCGATATGAGCTTTGCTCAGGAAGCGGTCAAATCCCTCGGGCCTTATAAGAAAGCCGCGCCCTGATCGTTGCCGGGCAGGGAGTGAGCTCTCTGCCCGTAAGGCCTCCTCATGCGCCAGCCGGTACTGCTACTTGGTAGTGGAGCATTATTTCCCGCCGTTCGTGCCCAGACTGCAGCAAGGCAAGCGCTACCTCCACGGTAGCCTTGCCCCAGCGGCCATCATGAGTCGGCCGGACGCCTGAGCGCAATGCGCGATAGAGGTCATCGAGGACCTCGCCGCGGCCGGAAAATCCTTGTCCCAGTGAAACCGGGATTTCGCGCATCCCATTGGCGTCATAGAGCAGGACACCATCAGCAGATGCGCGCAGTTCGCCGCCGCTACAGGTAACGATCATGATCCCAAAATGCGGCTGGTGCGCCGGCGCCTGCCCGCCGTCGGCGCCATAAGCAAAGCGCTCGACGCGCAGCCGCGTTTCCTCACGCTTTTGCTCGGCCAAGGCCCGGCGCGCGGCGCCATGCTGGCCCGGAGGCTTTGGAGCGCCCCGTTCGTTGATCCAAAAATGCCACTCGTCGCTGTCGAAGAAATCGTAGCCGCTATAAACCAGCGACGCCGCGGCGCCATTCTCGAAATCCAGAAATCCAATACAGCTGCCTTCGGTCGGCCGGGCCGGATCGAGGACCGTGACCTGCGCGCGCACCGAACGCACGAGACCACCGCCGAGAAGCCGCGCGACGTCAATCTGGTGAGGCACCTGGTTGAACATGATGCCCCCTCCCCGCGAGGTATCGAGTTCCTCAGGGCGGCGGGGCCGATAAAGAAAATTGGTGTAGTTCCACGCCGCGATCATGCCCAAAGTGCCGATTTCACCGCTGGCAATGATGCGGCGCATCGCCCTGATCGTCGGATCGAAAGCGTGGGTATGGCCGACGATAAGCACGACACCTGCCCGATCCACGGCTCCGATAATGGTGTCGCAGTCCGCCAAGGTAAGCGCCATCGGCTTTTCGAGGATGATGTGCTTTCCCGCTTCGGCGGCAAGGCGCGCATGCTCACTGTGGAACTGATGTGGCGTGGCGATGTAGATAGCTTCGACCGTAGCATCGTCGCAGAGACCGCGAATGTCCTCATAAGTGGGTGCATTAAAGTCCCGCTTAAAGGCTTCGCGCGGCGCGGGATACGGGTCCGCCGCCGCAACGATATTTATCCCTGGATGGGCATGCGCCGCACGAACCATGACCGCCCCAGCCATGCCGAGTCCTGCAATACCGAGTGCGACGGGTTTGTCGAAGACAATCACCGCGCCAGCTCGCCCGACTGTCCGTTCGTTTTTCGCTTTCCTGCGGAACGGGATTCACCCTGCGCTGTGCTGCGAGCAGATGGCGCCAGCTTTTTGAACCCCATCGAAGCGCTAATGGACGCCGCCGCCCCGCGCAGGGCCTTTGCCATGTCTCCATTCGGATCGATATCCATGTCGCGCTGAAATCCTAGAAGCGTGAGCGCGGCAGCCATCAAGCCGGCATGATCGAATATCGGTGCGGATAAAGCCGAAAGGCCCTGGTGATGCCGGCCGTCGGAAAAGGCAACGCCATAGCGCCTCACGGCTTCGATCGATTTTTTTGCACGCGCGCGCAAGTCGGGTCCAACGAACGGCTCCTCCTTAACGACAGGGGCGGTTTCTGATTTCGGCATATAGGCCAGGAAGGCGCGGCCGGTTGCGGTAGCCAGCAGCGGCAAGACATAACCAACCCGAATGGAAATCGGCGCCTTGAGCGCCTTGTCGAGCTTCATAATGATGGTCGGTCCGCGGTTGCCCCATATTGAAAGATAGACGGCCATACCGGTTTTCTCTTCCAGTTCCTCCATGGGCTCGCGCGCGACTTCCACCACGCTCAATTGGCGAATGCTGGCCAATCCCAAATGCACGGCATAAGGCCCAAGACCGTAGCGCATGCTCATAGGTTCCTGCACCACCAGACCGAGGCGAACAAAGCTGACGAGATAAAGATGCGCCTTGCTCGGCGCCATTCCGGCGCGTGCCGCGAGGTCTTTCAACGGTAATTTGGCGCCGGCCTGTTCAAGCACACGGATCAGGCGGAAACCGACTTCAATCGATTGAATCCGCCGCTGATCGGCTTTGCCATTCCCAGTTGTTTTCGCGGAAGCCACAACACGATTTCTCCCGCCTACCTTGCGCATCGGCGCCCTGCCCTTTTCCAAGACAACGTCGGGTGAAACCGCACCTGCGTCCAAAAATCAGGTTGCGCAGACGGCGCCCATTCAGGATACTATAATCAAGTTCAATCATTCCATAAATCGCCATTTCTCTGCAATGGCACTATGAAATCTTCCCGGCCACGGATCTAACGTTGTGCACGCTATGACGCTCGGGGAGGAACGGATGGCAAGGGAAACCGCAGCAGTGCCAATGGCTAAGCTGCACGAACTTGCCGGCAAGCCGGCGATACGCATTCGCGATCTGGTCAAGCAGTTCGGCGATTTTGTCGCCGTCGATACGCTTTCGATCGACATCATGAATGGCGAATTCTTCGTCATTGTCGGCCCATCGGGGTGCGGCAAAACCACGCTGTTACGCATCCTCGCCGGCTTGGAAACGGCCAGTTCTGGACAGATCGAGGTGGTGGCGTCGCAACTGTCGGACCGGCCCGTGAACCGAATGGTGTTTCAGGGCGAATCTATCTTTCCCTGGATGACGGTCTGGGACAACACGGCCTATGGGCTGCGTATGCGCGGGGCTTCCGCAGCTAAAATTTCCGAAGTTGTGGGTCATTATCTTGATCGCACCGGACTGACGAAATTCGCCAAGTCTTACCCGCATCAGCTTTCGGGGGGAATGAAGCAGCGCGTATCGATCGCGCGCGCCTTCGCCAACGACCCGCAAATCCTGTTGATGGACGAGCCGTTCTCCGCGCTCGATGCGCAGAACAAACTTCTGCTGCAGGAAGAATTGCTGAAGATTTGGGAAGAGCACAAGAAAACCGTCGTCTTCATTACCCATAGCGTGGAAGAGGCCGTTTTGCTCGCCGACCGCATCATGATCATGAGCGCGCAACCCGGTCGCGCCAAGGCGATAATTCCGGTACCGTTGTCCCGCCCACGCGATTACATGGAACTGCAGAAAACCTCCGCCTATGGCGACCTGGTGCATCGCATCTGGTCGAGCTTGCGGGAGGAAGTGCAGCGCGCGCGCGAGCAAACCGATGAAGGTGGAGGGTGATATGAGCGCCGTCGTTTCAATAACCGCGCCTACCCGAAGCTGGCGGCTGAGCGCCCGAGGCTATGAGCGTCTCATCAGTATTGCATCGCCGATCGCCCTGCTTCTGGTCTGGGAACTTGCCGCTCATTTCGGCGTGGTGGATATCCGCTTCTTTCCGGCGCCTTCCGCCATCCTGCAAAAGCTCATCGCCTTGGTACAGTCCGGCGAACTCATGCGGCATACGCTGACCAGTCTCGGCCGGCTCGGCTGGGGCATTCTGCTGGGCGGCGTTCCGGCGCTGATATTGGGCATCATGATGGGACTCAACCGCGTCTTCCGCGCGGCCGTGGAACCGCTGGTCGCGGCCTTATATCCAATACCGAAAAGCTCAATCGTGCCGCTCGCGCTCCTCATCTTCGGCCTCGGCGAAGGCTCCAAAATATTCATGGTCGCGGTCGGCGTCTTCTTTCCGGTTATTATCAACACGACCACGGGCGTGCTCGAGATCAACAAAATTTATCTCGATGTCGGCAAGAATTTCGAGGCGAACCGCTGGAACACCTTTCGTACCATCGCCCTGCCCGGCGCACTGCCCTTCATCATGACGGGCATTCGCTTGGGTATCGGCATGGGCCTCGTGCTCATCGCCGTGGCCGAGATGATCGGCGCCAAGAGCGGTCTTGGATTCATGATCTGGAACGCGTGGGAAATCTTCGCCGTCGAGCAAATGTACGTTGGGCTATTCGTGATCGCCGTTATTGGCGTCGCATTAACCGTCGTGCTGCAAGAACTCGAGCGAGTCATTATTCCATGGAAAACCGCGTGAGCACGCTGGCAACAAAGTTCGCGATAAATTCCGACTGGAGATTCTAATGCAGCGTCAAAGCTTGAGCCTCATTGCAAACGCACGGCATCTCACCGCCGTTGCCGCCGGGCTCCTGGTTGCAATCTCTACAGCCCAGGCGCAGACGACGGTGCAAGTTGGCATCGTCAATACGATTAGTGATGCCGGTTTCTATGTTGCCGAGAGCAAGGGATATTTCCGTCAGGAAGGTCTCGACGTCAAATTCACCGCCTTCAACTCGGCGGCACGAATGATTGCGCCACTCGGCGCAGGACAGTTGGACGTCGGCGGCGGCACGGTTTCGGCTGGACTCTATAACGCCGTCGGCCGCGACATTAAGATCAAGATCGTCGCCGACAAGGGATCGATCGCGCCGGGCTACGCCTTCTCCGCGCTGATGGTGCGCAAGGATCTCGTGGATAGCGGCAAGTATAAGAGCTTCAAAGATCTGAAAGGCATGAAGGTCGCCATCGGAGCCGCGGGGACCGGCACGGCGTCGGCGCTCAACGAGGCGCTCAAGCGCGGTGGCCTCTCGTATGGGGATGTCGAAATCATCGACTTGGCTTTCCCGCAGCACATGGCCGCCTATACGAACAAAGGGATTGACGCCAGCGTGACGAATGAGCCGACCGTGACGTTATCTGCGCGGGCGGGCGTGGCGGTTCGTGTTGCCGGGAATGACGAGATTTATCCAAATCAGCAAACGGCTGTTGTCCTTTACTCGGAAGAATTCATGAAAGGTCGCCCCGAGGCGGCGCTCAAATTCATGCGCGCTTACATCAAAGGCGTTCGCGACTATAATGACGCTCTGCGCGATGGCAAAATGGATGGTCCAAATGCCGACGAGATCATTACTATTTTGACGCAGACGACAGAAATCAAGGATCGTGATATTTACCGGCAGATTTCGCCGAATGCTTGCAATCCGGACGGCACCGTCAATATCGACAGCCTGAAGAAGGATTTGGCGTTCTTCAAGGAGCAGAAGCTCATCGAGAAGGATGGGATATCGGCCGACAGCGTCGTCGATCACTCCTTCGTGCAAAAAGTGGTACAAGAGTTGGGACCATATAAGCGCAAAGCCAAGTAAGAACCGCAACGAGAGCTGCGATGCTGACAGATGAGCAAAATGAATTTGTGACGCGGACCGGCCCCGGCACTCCGACGGGCACGTTATTCCGGCGTTATTGGATTCCGATCATGCAGTCGAGCGAGCTTCCGGAGCCGGAGTGCCCGCCGGTCCGTATCAAGCTTTTGTCGGAGCGGCTGCTTGCCTTCCGCGACACCAACGGAAAGCTCGGATTGATCGACGAATTCTGCGCGCATCGCGGCGTGTCGCTTTGGTTCGGCCGCAATGAGGAAGGCGGCCTTCGTTGTCCTTATCATGGATGGAAATACGCCGTGACAGGCGAATGCCTCGAGGTTCCGTCCGAGCCCGCCGAGAGCGGCTTCTGTAAAAAGATCAAACTGAAATCATATCCATGTAAGGAACGGGGCGGGATCATCTGGACTTATATGGGTCCGCCAGAACGCGAGCCGGCTTTCCCGGCGTTCGAATGGTCCATGCTTCCGGCCGATCATCTCTACATTTCCAAGCGTTGGCAGGAATGCAATTACCTGCAGGCGATGGAAGGCGGTATCGATTCCAGTCATGTCTCCTTCCTGCATAGTGGCGACTTGCATAGCGATCCGCTGCACAAGGGAACCAAGGGCGCGCAATATCAGCAGGATCGCAAGCCGAAATTCGAGGTCGTCGAGTCCCCAGGCGGACTTTACATCGGCGCGAGGCGCAATGCCGAGGAAGGGCATCATTATTGGCGCATCACGCAATGGATCATGCCCTGGTACACGATGGTGCCGCCCTACGGCGATAATGCCTTGAACGGCCACGCCTGGGTGCCGATCGACGACGAGAATTGCTTCACCTGGACCTTCACCTATCATCCGACCCGTCCGCTGTCGGAACTTGAGCTGAACACGATGCGTCAGGGCGGCGGCATTCATGTCCCGCTTATTCCGGGAACGTTCCGGCCGGTTATCAACAAAGACAACGATTACCTGATGGACCGCGCCGCGCAGAAGGCGGGCCGGACCTATTGCGGCGTCAAAGGCATCGCCATGCAGGATGCATCGGTGCAGGAAAGCATGGGACCGCTGCAGGATCGCTCGAAGGAGAATCTCGCCTCGACCGATAACGCTATCATCATGGCGCGCCACCGGTTGCGGCGGGCGGCGCTCGCCCTGGAAAAAGGCATCGAGCCTCCCGGGCTGATACCGGAAACCCATCGCGTGCGTTCCGCCACCTTCGTGCTTCCCATCGGCGTCGCCTTCGATAAGGCCATGGCTGGCGCGCTGAAGGTGAAGGAAGGCGTCCCGCACACCTCTATCTGACGGCGAGGAGAAGAAGATGGAGCCAACGCTCGATGCGAGGGCCGCAGGCGCTCGCCGGCTTCAGGACAAGGTGTGCGTCGTCACCGGCGCGGGACAGGGAATTGGCCGCGCCGCGGCAAAGCGGCTCGGCCAAGAAGGCGGGAAAATCGTCGTCGCCGACCGGGTGGAGGCTTCCGCGAATGAAGCCGTCGCCGAACTGCATAAGCACGGCGTCGAAGCAGAAGCCATTATTGTCGATCTGAGCACGCTTGCAGGCGCCCAGGATTTGATGGGGCAAGCGGTCGAGGCCTTTGGCCGCATCGACGTCCTCGTCAACAATGTCGGCGGAACGATTTGGATCAAGCCTTTCCACCTCTTCAGCGAAGAGGAAGTGAAGCTCGAACTGGAGCGGTCGCTGTATCCAACCCTTTGGGGTTGCCTGGCGGTGTTGCCGATCATGATGGAGCAGAAGTCTGGCTCCATCGTCAACGTCGGGTCGCAGTCGGTGCGCGGCCTCTATCGCCTGCCCTATGCGGCAAGCAAAGGCGGCATTTTGGCCATGGGCAAAGTGCTGAGCAAGGAATATGGCCGCTACGGCATTCGCATCAACACCATGGCGCCGGGCGGCACGGACGCCACCGACCGCGTCACCCCACGCAAGTTTATTCGCCCTGGCATTATGGCGGAAGCTAATGACGCCGGAGCCGAGAATTACGCGCAGGAAATGGCGGAGGACATCCGCAATCAGCAAGCGGTGCAACGGCGCGGAACGCCGGAAGAACAAGCCGCCGCGATCGCTTTTCTCGCCTCCGACGACGCCAGTTTCATCACCGGCGAAGTGATCAACTGCAGCGGCGGGCAATCCTGAGTAGGCCTGCTACCTAACTAAGCCATAACGGATGTCCCATCGGCTCACCCGCTCGGCATATGTGCCTTCCACCATGGCCAGTGTTCGCCGAGCACCGTTGCGGGCCACGGGATCGCCAGCAACTGATCGAACACGCTATAGACCAGCACGGTCATGAACGCCGCCATGAGAAGGGTAGTCCTCCAGCGCTCGGGACCTTCGATCCGCATGAAGGTGATGATGAAGATTGGGATCGTCGGAATGAGACCGATCAGCGCCATCGATCCCATGAATCCGAGCATCCAGCCGAAAAAGATCGCGCCCCGCAGGATCAATATTTTCGTTGGCAGGTGCGCGATGTTGCTGGCGATATCCAAGTGCATTTTATCGTCGGCGATACCGAGGCTCGCCCTTTCGACCGCTTTCGCCTCATGCACTTCCGACTTCAGCAAATCGTTTAGCAACGTCAACGCACAAAAGAAAATCGCTCCCGTCCCGACGATGAATGGAATGATCGCGGCCTTGTGGTTCCAGCTGAACGCTTGTGACATCATGACAATGAAAAGCCCGAGCATGAAGAGCGGGAATAATTGCCGCACATGAAACTTGGGCGCGTGAATATCCCAAAGCATGCCTTTCCAGCCGCCATGGGACTTAACGTCCTTCAGAAGCGGACGCAGCAGACTGAGACCGGCCATCAGGAACAGGACCACCACCACCGGGCGCAGCATCCAGCTCGTGCCGTAGCGCTCGATCGAAATGAACATGTAGCGTTCTAGAATTTTGCCAAGGATAAAGCCGAGAACGAGCGGCGGCCGCGGCCATTTGGCATGCTTCGTTATCCAGGCGAAAACGCCAAACAGCAAAAGCGAGTAAAGGTCGCCCCAGTCGCGCTGTCCTTCGAAGGCGCCGATGTAGATCAGCGACAGCACGAAGGGCAATATCAGCGTGTAGCGCAGCGTCGCGAACTTCGCGAATTGGCTGCTGAAGAGATAGCAAAGGCCGGAGCCGAGAATATTGGCGATGGCGATCGACCAGACCATCGAATAGGTGATGCTGAGGTTTTTGGTCAGCATCTCCGGTCCGGGAACCAGCCCGTGCATCAGAAATGCGCCGAGCAAGATCGCCATGCCAGCACTGCCGGGAACACCGAATACGATGGTCGGTATCAGTGCGCCGCCTTCGCGCGAGCAAGTCGCGCTTTCCGCGGCGATGACGCCGCGCACGTCGCCCTTGCCGAACGTCTCCTTGGCGCCTTTCTCGGTCTTCAGAGCATGACCGTAGGAAATCCAATCGATGACCGAAGTGCCGATGCCTGGGATCGCGCCGATGACCGAGCCGATCCAGGAGCAGCGCAGAACAAGCCACCAATGCACGAAGCAATCGACGCTGCCCTGCCAAAGCCCTGCCCAATTATCCTGGACTTTCTCGCTCTTGTAGACGGCGGACCTGGCGATGAGGAGATCACACAGCTCCGGCAGGGCAAAGATGCCGAGCGTCAAGGGGACGAGCGGCAGGCCGTCCCAGAGGTACAGGCTTTCCATCGTCCAGCGCGGCGTGCCCGTCTGTGGATCGGAACCGATCATGGACAGCATGAGGCCGAAGCATGCCATCGTCACGCCGCGCAGCGGGCTGTTGCCCGACAGGACCGCGACCATGGAAATGCCGAAGACCGAAAGCGCCAGCAATTCAGGCGAACCGATGTAGAGGATCAACGGACGGGCCAACGGCAACGCGGCCGCCATCAAAGCCGCGCCGAAAAGTCCGCCCATGAGCGCCGACATGTAAGCGGCACCGAGCGCGCGGGCGCCTTCGCCGCGCTTGGTCATCGGATAACCGTCGAGCGTCGTCGCCGCCGACGCTGCATGGCCGGGCGCGCCAAGGACGATGGCGGAGATCGGATCGCCGTGGGTCGTGGTCGCCGCCAGTCCAAGCAGCAAGGCCATCGCCGCGGCGGGATCCATTGAATAGGTGAACGGCAGAAGCAGCGCCGTCCCGGCAACGCCTCCGATTCCCGGCAGAATGCCGAGACCTAGACCACAGAGCACCCCGAGCCACAGCAACAGCAGCCGATGCGGCTCCATGATAATAAAGAAGCCCTGGCTCAATGCGTCCAGAATATCCAAGATCAAACCCCCGATGTCTGCTAGCCGTCACATGCGATGTAAGAGACGGTGCCGCTTAGTCCTGTGCTTTCTCCCGCGTAATGCGAGCGGGTGGACACCGGACGTTTTCAACCCGATATCCACCGGATGCAAACGTATCACAACAATTGCCGGACGTGACATAGGCGATGAGCCGCAACGGAATATCTCTGCGCGTGCGTTCTGGCAGCCCATAACGTCTGGTTGGAGTTTCGGGCCCTCGGCGCATTATGGTTCACAACGTCGCGGAAAGCAGGCGGCAGCTTTCCTGAAGTATCGCGAGCAATTCCCTCGTCATTTCCGCCGGTGTCATTCGCGCCGATTGCAAACTGATGCTCAGCGAGGCGGTAATGACACCGCGGGAGTCATGCAGCGGGGCGGCAATCGTTCGCAAGCCGAGTTCGAGTTCCTCATCGACAATCGCATAGCCTTGTTCGCGCGCCTTGGCGATCAGGCCTTGTAACTTGGACTTCTCGACGATCGTTTTCGCCGTAAGCCGCTGTAGCTTGACACGTTTGAAGAAGTGCGAGAGCTCGCTTTCCGCCAAGCCGGAGAGCAAAACACGGCCCATTGCCGTGCAATAGGCTGGCCGTCGCGTACCGACGCTGGTTCTGATCGTCATGATCCGTTGCGGTGCGGCGCGGGCGATGAAGACGATCTCGTCCGCATCCAGGATTGCGACAGAGGCAGCCTCCCCTGTCCGGTCAGCTATCTTGTTAAGTATCGGCTGCGCCAGTTCTGGAAGCGGAATTGACGCGAGATAAGCATATCCCAACCGAAGGACGCGCGGAGTCAGCCGAAAGAACTTTCCGTCAGACTCCACGTATCCATGCCTCAGCAGCGTCAGCAGGTAGCGGCGGGCCGCCGCTCGGCTCAACCCCGTCATGCGCGCGGCGTCCGTCAATGTCAGCCGTGGATGCGCCGCATCGAATGCTTCGATGACTTTGAGTCCCTTGATGCAGCCGGCCACGAGCTCGCGATCATCGCTGGCGGGGTCCTTGTTTCGTTTCATCGCCTGATACCTCACGTGTGTTCGCGTTTCGAACATCAACTTTGACGCTGTTGACTCACTCCAGCTCCAAGCGCTACTCGACGGTGGTTCGTATAGCGCATGTCTGTGCGATATGCGAACAACTCTATTGGGCAGCGGAAGCGGCTTAGACCGCTCCGCGATTGGAGGAACGCATGTTTCTGATCAGGTCGGTTATTGCCGCGGCTCTTGTGACTTGGACCAGCCTAGTAGCGCAGCCAAGCTCTGCTGCGGAAAACTATCCCGCGTCACCTGTAACGATTGTCGTGCCCTATCCTGCGGGCGGAACGGCCGACGTTTTGCCGAGAATGATCGCAGGCGACCTTCAGGCGAAGTGGGGCCGCCCGGTTATCATAGAAAATCGCGCCGGTGCCGGCGGGAATCTGGGCGCTGAATACGTCGCGCGAGCGAATCCCGATGGTTACACGCTGCTTGCCAGCCCCCCTGGTCCGCTCGCGATCAATCAGAGTCTTTACAAAAGCCTGACTTACGATCCAACCCGCTTTGTTCCCATCACGATTCTTGCATCGACTCCGAATGTCTTGGCGGTCAGCCCGCAGTTTAAGGCCGGATCCATTGCAGCATTGATCAAAGAGGCGAAGGAGAACCCCGGCAAATTAAATTACGCATCGCAGGGCGTCGGCACGACATCGCATCTGGCCACCAGCATGTTCGAGATGAAGGCCGGAATCAAACTAGTTCATATTCCGTATAAGGGATCGGCGCCGGCCTTGAACGACCTGATCGGCGGTCATGTCGACATCATGTTCGACAATCTGGGATCGTCTCTTCCACTGCATCGCGAAGGAAAATTGAAGATCCTGGGCGTGGCGAGTCTGCGCCGGACGCCGACGTTGCCGGATGTACCATCCATCGCGGAATCGGGCCTGCCGGATTTTCAGTCATTGACTTGGTTCGGCCTCGTTGCTCCTCCCAATACCCCGGCCAGCGTCGTGGCCAAGATCAATCAGGACGTTCTCGATAGCCTTCGAAATCCGGAGATTCGTAAAAACTTTCTCAATCTTGCCGTCGCCCCTTGGGGCAGCAGCCCAGAGCAGATGGCTACATTCATGAAAGAAGAGCGGGAAAGCTACGCCGCGGTTATCAAGGCAGCCAACATGACGTTGGAATAATGCGTATCGGTAGTATCAAGGTTTCCGTCTCGTTGTAAGAAGGAACTTCGTCTGTGGTTGCGCCTGCTGCTCAACAGCCATCGTCTTGGCCCGAAGGAATGCTGACACGCGTTCCGTTCTGGATCTATCAGTCGTCCGAGGTCTACGAACAGGAACAGCGGCGCGTCTATGAGGGGCCGGTTTGGAACTATCTGTGCCTCGAAGCTGAGATACCCAATCCGGGCGACTTTCGCACCACCTTCGCCGGTTCAATGCCCGTCGTCGTGACACGCGATCTCGACGGGCAAATCTACGCCTTCGAGAATCGTTGCGCGCATAAGGGGGCGATGCTCTGCCTCGATAACGAAGGCAATGGTCGCGATATCACCTGCGTTTATCATTCCTGGAATTATGATCTCCAAGGCAACCTGAAGGGCGTTGCCTTCGAACGCGGCGTCGGCGGCAAGGGCGGCATGCCGAAAACCTTCCGTCGCGAAGAGCACGGGCCGCGGAAATTACGCGTTGCGCGTTTCTCCGGCCTGATCTTTGGAAGCCTCAGCGGCGACGCGCCGCCGATCCGGGACTATCTCGGCGAGGAGATCGCGAAGCGGATCGAGCGTGTGCTCTGTAAGCCCGTCGCCGTCATCGGCCGGTTCGCTCAAGCACTGCCGAATAACTGGAAGCTCTATTTCGAGAACGTCAAGGACAGCTACCACGCGAGCCTCTTGCATCTCTTCTTCACCACTTTTCGCATCAATAGGCTTTCGCAGAAGGGCGGTCTCATCGTGGCGCCGGGCGGCGGACATCATGTCAGCTACGCCATGGCGGACCCCGCCGCGGTAAACGCTGAATATTCAGAGCAGAAACTGCGGTCGGAAAAAGAGAACTACAAGCTGGCCGATCCCAGCCTCGTCGCCGCGAAGGACGAGTTCGGCGATGGCGTGGTGATGCAGATTTTGACGGTGTTTCCCGGCTTCGTTCTGCAGCAGCATCTCAACAGCCTGGCGGTGCGTCAGGTGCTGCCGAAGGGCGTGCAGTCGACCATGCTGCATTGGACCTATCTGGGATTTGCCGACGATACGCCGGAGATGCGGCGGATGCGGCTGAAACAGGCGAACCTGATCGGACCCGCGGGCTATATTTCGATGGAAGACGGCGCGGTGGGCGGTTTCGTGCAGCGCGGCGTCGCCAGCGCTGCAGGCGAGAGCGCGATTGTCGAAATGGGCGGCGACAGCACCTCGTCGGAGGATACGCGTGCGACGGAAGCGTCCGTGCGCGGCTTCTGGAAAGCCTATCGCGGCTATATGGGAATTTGAGAATGAGCGAGACGATCACGCTCGAAGGCATTCTCCGTTTGCAGGCGGATTACATCCGCTGCATCGACAACAATGAACTCGAAAACTGGCCGGATTTCTTCGCGGACGATTGCTTCTACAAGGTCACCACGGCCGAAAACCACAAACGCGGCTTTGAAGCCGGCATCATCTATGCCGATTCGAAAGGCATGCTGGTCGATCGCGTCGCGGCGTTACGCGAGGCTAATATTTATGAACGGCAAAGCTACCGGCATATCGTCGGCATTCCCACGATCCTGGCCAACGGCGGCGCCGAGGCGGAAAGCGAGACGCCTTTCATCGTGGTTCGCATCATGCACGACGGACAAACGGACATTTTCGCCACCGGCTGCTATTTCGACAGCTACCGGATCGAAGGCGGCAAGCTGAAGCTGACGAAGAAGGTTGCCGTGTGCGATAGCTCGGTGATCGACACTCTCATGGCCCTTCCGCTTTAGGCATCGCAAGCATGCGCCGTCCCGTGCGAATTGCAGTATCGATCGGCGACCCCAACGGCATCGGACCGGAGATCGCGGTCAAGGCCGCTGCCGTGTTTGCACGTAGCGGCGCGCTGGAGCCGATCCTCGTGGGAGACGAGTTCGTTATCCGCGACTACCATTCCCGCTGCGCTATAGATTTGCCGCTAGTGCGCTTGGAAGAAAAAGAAAATGATCGTCAGGGCATCGGCTATGTTTCGGAGCAAAGCCTTCCGTCGGCAAGCTTTCAGCCTGGATTGGTCGATCCTTTGGCCGGACGCGCGACCGTCGCCTATGTCCGCCGCGCCGTCGATCTCGTGCGATCCGGCGCCGCGAGTGCCGTTGTCGCCTGTCCGCATTCCGAGACTGCGATCAATTCGGCGGGCATTCCCTTCACCGGCTATCCAGGTCTGCTCGCCGAGCTGACCGGCCGCAAGCCCGAGGCCGTCTATCTCATGCTTGTCGCCGCAGGATTGCGAATTTGCCACGTCACTCTGCATGAGGGGCTGCGCGATGCTATCGACAGGCTCACGCCGGAGTTGATCGTCTCGGCGGGGCTGGCAATGGCCGAAACGCTCAAGCGCTTGGGTATCGAAAATCCAAGCATCGGCGTGTTCGGTATCAACCCGCACGCGGGTGAGGGCGGCCTGTTTGGCGACGACGATGAGCACATCACCACACCGGCTGTCGAGCGCTTGCGTCAGCGTGGCGTGCAGGCGGACGGTCCCATCGGCGCCGATGTGCTTTTGGCGCAGCGCCGGCATAGCGGCTACCTCGCGATGTACCATGACCAGGGGCATATCCCGATCAAGCTGGTGAGCCCGCATCGCTCCGCCGCGATGGCGATCGGCACCGAGGTGCTTTTCAGCAGCGTCGGCCATGGTTCCGCCTTCGACATCGCCGGACAAGGCATCGCCGATCCGATCTCGGTCATCGAAGCGCTGGAGTTGCTGGGCACGGCTGTAGAGCGCGAACGAAAGGCGCTTTGAAATAGACGTGCAGCTTTCGGAGTTGCTCGCGTTCAAGCTGATCTAGTTTTGACGAACTACGTTTATGGCAAGAAGCTGCGATCGACGATCTTGTCATAAGCGGGCGCTTCCTTAAGTGCGCCCGCTACCATGGCCTCGGTCATCGAGCCGTCGAAATTCGCCTTTTCGGGCACTCCGACACGGAAGAACCCCGCGGGCGCTTTGACAATCGTTTCGTGGAAACGGTGCTCGGGAATTTCCATTCCCTTGGAACCGAGTTTTGCGGCTTCATCGGGTTTCTGCGCGATGAAATCATCGGCGGCTTTGATAGCACGAAGGAAGCGGCGCGCCGTCTCTGCATTCTTTTGCAAATAAGGTTCCAGCGCTGCAACAACGCCTTGCTGGTAATCTTTCAGATAGTCCGAGGTCTGGAAAAGGATGCGCGCTTCGCCACGGTCAACGAGGTTATAAACGTCTGGCGCCGTATGGTGGGTCGCTTGCACGCGCCCGGCTTTCAGCATCGCCCAGCCATCGCCGGGCCCGCCGACCGGAACGAGCTCAACCTGCCCCACCAAGTCGTTGGCGCGCAGCGCCGCGAGCATGCCCGTATGCGTGATGCTTCCGGGGCGTGTGATGCCAACCTTCTTTCCGGCAAGGTCTTTGACGGTTTTGATCGGAGAATCCGTGGGAACGATCCAGACGATTCCATAGGCCGGGGCGGTCCAGGCCGAAATGATTTTCAGCGGCTCGCCTTTGCCCGCGGCAATGATGGCCGAGCTGGTCCCAACCATTCCCATGTCGGCAACAGCGCTTACGACGGCGCGGACCACATCGCCACCGCCGGCAAAATGTGTGATTTCAACGTCAAGGTTTTCAGCTTTGAACATGCCGCCGCCAGCGGCGACGTAAAGCGGGAGGTTGTCGAACAGTTCGCGGTTGGTCGATGCGAACTTTATCCGCGTTGCGTCTGCAGCATCAGCGGGGCGGTATAAGGAGACCGCCGCGAGACCGGCCACCGCAGCGCGTCGAGTAATCAGGACCGATAAGGCCATCTCCATCCCCCAATGTTATCGCCAGCGGTTGTCGCCCCGCAGTCATCCCTTGATGAATTTTCCCATGCCTGAGGTGACACCGTGCTTGGCAATTTCCGCCAGATAGATTTGATGAATGCGCGGGTCCTGATCCTCGTATTCGATCTGGCAGCCGCCGTCGCGGACATTGACGTCCACGCCCATGAACACCTTGCGCTTGTCGGTCGTGAACGGGTACCGCAGGCTGCCCATGGCGATCGCGAGATAACGCGCCGACGTAGCCGACGTCGTGAAATGCTGGTGATACATCCCGTCCGGCGGAGCAAATACAACGCCATGCTCCCAGTCGATGCGGACGAACTCTTTGTCGCCATCGTACCAAAGCAGCGAATAGCCGTCGCCGTGGACCGCAAAGACGTGAAAGTCGGCGCCGTGGCGGTGCGCCTTCTTGTAAGTACCAACCGGCATCTCCGACGAATGGGCGTGCATCGTGCCATCGGCGAGAATGAATATGATGTTCGATCCGCCTGCCCCGCGTTCGTTCCAGGTTTTCAATTCAAATGCGGAGAGATCGGGGACAAAATTCGTCTCCCACATATTACGGCCGGGTCGCACCGGAATGTAATTGCCTTCGCCGGTGAAAAATCCCGGCGAGCCCTGCCGCTCATTGAAATTATAAGGATTATTGAAGACGAAGGCTTCGTTATGGAACAGATTGAGCATCGCCGAGAGGTTGTTGGTTGAAGCAAGCCGCACCCGTTCCTGCCCGCTACTGTTGAAGTGGCGATATGTCGCATTCAGCGGAAGAGCAAAGAGACTCTTGGGACCCCATTCAAAGCTGTGCCGACCGCCTTCGGTCTCGACGACGGTGCTGCCATGGCCGGACAGCACATAAATCACCTCCTCGAAGAGGTGCCGTTGCGGCTCCGTCTTCCCGCCCGGCGGCAGGTCCAACACGAAGATGGAAATGAAATCGCCACGGCCTTTGAGGTGGACAATGCCGCCATCTACGCCAAAGCGTGCCCAGGGCGCGGTCGGAACTTTTAGCAAGTTGACGCCGAAGTCTTCGATAATAGGAACGGCTTGCTGCTGAGCCCAGGACAGATAGGGATCGAGCAACAATTTGGGTTCCACGGCGACGTTCATTTCAGCCTCCCGGCACGGCAGCATGCCCTAACTTCGCCGCCCGGCGCAACGAGCCGCCCTCGGCGTGACAGGTCCCGGGAAATGCAATATCAATATCAAAACCAAGAATGCAGGCTGGTTCTGGGGAAACGTCATGCTGTCTTTGCGTTATCTGAAAAGATTTGCGCTTTTTCTTTGCCTCCTTAGCCCGTTGAGCGGCATGTCAGTCGCGGCGGAGCTGACTCGCGTCAAGGTTGCCTCCACGACTAAAGAAGTCTTCGACAACCTCGCGCTATACGTTGCCGCCAACGGCGGCCTATTCAAAGCCGAGGGCCTTGAGGTGGAGATCACTCACTTCGCAGGCGGCGGAGACGTGGTACGAGCGGTGGCAAGCGGGGCAGCGGATATCGGCATGGTTGCCACCACCGCGGCGATCATTGCCGCCGGCCGCGGCGAGCCTTTGAAAATTATATCGGCCTGGACCGCGCCGGCCTACGGCATCCTGTTCGTCGTCCCTCCGGATTCTCCGATCAAATCGGTCAAGGACCTTGCGGGCAAAAAAGTGGGAATTACCCGCCCTGGCAGCGTTTCGCATACCGGCCTCAACGCCGCTCTTCAGGCCAATGGGATATTAGGGCAAGCCGAGGTGATTCCGGTCGGCGCAGCCGGCGACGGTTGGACCGCGCTCAAATCGGGTCGCGTACAGGCGACGTGGCACACGGCGCCAGACGTCTATAGTCTCGTCGATCGCGGCGAGGCTCGTATCCTTTTCCAAATCTCCGAATATTTGAAAGACTACCAGCAAGGTTCACTGGCGGCGCGCGACGCCTATGTGCAGGCGAATGGCGATACTGTCCGCAAGTTCCTCAAGGCATCGGTCCGCGCCGGAGAGTTCATCGAGAAAAATCCGGCAGAAGCCGCCAAGATGGGCGCAGCCGGTATGGGCGCGGCCGAACAAGCCATGAAACAAACCATTGCCGCGATGCCGAAGGGCTTCTTCCGTATCGGCGCCCCGCAAGCAAAGGATTTCGCCGGCTCCGTGGCGGAGGCTCTCGAATCCGGCGGCCTCAAGGAGGCGCCTTCCTACGACAAGGTCGTTGACAAGAATTATCTGCCCTAAGCCCTCTCTATCCGGGGACACGCAGCAAATCTTGCGGAGGAGTTGGCATGCTCCGCGGTAAGCGTCAAAAATGTCCTCGATAATATCGGCGAGACCTCAAGTATTGGCGATCCAGGCAGCGACGGTCGTCGCGGTGATCGCCCTGCTTTCTCTCGGCCACCAAGTTTACCCATTTCTCCCCTCGCCTATCTCAGTGCTGTGGTCGGGAATCGACCTGCTCTCGAATAAAAGCTTTTACGGACACCTCGGTGTTACGTTTTACGAATCGCTCAGCGGACTTTTGATCGCAGCGGTCATGGGAATTGCCATCGGCGTATCCGCAGGCGCGAACCGTGGCGCCACCGAATTTCTCACGCCGATCATCCTGGCGATCTACTCCGTTCCAAAAATCGTTTTTCTCCCGGTGCTGCTGATCGTTTTCGGCACCGGCATCCCGCCTAAAATCGCCAATGCGGCGCTACATGCGCTGTTTCCAATTTTATTGAATAGCCTGGTCGGCATGCGGGAGGTCAACCCGTTTCACATGAAAGTCGCGCAGTCGATGCTGGCTTCGCGCTTCCACGTCGTTTCCAAGGTGATCCTGCCGAGCATGGTGCTTCCGGTTTTTGCCGGGGTGAAACTTGGCTTGGGCCTATCGATCATGGGCGCGCTGCTTGCCGAGCTTTTCGAGGCAAGGGCCGGCGTCGGATATCTGGTCACCCAATACTATTCCAAAGGCAATATTTCCGAAATGATCGCCATCGTTGTCGTAGTCTTCATGCTTATTCTCATCATCAATGCGGTCATGCAGCAGATCGAAAGCCACTTAAACCGCTGGAGATCGCCGTGACCCACGTCATCGAGGTTAAAGGCGTATCCAAAATATTTTCCGAAACCGACGCAAAGCCGGGAGAAGGCTTCGTTGCGATCAAGTGTGCCGACATAAAAGTTAGTGACGGCGAATTCGTATCGCTGCTGGGACCATCGGGCTGCGGAAAAAGCACCCTGTTGGATATCATCGGCGGGCTTGTGCCGCCCAGTTCCGGCGAAATCGTTATCGAAGGTGAAGCCATACACGGACCCACGCCAAAGATAGCCATGGTGTTCCAATCCATGTCACTGTTTCCTTGGCGCACGGCTCTTGACAATGTCGAGTTCGGGCTGGAACTGAAGGGCGCCGACCGGCATACGCGCCGGCAAACCGCATTGGCCATGATCGAACTGGTCGGCCTCAAAGGTTTCGAGGAGAAATATCCGTCGCAATTGTCCGGCGGCATGAATCAGCGGGTGGCGATTGCCCGCGCGCTGGCCTTGAACCCCGACATTCTGCTGATGGACGAGCCGTTCGGCGCGCTCGACGAGCAGACCCGCCGTCTGATGGGACTGGAACTGCTTCGTATATGGGACCGGACACGCAAGACCATCGTCTTCGTCACCCATTCGATTCAGGAAGCGATCCAGCTATCCGACCGCATCCTGCTGATGTCTTGCCGGCCCTCCAGCATTCGCGAAGAGATTCCCGTTCCCTTGCCGCGGCCGAGGTCGATCGAAAGCCTGACCTCCGACATCGCCAAGGACATCGAGCGGCGTGTGTGGCGTGCGCTGATGGAAGAAGTAGGCGAAAGACCACCAGATGCGCTTTGACCGCAAGACCAAGATCAGACTTGGCCATTTGGCATTTGTGGTGCTGTTTTTCGCCGCGCTGGAAGTGTTGGTCGCGTCGGGCGCGGTAAGCCGTCTCGTCTTGAGCCGTCCCTCACAGATAGCGCTGCGGCTTTGGGAAGATCTTGAAAGCAGCGAATTGCAGTTAAGCTTCGTGACCACGCTGAAGGAAGTATCCATCGCGTTGAGCTTGTCGCTTTTGATCGGGGCCGGGCTGGGCTACGCCTTTTATCGTTTCCATAGTTTCAGGCGTGGGCTGGAGCCGATGCTCGTCGCCTTTTATTCCGCGCCCGCGATCCTTCTCTATCCGGTCTTCCTGACCTTTCTCGGCCAAGGCAGCGCCACCGTGATCACCATGGCGGTCCTGCTCGGCTCGGTACCAATCGCCATCAACATGGCCGTCGGATTGTCCGGCATCGAGCCGATCTGGAGAAAGGTGGGGCGCAGCCTGAATGCCACCTCGCCGCAAATGTTGTTTCGCATCCTGATCCCGGCGGCGACGCCGATCCTTGCAACCGGTTTTCGCCTCGGGCTCACCTTTGCGCTGATCGGCGTCATCGCCCTCGAATTTCTCACCTATTCCGGCGGGCTCGGAAGGCTTATTTCCTGGCGCTATTTCATCTTCGATACCGAAGGGGTCTATTCGGCCATCGCGCTTGTGACGGCAATCGCTATCCTCATTAATTCGATGCTGAGCACGATGGAACGTCGCGTTCGCGGCCGGTGGTCGTAAGCGGCGGCTGCGCTTTCAACGCGCGATGACATGCTCCCATACGAATTTGGCACGGAAACCTAGATCCCTCTCCGCTTTAGTCGAGTCGATTCCGCTCCAATTCTTGTCACCCCGGTTTCTAATATCCTTCAGGTCCGGGAAAAAACGTTCAACCAATTCCCTTGTTGGCTCACGCATGTTGCTCGTCGGCGCGGCGGCGTTGAAGACGTGGTGTCCGTTCAAATTCGATTCGATGGCAAGACGGCAGGCAATCGCCGCGTCGTGCACGTCGATGTAGCTCCAGAAACCGCTGCGTCGAAATCCCGGATCGCTCAGGAGTTTTTTTATCCGCTCAAATGCAGGATCGTAGTTGATGCCGGGAAAACGCAGGCTGACAATCGTTGAGCCACCTCGACGCGCAAAAGAGTCCGCAATTGTCTCACCAACGACCTTGGAGAGGCCGTAGGGGTCGACCGGATGACAGAGATGTTCCTCGTCGACCGGCAGATAGGCCGGCGTCATTCCCGATGGTCCGTATAAAAAGCCATAGGCGGAAATGCTGGAAGCGACCACGGCGCGCCGCAGGCCCGCTTCGGATGACGCTTTTAAGGCATTGTAGGTCATGCTCACGTTGTCGTTGAACGTGGCAAAATCGGAAACGATATTCGGCGCGATATGCGCGGCCAGATGAATGATGCCGTCTGCGCCGGCGCAGGCGTCCTGCAGGCTTTCCGCGTTTCTCAGATCGACGGTTTTGGACGTAACGGCGTCCGGATGTGGCGCGCGATCAAGGCTGACAACGTCATGTCCGTGTGCGCCTAGTTCGGAGATCACTTGTTGTCCGAGTTTTCCGCTGCCGCCGGTGACTACGATTTTCATCCATTTCCCCGTGATCGATAATACGCGCGGCAAACTAACCTGAACGCGCGTATTCGCGAAGCCATAACCTTGACAGCATGGGAAGCCGAGCGGAGAATGAACATGTCCATAATTAGCGGGGGCGATTATTCGCCATCCCTGCTTCGCCCCGCACTAAGGCTTTAGTACAGGAATGGCGTGATGGAAAACGCTGCCGCCCCTTACAAGCAAACCCACCAGCAATTTTTGCAGGAATTTCCGAAGACCGGTCCCGAAACACCGGCTGGCGAAATGTTGCGCCGCTATTGGCACCCGGTCTGCTTGTCGCGAGATTTAAAGGACCTCCCCTATGCCGTGCGGATGCTGGGAGAGGAGCTCGTCTGCTTCCGCGGAATGGATGGCGTCGTTGGCTTGGTCGGAGCCAGATGCCCGCATCGCTGCACCTCGCTTGAATACGCGCAGATCAGAAAACTAGGTCTGCAATGCTCCTATCACGGCTGGACGTTCAATCAGCAGGGACGCTGCGTGGCGATGCCGCTGGAGCCCGCGGATAGCAACGCACTGCATGAGGTCCAGCATCTTTGGTATCCGGTCCAAGAATGGGCCGGCGTCGTCTGGGGCTATATGGGGCCGGACAAGCAGAACCCGCCGCCGCTGCCGAAGATCGACATCCTGACGCGCACCGATGGCGAGCTGATCGTCGAACGAGGAGATTTTCGCAAATACAGCTACCTCAACTTCCTCGAAAATTTCGTCGACATGGGGCACGTTTACGTCCTGCACATGCTCGTTCCGTGCAATTTGCCTCCGGAAATCGCGCCTTACACGAACATGACCGTCAATACCGATTGGCGGCAATCGCAGCACAAGGTCTTTGAAACTCATTTCGGGATGAAAAGCGTCGTCGTGCACGACACCGCCGACCCGGATCTCAAATACGTCAACACCTGGAGCCTGGCGTTGCCCACCCACTTCCGCTTCGGCGGAATATCGGCCGGGCTGCCGCCGGATTTCAATAACGATCGCCGCGAATCCGGAGGCATGTTGCGCATCATCGATGATGAGCATTTCGAGATTTTTCGCTACACGCTTATCCGGCCGGGCAACTTCCGTGGCACTTACTTTCCGCGCAGCAGCGACACCAGCCGTGGATTGGCGGAAGGCGCTGTCGGCACTGTTGGAAAAAAAGATTACGATCACCGCAAATATGCCGGATGGGAGGGCCGGCCGCCGGTCGAGGACCTCGTGATTCAGGAGTCCCAGGGCGCGATTCCGCCGCGCGAACACGAGCATCTCGTCTCTTCCGACATCGGCGTCGCCACGCTGCGGCGAATTTGGCGCAAATCGATGGAAGATATAGCCAATGGCAGACCTGCCAAACCAGTGATTACCAATAACAGCGGTATCATCGAGGTCGACACTTTCAAGGGCTTGGCAAACACCGGTGATATCCAACTCGGTCCCACCAACATGCCGTCGTCTCAAGATGGACGTGGACTGATCCGCGACGAGCAAGGGAAATTGGTTTTCGCTTAGAGCCGGCGTGGCGCCAGGAAATGGAGAAGGCTATGGACCGGAGCTTGGCGCGCGCCATCGAATGGGACTGCACGCAACTTGTTTTTAAGTTTTATGGATACTTGGATGAAAACCGCTACGCGGAAATGGCGGAGCTTTTCACCAAGGATGGCGTTTGGGTTCGCCTTGGAAAAGAGGTTCGAGGTCCGGCGAATATTCGCGCGCTAGAAGCCGAACGCGAGAACTGGCTGACCGCGCATCTCGTGACTAATGTTCGGATCAATATCCTCGATCCAAAACGTGCTGAAACAGTCCAGTACGTCACGCTCTATCGTCACGAAAACTGGGAACCCTCCGCCGGCCCGGCGCCGGTCGTTCTGCCACTCGCGATTCTGCGTCATCAGGATCAATTGGCGAATGACGGCGGAATATGGAAATTCAAACGCAAAACAAGCCGCGCGATCATGGCCGACCGGTCGCGCGTCACTCATTATGAAAAACGGTGAGAGTACGGCCCACCGTAACGGAGAAATTCTTTAATGCTTAGCGCAACGGATATTCGCGGCGTCTACGCCATCATCCCGACACCGGCGAAGGAAGGCGCCAATCGTCTTGACGCGCTGGATACGGTGGACCTGGATGAATCCGCCCGCCTCGTCAACGCGCTTATTAAAGACGGCGTATCCGGCTTAATCACCCTCGGCACCACCGGCGAATGCGCCACGCTGTCACGCAAGGACTACGAAGCTTTCGCAGCCTGCGTTGTCGAAACCGTCAATCGCCGGATTCCCACTTTCATGGGGACGACGGCACTTGGCGGGCATGAAGTAGCCAGCCGGATGCGTTTCATCCGCGATCTCGGCGCGGATGGGACGCTTCTGGGCTTGCCGATGTGGCAACCGCTCACGACGGAGATGGCGATTGATTATTTCTCCGCCGTATCCGACTGCTTCAAAACCACGGCGATCATGGTCTATGCCAACGCCCGCGCCTTTCGCTATTCCTTTCCGCTGGAATTCTGGAGCGCGGTGACAAAGAAAGCTCCGACAGTCATTGCAGCGAAATATTCCCGTCCGAAAAACCTCAAAGAACTCATCGCAGGGACTCAAAACCGGATCAACTTCGTCCCCAACGAAATGACCGTCAGCTATTTTTTTTCGACTTCGCCGCAAACGACCACCGCATGCTGGGCTACGTCGGCCGCCATGGGACCGCTTCCCGTGGTCGCGCTGATGGATGCTATTTTGCACAACAAACAAGAGGCGATGAAGGAGCTTGACGACGCCATCGCCTGGGCCAATGAGCCGGTCAAGCCGGTGATTGAAAATGCCGAGATCTTTGCCTCATTCAACATCCAAATCGAGAAGACCAGGATCAATGCCGCGGGTTATTCCCGATGCGGGCCGATGAGGCCGCCTTACGACCATCTTCCCGATGAATACGCAGCCGCGTCGCGCGAATGCGGGCGCCGTTGGGCGACGATTTGCGAGAAATACGCGCATCTGCGGAAATCGTCATGACGACGTCTCGATCCGTCGCAGCAACTCGAGCAGTATCCGCGCCGGCCCGGAAAATACCAACGCTAGCCAGGCATGCGAGCCGCCGCGAAAACAATAAGGCGGAAAAGCGCCAGCGCATCCGCGCGGCTGCACTCACGCTATTTTCCAAGCAAGGTTATGAGGCGACGACGCTCAGGCAGATCGCGGAACTCGCGCAGGTCGCCCTTGGGACGCTTTCTTTGTACGCGGAGGACAAGCGCGATCTGGTTCTGCTTATTTTCAATGAAAAAATATCTGAGGTCATCGATCGCGCCTCGAAGGCCTCGCTAAGCGAAACGGATCTTTTGGAACAAGTCACCGCCTTTTTTGCGGTTTTTTACAGAGATTTTTACAAAGACCTCACATTAGCGCGCATGCATTTGCAGCTGAATTTCTATTCCGGCGGCGCCCATGCGGCGGAATATTATGCGCATCGCGCCCGCGTCTTTGCTTGCCTTGAGGAGCTTGTATGTCATGCCCGGGAAACGGGCGAAATATCAACGACCGAAGACCCAGCTTTGATTGCACGGCATATCTTTTTCCTTTTTTCCGCGGCGGTGCGCTGGTGGATCGCCGCGCAGAAACCCCATCTCAGGACGGGCATCGATGATTTCCGGCGATTGTTGCAGCTGCAAATTGCCGGCTTGGGACCAAGCTTTGAGGCCGGTCGCAATCAACTCCCATTTTTGCGCAAGACTCCGGTTCCCGGCCGCGAAGCGTATTCTCCAAAGTCCTAAAGTCTGGCTATTTTCGTGCCAGATTTGTATATTTCTTGCAAAGCTACTTTGCGTCTTGCACACGCCGATAGATCGCCCTGGAGAATGCCATGACTGAGGCCAAGGTCACCGCTTTGCGCAGCATCGAGCTCGGAGTGCCGGACCTCAAGGCCTCTATGGAGTTCTATACGTCCGTTTGGGGACTTGAAGCGGTGACCGCGGACGGAGATGCAATTTATCTGCGTGGGACGGGATCGGAACATCATGTCGTGGCATTGCGACAGCAGCCTAAGGCGTCGCTTCTGGGCGTGCACTTCGCGGCGTCGAGCCGCCAGGCGGTGGACCAACTTCATGCCAAGGCAATGGGGTATGGTGCGACCGTTATTTCAGCACCGATCTCGCTACCCGCTGCCGCCGGCGGGGGTTATGGGTTTGCTTTTCGGACACCGGATGGTCAACCCCTGAACATTTCGGCCGATGTTTCCCGGCATACCGATATCCTCCAGGATAGCTCGCGGCCGAAAGGTCTGACGCATGTGGTTCTCAACAGCGCCGACGTCGGAAAACAAACGTCATTCTTCGTCGATTTGCTTGGATTCAAGCTCAGCGATAGCACCGAAATCATGGAGTTCATTCGCTGCGGCACCGACCATCACAGCGTGGCACTCGCTCGTGGGCAAGGGCCGTCTTTGAACCACATGGCTTATGAAATGGACGATATCGACGGTTTGATGTTGGGATCGGGCCGGATGAAACGTTCGGGTTTCAATCTCGAGTGGGGCGTCGGGCGGCACGGCCCGGGAAACAATATTTTCTCCTATTTCATCGAACCAAATGGTTTCGTCACGGAATATACGACCGGGATGGAGCACATTGAGGATGCAAACTACAGCCCGGGTACCGCGGATTATTGGAGCAAATTCCCGCTGCGGCCTTGCCGCTGGGGGATGGCCATGCGGCCTTCGGATCGCATCAAAAAGGCTATGGCCGGTCGCCTTGAGAGCGACGCGGAAACGACTCCGCTATGTGAGGATGTGATTGCACGGAAGCGTGCCGGATAAGCCTCAGCCGAAATCTCCCGTCAATGATCGTTCGCTGGCGTTTGGTCGGATAGCGCAACTTCCCGCCTCCCGCGCGGAAGTCAAAAATCGCCTGGCACACTTCCATCGTAGCCCTACCCCACTCACCATTATGCAATGGGACGCGGCCTATATGAGTCGAGGAGTCGCCGTTCCAAACGAGAACTCGCCGTTCCATCGCACGATTGAGTGCCTGGGTGTCATCATGTCGCACCCGATGCTCGAAGTCTTCACAACCAATGCGGAAGCTATTTTCAGTACACACGGCAGGACGCCCAACGAGATCTATGCTAAGCAAGCAAACCGATGGGGAATTGGGGGCGCTACCCAAATACAGAATCCACCTTAGCCAAGCTGCCTTCTATCCCCGGAAACCGGGATCACCTCTATGAGCTTTTTGGGAGAAAATGATGCGTCGCTGGGTAGCTGGAAGTCTGGTCAGCATTACGCTGGCGATGCCGCTTGCGAACGTAGCGCAGGCTGAGTCCGTCGCTGAGTTCTATCGAGGGAAAAACGTCAATATCATCGTCGGATATAGCGCCGGCGGCGGCTACGATGTCTATGCGCGGTTGATGGCGCCTTATCTGAAGAAGTATCTCCCGGGCAATCCCAACGTTATAACGCAGAATTTGGAAGGTGCCGGCAGCCTGAAGGCCGCGAACTACATTTACAATGTCGCGCCGAAGGACGGCACGGCTATCGGTACGTTTGGCCGCGGGCTGGCAATGGAGCCCTTGATCGGCACCAGCGCCACTCAGTTTGATGCGACGAAATTCACCTGGATCGGCAGCGGCACTAATGAACTCGCGGTCTTCGCGATATGGCACGATTCGCCGGTAAAGACCTGGAGTGACATGCTGCAAAAGTCCTTCACGGTCGGCGGCGAAGGCTCCGGCTCGGATCCGGACACCTATGCAAATTTGTTGAAGCACCTTTTCGGGGTGAAGCTGAAATTGATCAGCGGCTATCCGGGCACCGCCGAAGTCACGCTCGCCTTGGAGCGTGGCGAGGTTGACGGCCGCGCCAGTTGGTCATGGAGCAGCTTGAAGTCGTTGCGGCCGGAATGGATCGAAAACAAAAAACTCAATTTCCCGATTCAACTCAATCTGTCGAAGAATCCGGACTTGCCGGATGTACCACTCGCTATAGATCTTGCCACCAACGACCGGCAGCGGCAGATTTTGAAGATGGTGTTGAGCCGTCAAGTGATGGGACGCCCCTTTGCCGCGCCTCCGGGCATTCCCGAGGACCGCAAACAGGCGCTGCGGAAAGCGTTTGATGACACCATGAAAGACCCGGAATTCCTCGCCGAAGCGAAGACGCGCAAAATGGAAGTGAATCCGGTGAGCGGCGTCGAGGTCGAGAAGCTGGTCAACGAACTTTATCAGACGCCCAAAGATGTCGTGGCGGAAGCGCGCACCGCCATTGCAGGATCTCCATAAACCCAGTTCTGGCCGGGTCTTACATGGCGAGAATTGAGGCTCGCGAGAAATAGTTTCGACCTGCGTCGATATGCGCTGCGCATGATGCCTCAAGGAATAGTACTCAAAAACTACGGAAGAAGTCATGCGCCCATGGACTGCCAGAACTCTCGTCAGCGTCACGCTGGCTACGCTGCTCACGACGGCAGCGCAGGCGCAGTCTGTCGCAGAGTTCTATCGCGGCAAAACCATCAACATGGTGATCGGCTATACCGTTGGTGGCGTTTACGATCTGTATGCAAGAACGCTCTTACGTTTCATGGGCAAGCATATTCCCGGCAATCCTGTCATCATTCCGCAGAACATGGCCGGTGCCGGCAGTCTCAAGGCCGCTAACTACATTTACAATGTTGCGCCGAAAGACGGCTTGTCTCTGGTCACATTCGCTCGCGGCTTGCCGATGGAGCCTCTGATTGGATCGAGCGAAGCCCAATTCGAGGCAGCCAAGTTCACCTGGATCGGCAGCGGCACGAACGAAATGAGCGTCTGCGCTACGTGGCACACTTCGCAGGTGAGGACTTGGGATGACATGCTAAAAAAGCCTTTCACCGTCGGCGGCGAGGGTTCAGGTTCCGATCCGGATATCTTTTCCGCCATCCTGAAGAATACGTTCGGCGTGAAGCTGAAAATGGTCAGCGGCTATCCCGGCGGTAACGAGATTTCGCTGGCCATGGAACGGGGCGAGGTCGACGGCCGCTGCGGCTGGTCCTGGAGCAGCATCAAAGCGGCAAAGCCGGATTGGATTCGCGACAAGAAACTCAATCTCATGGTCCAGCTCGCGATGACGAAATCGCCCGAACTGCCGAACGTTCCTTTGATCGCCGACCTCGCAGATAGTCGGCAGCGTCAGATCCTTCAGTTGGTGATGAGCCGTCAGGTGATGGGGCGCCCGTTCGCCGCGGCGCCCGGTATTCCCGACGACCGCAAGGCAGCGCTGCGCAAAGCATTCGACGATACGATGACAGATCCGGAATTCCTGGCCGAGGCGCAAAAGCTGCGCCTGGACGTCAATCCAGTGAGCGGCGCCGATATCGAGAAACTCATCTACCAGCTTTATCAGACGCCCAAGGACGTGATAGCGGAGACGCGGGCCGCGGTGGCCAAGGGTTCACAATAACGAGCTGTTAGGCAGCCGGGTAAAGCTTACACGACTCTTATTCAAAGGAAAAAACGTGTCGAAAAGGATTCCGCTCACGCTTGCTTGTGGTGATTACGAGATTGTCCGCGCCTTGAAGGAGGGGACCGTCCAGCCCGACGGGATCGATCTCACGGTCTTGACCGCGATGGACTCCACCACACGGCATTGGCGTTACCTTCGACGCAGCGAATTCGACGTGGGCGAGGTTTCCTGCTCGTCCTATTTCGTTTCCAAGGACCAAGGTTCGCAGGACCTGGCGCTTCCGGTCTTTCTGCACCGCCGCTTTCGGCACGGTTTCATCTTCATCAACACCACCAAAGGCATCACCAAACCCACCGACCTGATCGGCAAAAGGGTGGGCGTGAAGCAATTCCAGGCTACCGCTATCGTCTGGATGCGCGGCATTCTGGAACACGTCTATGGCGTACCGCATCGTTCCATCGAGTGGTTTTCCGAACTCGACGAAACCGTGGAATTCACCCGCCCCGCCGATCTCAAACTAAACCGCCTGCCGGACAACAAGACGGTCGAGGATATGCTGGCCGAGGGCGAGCTTGACGCCGTGCTGCATCCCGACCTGATCAAGCCGCTCGTCCGCAAGGATCCGCGCGTCGGCCGGCTGTTTCCGAATTTCCGTGACGAGGAAGCCGCATATTTCAAGAAGACCGGCATCTTTCCGATCATGCACGTGCTCGGCATCAAGCACGAAATCGTCGAGCGCCACCCGTGGGTGCCGATTAACCTCTATCATGCCTTCAACCAGGCTAAGGCGATGGCCATGAAGCGCATGGTCAATCCGCGCATCGTGCCGCTGGCCTGGTACCGCGAAGAATGGGAAGAGCAAGAAAAAATCCTCGGGCCGGACCCCTGGGAATACGGCCCCACCGACCAGAACAAACACAATATCGAAACGCTCGCCGGTTATTTGCATGAACACGGGCTGACACGGAAGAAGCTGTCCTTCGAGGACCTCTTCCTCGACACGTTTCAAGGCCGCAAGCGCGGCGACGAATTCCGGATGTGACTGCGCCCGCTTAGGGCGATTTTTGCCGCAAGATTTCCCGCAGGCGCTGCGGCGTTACCGGCAGTCTGGTAATCGCGCCGGGCATTCCCAAGGCGTCGTCAATGGCACCGGCAATGACGCCACCGGCGCCGTTGATGCCGCCTTCTCCGGCGCCTTTCAGGCCCAGCGGATGGTGCGGCGACGGCGCGTCCTCCGTGAGCAGAACCTCGATGTGCGGCGTATCGCGCAATGTCGGGATGAGATAATCCGCCAATGTCGCCGCCAAGGGCTCGCCGTTGTCGTCGTAGACGAATTCCTCATAGAGCGCGCCGCCCAGTCCCTGAACGCAGCCGCCCACCAATTGTCCTTCGATCATCATCGGGTTGACCGCGCGGCCGACGTCATACGCCACCAGGAAGCGCTCGACCACGACATGGCCGGTCTCGCGATCGATACGAACGACGGCAAGGTGCACGCCGTAGGGAAAAACCGTGTGGCTGGTATTGAACCAGCCGTGGGCCGCAAGCTGTGGGTCACGCCCGCGCAGAAGCTTCGAGCCGGGTGCGATGCGCTTGGCGATTTCCGCCAAAGTAATCGAGGGTCCGGCAGCGCTGTTTCGCCGGGCAACGGTGCCGTCAATGATGTCGAGTTCCGCCGCTGGCGTCTGCAACAGCTCGGAGGCGAATTCCAGCGCCTTGGCGCGCACCATCAGGGCGGTGTTATGCACCGCGCCGCCGGTTAGCCCGGTGGCGCGCGTGGCGTGCGCGCCGATGCCATGATCGATCAGGTCGGTGTGGCCATGAATCACACGCACCCGGCGATAATCGACTCCCAGTGCCTCCGCGCAAATCTGCGCCATGGCGGTTTCGAACCCCTGGCCGAGAGACGCGCCGCCGGTAATCAACTCGACCGCGCCGCTGGTATCGACTGCGATCTTGGCGTTGTCTGCCGGACCGCGGCCGCTTTCCTCCATGAAAATGGCGACACCCGCGCCAACCGCCTCGCCTGCCGCACGGCGGCGCTTGAGATCTTGTTGCAAGGCATCCCAGCCGAAAGCGGCGAGCGCCTTGTCCAACAATAGCGCGTAGTCGCCGGAATCCAGTTCCAGTTCCTCGACACCGGGCTCGTCGAAGGCAATGGTATAGGGCAACTCCGACGCAGGAATGAGATTGCGCTTTCTCACCTCGATGCGGCCGATGCCAAGTTTATCGGCAACGGCATCCATCAGCCGGCTGCGCACGAAGGTGCTTTCAAAACGTCCGGGTGCGCGATACGTCGCCGCCGGCGTCTTGTTGGTCAGGCGGAAATGAGCGACCGCACGATATGCCGGCACCTTATAAGCGCCGGTGAGCATGCACATGGTGCGGTTGGGGACGTTGGCGCCGTGGGTGCGAACATATGCCCCCTGGTCATGAAAGATCTCGTCCTCGATCCCGAGGATAAGGCCTTGTGAATCCACGGCAATACGGGCGAGATGCCGCTGCTCGCGACCTTGATTGGCGCACATCAGGTGCTCGCGCCGGTCCTCGATCCATTTCACCGGCCGTCCCAGCCGCTGCGCGGCGATCAGCACCAGAACATCCTCGGGATAGATTTCGCCGCGAATGCCGAAGCCGCCGCCCACATGGCTTTCATGGACATGCAGCCCCGATGGGCTCCGCCCCAGCATCCGGCACAAGGTTTCCTTGTTCCGATGCGGGATTTTCGCCGCGCCATGCAACTCCAGCAAGTTGCGGGCGGCGTCATAGCGGCCGAGGGCACCCCGCGTTTCCATGGGAACGCCGGAATGCCGTCCTGTCGTCAGGTCGAGTTCGATGATTGTGTGCGCGTTACGGAAGGCGGCTTCGGTATCGCCATAGCTGTGGCGAAATAGGCCCGCCTCGCTGCTCCGGCCGGGCTCGAACTCGCCCGGCTTGTCGCTGGCCGACATCAGAACCGGCAGCGACTCGATGTCGAGCGTCACCAGTTCCGCGGCATCTTCGGCGATATAGGGGTCTTCCGCAAAGACCGCCGCCACCGGATCGCCAACGTAGCGCACGCGGCCGCGTGCCAGCGCCGGCTGGCGATATGGCTTCAATACTTCCGCCGACTTATCGGCGCGGAAGTCGATGGGCGATAGATCGGCAATGTCCGCGTTGGTCCAGACCGCGACAACGCCAGGCAACGCCAGCGCCGCCGAAGCATCCACGGAATTGAGCTTCCCATGCGCCACGGAGGAACGGACGACGCGCATATGCAGTTGATGCGGGAAGTTAATGTCACCGGCAAAGCGGCCCTGCCCTGTTACCAGCGGCAGGTCTTCCAACCGCGAGACCGAATGGCCGAGAACACGACGCCCGTCGGCGCGCGGTGGCGTGGGATAGGTTTTGCCATTGCCGTGGCTCATTGCGCCGCCTTCGCGCTGCGCATTTCGGCGGCCGCCGCGCGCACCGCCTTGATGATGTTCTGATAGCCGGTGCAGCGGCACAGGTTCGACGACAACAGGCCCAACAGTTCCTCATCGCCGATATCGGGCTCACGCTCCAGCGCGTTGGATGCAAGCATCAAGAATCCCGGCGTACAGTAGCCGCATTGCAGGCCGTGATGATCGATGAAGGCTTGCTGCAGCGGATGCAGTTTGTTTCCCGAAGCGAGTCCTTCGACCGTGCGGATCTGTTTGCCCTGCGCCTGCACCGCGAACATCAGGCAGGAGCGCACCGGCTCATCATCGATAATCACGGTGCATGTTCCGCACACGCCATGTTCGCATCCGATATGCGTGCCGGTCTGACCACATTCCTCGCGGATCGCGTCGACCAGCGTGCAGCGTGAGGCGACGCGGATAGCGTGATCGCGGCCATTGATCGTCAGCTTGATGTCGATTTTTTCCGTCATCGTGATGGTGGCAACCCAGTGTGCGAGAAGGTGGAATTTGGCGCGACGATCAAGAGCCGCGCGGCAACACGTCCTTCCACTTCTGATGGATGCGTTCGTCCAGTTCTTTGCTCGATCGCACCACCTGGGGGAAGGTGTCCCGCCGTGCCCAGGGTTTGCACGCGTCGATGACGACGCGGGCGTTGCGCGGATCCTCATGGCTGTAGGCCATCGGATCGAGCGCCGTGCTCCAGCAACCGCGCAGCACTTCCATCCCCTCGCGCGGATCGCAGCGAGTGCACATGGCCCAGATCACTTTGTCCATGTCGGCGGGGTCGATATCGTCATCCACGACCACGACAAAGCGGTTGGCATAGGCGCCGGCATGGCACTGCGACGCGATCAGCCCGGCCTGCTTGGAATGGCCGCCATACATCTGCTTGATGGAGACCGTGAGCCAGAGGCGGCTGCCACCGGCGGCATGCGCCCAGACGCCCTTCACTTCGGGAACGCCCGCGGCTTCAAGCTGATTCCACACCGCGCCGGACCGGTAAGTACCGCGATAGAAGGAATCGTCGTCAGGCGGAATTCCGGGGATGGCGCCGAGCAGGATCGGATCGTTGCGGTACATCAGCGTCTCGACGCGGATGGCCGGTTCCTTTTTCATGCCGCCGGCATAGTAGCCGGTCCATTCGCCGAGCGGCCCTTCGTCGATCAGGTCGTTCGGATGCACGAAGCCTTCAAAGGCAATCTCGGCGTGGGCCGGAATCGGCAGTCCGGTACGCGGACCGGTGATCACTTCGACGGGCTCGCCAAGAAGCCCGCCGGCCGCATCGTATTCATTTTTGCCGTAGGGAATTTCCAAGCCGGCGACCATGAATAGCGCCGGATGCATCCCAACCACGACCGCGATCGGGCAAGGCTCTCCGCGCTCGTGATATTTACGCATGATGAGGTTGCCGTGCTTGCCCTTGGAGCACATGACCGAGGCCACATCGCGGTCATGCACCTGCACGCGGTAAGCGCCGTAGTTGATCCAGCCGGAATCCCGGTCCTTCATGATGACCATGCAGCCGGTACCGATGTAATAGCCGCCATCGTGCTCGTGCCACTTGGGCGCCGGGATTTTCCTCAAGTCCAGTTCGTTGCCGCCGCTTACGTTGTCCAGCACCTCGCCTTTGCCGACGGTTGTCGGAGGAATGGATTTCATTTCCTTCATGTAGCGCCGCCAGAAATTGACGAGGTCAACTTCCTTCGCCGCGGCCGGCAGCCCAAGCGTCAAGTTGATGCGCGGCACCGACGTGAGAATGTTGGCAAGCACGCGATAACCGCGCGGATAACCGGGAACATCGTCGAACAGGACCGCTTTATTTCCAATCTTGCGCTGATAGACATCGACGATGCCGCCGATTTCCTCGTCGCGCTCGGCCCCGCTGATCTTCTGCAGCTCGCCGGCGGCTTCGATGTCTGCGAGCCAGGTGCGCAGGTCTTGTTTTGCCACGGTCGATGTCTCCTTGGTGCCGCGCGCGCTCACGCCGCCGCCTGTTCCAGCGCGCGACGGGTCATCGCACGCACGAGATCGCGCCGGTACTCCGCGCTGGTATTCATATCCTCGATGGGATCGACGGCCGCGTCGGCGGCGTCGGCAGCAGCGCGGAAGGTCGCATCGCCGGGCGCGCGGCCTTTGAGCGCCGCCTCGGCTTCCGCGATACGGCGCGGGCGCGATTCAGCACCACCCACGCCGATACGAGGTTCGCTGATAACACCATCTTGCAGCCGGTAGGTGACCAGCGTCATCGCAATGGCAAAGTCGCCGTGCCGCCGGCTGAACTCGCAGAAACCAAAACGTGTATCCGCCGGCAGTAGCGGCAATTGCGTCTCGGCCAGGAGCTCGTCGTCCTGCAGCGCGGTCATCATAATGCCGGTGAAAAAGTCCTCCGCCGCGACCGTGCGTGTCCCGCGCGCGCTCTTCGCCACCATCTGGGCGCCGAGCGTCGCCGCGACCAGACACCATTCCGATGCAGGGTCGGCATGGGCCAAACTGCCGCAGAAAGTGCCGCGCGTGCGAATGGGGTAATGTCCGATGTGTTGAACGACGGTGGATAGCAGGCGGCCCAGCGGGCCTTTGGCCACCGGGCGATGAAAGGCCGCATGCCGGACACAGGCGCCAATCGACAGTTTGTCAGCGGTTGTCGAAAGCCGGCTGAGCGACTCGACGCCATTGATGTCAACGAGATGCGCCGGCCGCGCCAGCCGGAAGGCCATTGTCGGAACCAAGCTTTGACCGCCCGCGAGCACGCGGCCGTCCTTCGGCGCAACGCGCGCGAGGATCGCGACCGCTTCATCGACCGTCTTCGGCGCGTGATACTGAAACGGCGCAGGCTTCATCGGTCATTACTCAAGGTGCCAAGAATCTCGGGTCACTCGCGTCGGGCGCTCACATTGACCCCGCGGAAGACCGGCGATAGCTTGTCTCAAATTTGGGACAATTACCCTTTTTGAAATCATGCACGCTTTCGGCAGCATGTAAAGGCTCGAGCATGTTACCCCTGCTGGCGGAGGCGAGAGCATGAACGAGACGCCCACGATTGTACTCACCGTCAACGGCGAGCGCCATGAGGCCACCGCCGAAGTGCGCATGACGCTGGCGGATTTCCTGCGGCAAAAACTTGGCCTGACCGGCACGCATGTAGGTTGCGAGCACGGCGTTTGCGGCGCCTGCACGGTGCTGCTCGACGGTCACGCCGTGCGCTCATGCTTGATGTTCGCCGTTCAGGCGCAGGGGCATGACGTTGCCACCATCGAGGGCCTCGCGGCGGGCGAAAAGCTGCATCCGCTGCAGGAAGCCTTTCGCGATCATCACGGGCTGCAATGCGGCTTTTGCACGCCGGGCATCTTCGCAACGCTGATCGAATTTCTGCGCGACAATCCGGCACCGACCGAAGAAGAAGTCAGAAGCGCCATCTCCGGCAATCTTTGCCGCTGCACCGGCTATCAAGGAATTGTCGCTGCGGCATTGGATGCGGCCAAAAGGCTGCAATCTCAGACCGGACGTGCGTCGTGAACAAAACCTTCGGCCGAAACGTCCGCCGCCTGGAAGATCCCGACTTGCTGATGGGCAAGGCGCGCTTTGTCGACGACGTCCGGATGCCGGGCCTGTTGGAAGCTGCTTTCGTTCGCAGTCCGCACGCGCATGCCAGAATCGGCCGCGTGGACAAGGTGGCGGCTCTTGCACTGCCGGGCGTGCATGCGGTCTTCACGCTGGCCGATCTCAAACCGCATCTGACCACGGACCGTCTCGCGGTGGCGCTGCCGGCACCCAGCTACAAACAGATTCTCGATCGGCCCGTGTTGGCGATCGACGAGGTGGTGCATGTCGGCGAGCCGGTGGCAGTGGTCATCGCCGACGACCGCTATATCGCCGAAGACGCGGCTGCCCTGGTGGGCGTCGAGTATGAGACATTGCCGGCGGCGGTCGATTGCAAGGAAGCACTGGCGCCCGGTGCGCCGCTGGTCCACAGCCATTCGCCGCATAATCTCCTCGCCGAATTCAATATGGGTTTTGGCGATGTGGAAGCCGCCTTTGCAAGCGCGGCGCATGTCTTCCGCGAATCCCTGTGGCAACACCGCGGCGGCAGCCATTCGATCGAATGCCGGGGCGTCGTGGCCGTTCACGACCCGATCGAGGACCGGCTTACGGTCTGGAGCTCCACACAGACGCCGCATGCGGCCGCGCGCATTCTTTGCGACCTGCTCGGCCGTGACGAGAACCAGCTGCGCGTGATCGCGCCAGACATCGGCGGCGGGTTCGGGCCTAAGCTCGTGTTCTATCCCGAGGACGTATCAGTCGCGGTCGCCGCTTTGTTGCTCAAGCGTCCGGTCAAATGGATCGAGGACCGTTACGAGCATTTCATCGCCACTACCCAGGAACGAGATCAGTATTGGGACGTCGAGATCGCGGTGGATCGCGACGGCCGCATTCGCGGCGTGCGCGGCGCGCTGATCCACGATCACGGCGCCTATACCGCACGCGGCGTGAATGTACCCTATGGATCGGCGGCGGCGATGACGCTGTGCTACGAAGTGCCCGCCTATCAACTCAACGTGAAACTGGCGTTGACCAACAAGGTGCCGGTCACACCGTTGCGCGGGGCGGGTCAGCCGCAGGGCGTCTTCGCCATGGAACGGCTGATGGACCGCGTCGCCCGCG
>JAXDOR010000133.1:0-9609 GCA_034668825.1 Alphaproteobacteria bacterium | reverse complement strand
TTTCCGCTTCCTTCGAAAAGTAATGGAGCGCCGGGGTGGCGCCAGGGCGCACTATCGGGGCGCCCTTGGCGGGTATTATCGGACCCCGCCGCGCACCTGGCGAGATGCGCGAGTCCTTTTGGGACTCGGCGCCTCCCCGGCGCTCCATAACGGTGCTGCTGAGCAGCACCGTGACTCGCTTGGTTTCGAGGCGCGCCATGACAGCGCCTATTAACCAGCAAGCCGGTAGGAATATAATCCACGCATGGCTGCAATGTCAAGTGGCCCTTGCTCGAAGCCGCTGTCTATAATGAGGATGTCATTCGCGAGGCTTTTCCATGTGGCCGGACCGCCGTCTCCTCGACCGCTTTAACATCGAGCATCCGATCATCCAGGCGCCGATGGCCGGCGCCATGGACAGTGATCTGGTCACCACCGTGTCGGAGGCGGGCGGGCTGGGCTCGCTGCCTTGCGCCATGCTCAGTGCCGAGAAAATCCGTGAGGAAGTAACAAAGATACGCGCGCGCAGGCGCAAGCCGATCAATCTGAATTTCTTTTGTCACACTGCGCCGGTGCCAAACAACGCTCGCGAGGCGGCCTGGCGCGAGCGCCTCGCGTCTTATTACGAAGAATTCAGCATCGATCCTGCCGCGCCGGTGCCGTTTTCCAACCGCGCGCCGTTCGACGCGGCGCTACTCGAGATCGTGCTGGAGACGCGGCCCGAGATAGTCAGCTTCCATTTCGGACTGCCACCGGCACCGCTTTACGACAAGCTCAAGCGGGAAGGCGTCCTTGTCATCAGCTCCGCCACCACGGTGGCCGAGGCGCGGTGGCTGGCCGAACGCGGGGTCGACGCCATCATCGCCCAAGGCTTCGAGGCCGGTGGCCATCGCGGCATGTTTCTCAACGAGAACGTTTTTACCCAGGTTGGAACAATGGCGCTGGTGCCGCAAATCGTCGATGCGGTGAAAGTGCCGGTGATCGCGTCCGGGGGCATCGCCGATGCGCGCGGCATCGCCGCCGCCTTCGCGCTCGGTGCGAGCGCCGTGCAGATCGGCAGCGCTTACTTGCTCTGTCCTGAGGCGAAGATTTCAGCGCCGCATCGGGCGGCGCTAAAATCCGCGCGCGATGACGGCACGGTGCTGACCAATGTCATGACCGGACGCCCGGCACGCGGCTTCCTCACTCGCATCGTCCGCGAGCAGGGGCCGATATCGGAGGTGCCGGAATTCCCCCTCGCCGCCGGCGCCTTGCAGCCGCTGCGTGCCAAGGCCGAAGCGCAGGGCTCCGGCGATTTCTCGCCGATGTGGTCGGGCCAGGCCACGGCGCTCGGACGCGAAATGGGAGCAGGGGAGCTGACGCGGACGCTGGCAGCGGAGGCGCAGGCGCATATGCGCAGCCTCGTGGCCAGCTAATTGGCGGTTGGCGTCTCAAAAGGCGCTCTGCTATAGCCCGCACAATTGTTCACAATCTGCATCATAGTTGATTGTACGCAGGTTCCTGGAGTCTTCTATGTCCGTTGACGCCGCCACCGTTCGCCGTATCGCGCATCTGGCCCGCATCGCGGTTGCCGATGACGAAGTCGAGCATCTGCGCGGCGAGCTCAACGCCATGCTCGCGTTTGTCGAGCAGCTTTCCGAGGTCAATGTCGATGGCGTCGAACCGATGACCTCGGTCACGCCGATGGAGATGAAGAAACGTCCCGACGTGGTCACCGACGGCGGCGATGTCGAGGCCATTCTCAAGAACGCCCCGGCGCGAGAGGGCAACTTCTTCGCCGTGCCGAAGGTGGTCGAGTAGGTGATGGCTGAACTCACCTCCCTCACTCTGTCCGAAGCGCGCGACGGCCTGAAGAAGAAAGCTTTCACCGCGGCGGAGCTTACCGACGCGCATCTCGCCGCCATGGAGCAGGCGCGTAGGCTCAACGCCTATGTGCTGGAAACGCCGGAGCGGGCCAGCGCCATGGCCAAGGCCGCCGACGCGCGCATTGCCAAGGGCAATGCCGGTCCGCTCGAAGGCATTCCCATCGCGGTGAAGGATTTGTTCTGCACCGAAGGCGTGCGCACCACGGCGTGCAGCCGCATCCTGGATAATTTCATTCCCACCTACGAGTCGAGCGTCAGCGCGAATTTGTGGCGCGACGGCGCGGTATTGCTGGGCAAGACTAACAACGACGAATTCGCCATGGGCTCGTCGAACGAGACCTCGGCGTTCGGTCCGGTGGTATCGCCGTGGCGAAGAAAAGGAGCCGACACGCCCCTGGTGCCCGGCGGCTCCTCCGGCGGCTCGGCGGCGGCGGTCGCGGCCAACCTCTGCCTGGGCGCCACCGGCACCGACACCGGCGGCTCGATCCGGCAGCCGGCGTCCTTCACCGGCATTGTCGGCGTGAAGCCGACCTACGGGCGCTGCTCGCGCTGGGGCATCGTAGCGTTTGCTTCATCGCTCGATCAGGCTGGGCCCTTCGCCCGCACAATACGCGACGCGGCGATCCTGCTGCGTTCGATGGCTGGTTACGATGCGAAGGACACAACCTCGGTCGACAGGCCGGTGCCGGACTATGAGGCGGCACTGGGTAAATCCATCAAAGGCATGAAAATCGGCATTCCCAAGGAGTATGGCGTTGCCGGGATGGCGAAAGAGATCGAAACGCTATGGCAACAGGGCGCCGACTGGCTGAAAAGCGCAGGCGCGGAGCTGGTCGAGGTATCGCTGCCGCACACGAAATACGCGTTGCCGGCTTATTATATTGTCGCGCCCGCGGAAGCCTCCTCGAATCTCGCCCGCTATGACGGCGTGCGTTACGGATTGCGCGTGCCCGGCGGCGACGTCACCGGCATGTATGAGAAAACCCGTGCCGAAGGTTTTGGGCCGGAGGTGCGCCGCCGCATCATGATCGGCACCTATGTGCTCTCCGCCGGCTATTACGATGCTTATTATCTCTGCGCGCGCAGAAGGTGCGCAGCCTGATCAAGAAAGACTTCGAGGACTGCTTCAATGCCGGTGTCGATGCCATGCTGACGCCGGCGACGCCTTCCGCAGCCTTCGGCATCGGAGAAAAGGGCGGCGCCGACCCGGTAGAGATGTACCTCAACGATGTGTTCACGGTGACGGTGAACATGGCCGGGCTGCCGGGCATCTCTGTGCCAGCGGGATTGGACGCCCAGGGTCTTCCGCTCGGGTTGCAGCTCATTGGCCGGCCCTTTGGCGAGGAGACGTTGTTCTCGCTCGGGGGCGTTATCGAACAGGCGGCGGGAAGATTCTCACCTGACGCATGGTGGTCAACGGATCGCCGTTAAAAAGTTCCACTGACGGAACCCGTCAGCTATCCAGCGCGTTGGTTCTGGCGTCGCGGCTCTGATTGTATCTCCCTTTAACTCCTGCAATTGTTGAACTATTGGAATTTTCATGGCTACTCCCGACGAGCCCTCGGAGCAACCGCCAATTCCGCCGGCGCAGCCGTCGCCGGAACAGGTCGGCGAGCTATTGACCTCACCTGAGCTTGCCCGGGCGATCGAAAGCGATGAATTCAAACGCTTCCTCGACCACGTTCCGATTGCCATCGTGATCTCGTGGCAGGTGAAGGAGGAGCAGCGCATCGTTTATGCCAATCTCGCCTTTGAAGGCCTGACTGGGCAGCCGTTCGCGGAGATCGATGGGAAATCCTGGTCGGTTCTCGATGCCTTCACCCATGAGGACGACGCCAAACTTACGCTTGGTCAGGCGGTGTTGAACGGAGAGGATTTCCTCGGCACCTTCCGCAGAGAGACGGCAGGCGGAAAAACAGTCCTGGCCCAGGCCTATGCCAGTCTGATCGAAGGCGAGGGCAATACCGAGAGCTACCGCATCGCCGCGCTTGTCGACGTGTCCGACCGGGAACGTTCGCAACGCGAGGAGTTCGAGCGAAAAATCCGCGACAAGGATCTGCTGCTCAAAGAGCTGCAACACCGTGTCAAAAACAATCTTCAGCTCATCACCGCATTGATACGGCTTGAGGCGCGCGCCGCGCAGCGTGGCGACAAGATCGATCTCGGCCGGCTCGCGGGCCGCATCGACACGCTGTCACTGCTGTACCAAGCGATGTCGATGGATCATTGGAGACCGGAGGTCGATCTCGGGCCCTATCTCAGCGAGATCGCGACGGCCGCCGTGCGCACCCATGCCGTCGGCGGCATCCAACTCGACCTTAAAGTCAGCTATTGCCCCGTCTCGGTAAACGTGGCGATGCCGGTCGGTCTCTTGATCAACGAGTTGCTGACGAATTCCTTCAAGCACGCCTTCGTTGGCCGGGACAGCGGTACCATTACGCTCGAATGCTTTTGCGAAGACGAGCAGCGCTATCGCATAATCTTTGCCGACGACGGTGTCGGCTTCGCGGGAGACGCCAATTGGCCACAGCGCGGCAAGCTCGGCGCACTGATCGTGCAAACGCTGCGCGAGAACAGCCGGCAGTTAGATTTCAAGCTCGACTCTGTTCCCGATTCCGGAACGCGCATCAGCATCGAGTTCCTGCACAAGCCGGCGTCGCACAAATCGAACTGACGAGCTAATCTTCAGTTCTTTTTCGGCACGGTCGGCTTCGGCATCCCGACAGTGAGGTGGTCGGTATTGCCGCCGACCGGCATACCATAGACGACAAATCCGACCAGCGCCGCGAGCAGTGCGAGACCGCCGAGCACCAGTCCAAGGAATGCGCTTTTGCCGCCGCTTTCGGCCATCGCCGCTCTCATGTGCCCCTGACAATGTCGCATAATACTTACCGTTACGCGTGGCGACACGGGGCGAATTGCCGCGCGACCACTTGAACGGGCGGGTGGGACAGATTATCGAATCCCCATGAACGCGCCAATAAAGAACGCGAAACTTCTCAAAGGCGCGGATGGCGACTGGGAAGTCATCATCGGTCTCGAAGTCCACGCGCAGGTTACCTCTAACGCCAAGCTGTTCTCGGGCGCCGCCGCGACTTTCGGGGCTGAACCGAATGCGCAAGTGTCGCTGGTCGACGCCGCGATGCCGGGAATGCTGCCGGTCATCAACGAGGAATGCGTCAAGCAGGCTATCCGCACCGGTCTCGGTCTGAAGGCGAAAATCAATCTGAAGTCGGTGTTCGACCGGAAGAATTATTTCTATCCCGACCTGCCGCAGGGTTACCAGATCAGCCAGTACAAGTCGCCGATTGTGGGAGAGGGTGAGGTGACCCTGAATATGCCGGACGGTGAGACCGTGAAGGTCGGTATCGAACGGCTGCACCTCGAACAGGATGCCGGCAAATCGCTGCACGACCAGCACCCGTCGATGTCCTTTGTCGATCTCAACCGTTCCGGCGTCGCGCTGATGGAGATCGTGTCGAAACCGGATCTGCGTTCCGCGGATGAGGCGAAGGCTTATGTGGTCAAGCTGCGCAGCATCTTGCGCTATCTCGGTACCTGCGACGGCAACATGGAGGAAGGCTCCCTGCGCGCTGACGTCAACGTCTCCGTGCGCCGGCCGGGCGCGCCGCTCGGCACGCGTTGCGAGATCAAGAACGTCAACTCCATTCGCTTCATCGGTCAGGCGATTGACTACGAGGCGCGCCGCCAGATCGAGATTCTCGAAAACGGCGGCAACATCACCCAAGAGACGCGGCTGTTCGACGCCGGCAAGGGCGAGACGCGCTCCATGCGCAACAAGGAGGAAGCGCATGACTACCGCTACTTCCCTGATCCCGACCTGCTACCGCTCGAATTCACCGAAGCCTATGTCGAGGAGTTGAAGGCTGCCTTGCCGGAGCTGCCCGACGAGAAGAAGGCGCGTCTTGTTCGCGACTACGCACTCTCCTCGTATGACGCCGATGTGCTGGCGAGCGAACGCGCCACGGCTGACTTCTTCGAGGCGGTGGCGAAGGAGCGCGACACGAAGGCGGCGGCCAACTGGGTGATCAACGAGCTCGCTGGCCGTCTCAATAAGGAAGGCAAGGACATTTCCGCGTCGCCGGTGTCCGCAGTGCAACTCGGTGCAATCCTCGATCTCATGGCGCGGGGGACCATTTCCGGCAAGATTGCCAAGGATTTATTCGACATCGTGTGGAGCGAGGGCGGCGATCCAGGAGCCATCGTCGAGGCCCGCGGCATGAGACAGGTCACCGACACGGGCGCGATCGAAAAGCTGGTCGACGAGATCATCGCCGCCAACTCCGACAAGGCGGCGCAGGCGCGGGCGAAACCCGCGCTCATCGGCTGGTTTGTCGGTCAGGTGATGAAATCCTCCGGCGGCAAGGCGAGCCCGCAGGCCGTCAACGATCTGCTCAAGCGCAAACTCGGCATCTGAGCACCGGCAGACGGCGGATGGGCGTTCGCGGCATCCTGGGTTTTCTTTTTACGACATCCGCGACGGCGTGCGAGAGCACGCAGCGGCGTCGCGCGAGCCGAATTCGCGACCGAAAAACGTCCTTCAGCGGTCGCTCGAAGACGCTTCATCCACACCGCGCGAGACGATAGCGCGCGAATCACTTGACGCCGATTCGCGCGAGTGAGCGCGATTCGAAGCTCCCGAGCACGTCTCGCGGGCACTCGCCGCGAAAATAATTCACAGCAGAATATTGCCGAACGAAGATGCCTTGCGGCGCCACGCAAGTCGCTTACCGATGGCGCGCACGGCGGAGCATTTTTGCAAATATGAATTTTCCAATATCAAAAATAACCTTATCGCATAAGGTTTTTTTCATCGTCGTGAAATTAGCGAGCAACATTATCGTCGCCGCCGATCTAGTTTGCGTTTTGTCTTCAGCGTGGCGGCGCGCGGGCGCGGCGCATGGCGCGCGGCTCTGTGCGTAAAGGCTTCTTTAAGCGGAGTCGCTGTTTTTTTTATTGTGCTGTAGTAATCGAAGTGCAGTGCACGTCGATTCGCGACTGCACTGTTACTGCAGCGCCATCTCATCGTGGCTCAGGAGGGCAGCATGGCAAAGAAAGCCAAATCGAAGACCAAGTCAGCGGCAAAGAAGACAGCGAAGAAGACGAAGCGCAAAACCGCGAAGAAGAAGTAGCCGCTCTCATCGATCGGCTTTTGAAGACCACGTCACATGAGCCGGCGATGCCGAAGGACGGGACGGGCTAACGCCACCGTCAGGGCGACGCCGGCTCAAGTCGACAACGGAGGGCGTCGGCGAGACAACGAGGATCGAGCTTCATGAGTCCGGCTCTCAAGGGAGCGGGACGCGCGAAGAAGGGGGACGGACAGGTTCCGTATCTCACCGGTAAGCCGGGTCGAACCTTGGATAATCTCGCCGACGCCCTCCGTATTTCTCACGGTGAGCCTTAAGCTCGGTCACCGTTGCATCACGCGCCTTGGCCTTTCAGCCGCGTATTGCACTCGCTCCAATATTTCGGCCACTTCATTCCTTTGGCGATCTTGCCGCCCGCCTTTGCTTCTTTCCATTCCGCTCCGCATTTTTTCTGACGGTCTCGCGCGGCTTGCTGCCCGGGACTCAGCGTTCGACTTTTTGTGGCAGCCTTCGCGGCCTTGGCAGTTTGTGTCTGCGCCGGCTGGCCGGTCGCTGCAAAAGGCGCGGTGATGACGAACGCCACCGTGATTGCGGCGGCTAGGACTTGCTTCAACATGAACTCCTCCCCCTCAACCTCACTGCTTTGACTTCCACAGTGTCCAATGCCGCGAGAATAGCTGAGGAACCGATATTCGTCTACAGGTTGCACGAAGTTGCAACCGTCGGGCAAGCTTCCGACGCGGCGTTGCCGTTTCCCGGGCGCCCACTTAATGAAGGGCTCCGCGTTTCTTTTTCAAAAGGAGCTTCCAATGGCGCGCGTCAAAGCCGGCACGACCAAGAAAAAAAGCATAAAAGCCAAAAGCCCACAGCGCAACCGCGCGCGTGCGAAGCAGAACCCCATCGATCTCTATTATTGGCCGACGCCAAACGGGTACAAAATCTCCATCATGCTCGAGGAATGCCGGCTGCCTTACGTCATGCGTCCGGTCAATATTGCCGCGGGTGAGCAGTTTAAGCCGGAATTTTTGGCGATCTCGCCCAACAACCGGATGCCGGCGATCGTCGATCATGATGGGCCGGGCGGCAAGCCCATCTCGATTTTCGAATCCGGCGCCATCTTGCAACATCTCGGGCGCAAGACCGGCAAGTTCTATCCGGCTTCTGAACGCGCCCGCGTCGAGGTCGAACAGTGGCTGTTCTGGCAGGTGGGCGGATTGGGGCCGATGGCCGGGCAGGCGCATCACTTCCGTCGCGATACCGTGGAAAAAATTGAATATGCGATCAAGCGCTACACCAACGAATGCAATCGGCTTTATGGCGTGATGAACAAGCGCCTCGCCGACCGCGAATTTCTGGCCGGCAAATATTCCATTGCCGACATGGCCTGCGTCGGTTGGGTAAGCCGGTGGGAGCGGCAGGGGCAGGACATCGCGGACTTCCCTCATGTCAAACGCTGGCTGGAAACACTGCTCGCGCGTCCAGCCGTGCATCGCGGCATGCATCTGAGAGTAGAGGAAGCGAGCAAGGTGAACATGCTCGATCCCAAGGTCCGTTCAATCTTATTCGAGCAACGCTCGCGGTGAGTTTTCGCCGCGCAAACAGCGCTGATGGTTATCACGGCGCAAACCGGCACGGTTAGCAATCAATGATGCGCCTACGAAGATCGAGGCGCAGCGCACCTTTAGGTACTTAACGCTTTGCTCCGTCGTCGGAGCACTTTGAATCATTCAGACTTCATTCATTGCGACGCTTAAACTGCTCTTCAAATTTTCTCCCCATGATCTGCGTGCACGGCGGCAACACCGCTAGGCAGAATGGCGCGAAGTCCGGCGAGTGGGATGGGACACGCGCATACAGGGGAGGCCAAAATGGCTCGTTATGAGATAAGCGAAGTCGAATTAGCGGTTCTCGGCCGAGCGCCGGCCACCGCCGACGTGTTTTTCGAACTCGGCATGGTGCATTCGAGCGGGCGCTCCGGTCCGGTGGATCTGGTGTCCGCGCACAAGTGGTTCAATCTCGCGGCAATGAAGGGCTGCGCCGATGCCGCCCGTCTGCGGCGCGAGATCGCCGTTGAAATGTCCGATGCTGAAATCGGCATGGCGCAGCATGCGGCGCGGGAATGGTTGAAGCAACATCCGCAGATGCCAACTCATTCAGAATTGCCGTTGCGCGTGGCTGCCTGATCGCGGCTTGTAAGACCTTGCCGGTCGGGTTTATATCGGCGCAACGGAGCTGTGGCCGAGTGGCTGAAGGCGGCGGTTTGCTAAACCGTTATACGCTCCAAAGGCGTATCGAGGGTTCGAATCCCTCCGGCTCCGCCATCCTTTAAGGCTTGTTTCATTCGAACCCTCGATTTTCGCGCGCGGCGGCGCGCTTTGCGCGTTGCCTCGCGCATGGACGGCGCCGGCGAAGCCGGGGCCTTGGATTCGAATCCCTCCATCTCCGCCAGCTTTCAGGCTCAATACACTCGAACCCGCGATTTTCGAATCGCAATGCCCAATTGCGGGGGCTCGGTGCGGTTAATGACTCCAATGGGTCAACCACCCTGCCTTCGAAATGGGCGGTATCCGGCGGCGGCGCGCCCGAAAAGCGGTGAAAAGGGGTCGATTTGGCGGCAAACGGTGCCGGGAAACCTATCTATCGCAGCTTGATTC
>JAXDOR010000132.1:0-3860 GCA_034668825.1 Alphaproteobacteria bacterium | reverse complement strand
CCATGCGCAGCATCACCTCGCGCTCGGCAAGCGCCTCCCGCACCAGCCGAAACTCGCCATGTTCGAGATAGCGCAGCCCGCCATGGATCAACTTCGAGGATGCCGACGAGGTGCCGGAGGCAAGATCATTCTGCTCGACCAGAAGAACACGCAGCCCACGACCGGCGGCGTCACGGGCGATGCCGGTGCCGTTGATGCCGCCGCCGATAATGGCAAGATCGAAGTCGGCCATCCGCGCTAATTCCGTGGCTCTGTCTGAAGGCGAAAAGCTGACTACGGTAGCTTCGTTTGTTCCCGGAAAAGATGAATGGCTTTGTCTTTACGACCAAGGGCATCCATCCAGGTCATTCCCATAGGCTTGCATAATAAGCTATTCGGCGGATCAATTCCTGAAATGTGCGATCTTTGCTCGGTTTCCGTTCGTCAGCACGTCTGCGGCCAGCCTCGGTCAATTTCGGATTTGCATCAGCACGCCTCTTTTCGGCCTCGTTCTCGCGCGAGCAACAGATTCCAGCCGGTGAGCCATCACCACGATCCGATAACGACCAATGAAAGCGAAGGCGATCTCCAATGAAAAATATCAGCATTGCGACATTTATTTTCCTCCTGACGTTCACGTCAGCAAACGCGGCGGGGTGGGGCTCGATTCATAAGTATGTAAAGCGATCCGGCAATTGCTCCGGGCAAGAGATTCTCGCCAGTTGGTACGCCACCGGAAAACGTACCGCGAGCGGCGAACGATTTAATGTGAATGGTAATACGGCGGCAGCTCGGACCTGGCCTATTGGGACAACGCTGACCGTGACAAATCCCAACAGCGGCCGTTCAGTGAGCGTCAGGGTCAACGATACCGGACCATGGGGAATTTCGTATCGGATGGGCGCTCGGCTCGACCTTGCGAAAGGCGCGGCGCAACGTATCGGAATGAACCGTTCGCAGTATGTTTGTGTTGCGTGAAAATAGACGGGCGTGAGCTGAGTTGCCCAGGTACTCGACGGCAGTAGACGGCTGAGTGGCGTACATACAAACGCTGCGCATTGGATAATTCGTCTTAGCGTCGTCGGGACGATATCACCATGGCCGTGACTGTTCTATGGTGGCTCACTCGCACACGCATCAACACCCTAGCCGATGTCCTCTCCCCGCCTGCTCGTCATTGAAGGAAACTCTCCGGCGTCGCTTGCCGAGCACGTTGCCGCCGGCGGCGTGCCGGCGAGCCAGGGCTATGCCAACCTGCTGCGCGAACTCATGCCCGGCGCGATTGTGGACATCTGCTCCCCTGCCGACCCTGCCTCGCAATTGCCCAGCGGCGAGTCGCTCGAAGGCTATGACGGCGTCACCATCACCGGCTCGGCGCTGCATATCTATGACGCGAGCCCGGAGGTGGCGCGGCAGATCGACCTGTTGCGCGCGGTGTTTGCCGCAGGCACGCCGGTGTTCGGTTCATGCTGGGGACTGCAGGTCTTGACCGTTGCCGCCGGCGGCAGCGTGCGCCGCAATCCGCACGGCCGCGAACTCGGCTTCGGCCGCGGCATCAGGCTGACCGAGGCTGGGCGGAAGCATCCGATGTATGTCGGCAAGCCTGACGTGTTCAACGCGCCGACCGTGCATATGGACGAGGTGGAAAGTCTGGCGCCGGGAACCACAGTTTTGGCGAGCAATGCCGTCTCCGAGGTGCAGAGCGCGGAGATCCGCTGCAACGGCGCCGTCGCCTGGGGCGTGCAATATCATCCGGAATATCCGCTGCGGGAGGTCGCCGCGATCGTGCGGCGCATCGGAGCGAGATTGATCGGCGAAGGGTTCTTTCTGGATAACGCCGATATTGAGATTTTCGCCGGCGATCTCGACGCGCTGCATCACAATCCCGAGGACAAACGTCTGGCTTGGCGTCACGGCATCAGCAAGAATGTGCTCGATAAGCGCATGCGCGTCAGCGAAGTGGCGAACTGGATCGAATATCAGATGCTGCCGACGCGCGCTAAGCGCGGGAGGGGGTAAGCTCCCTCTTCCCGTTTACGGGGAGAGGCGAGAGGAGGTCGAGATGGATTTTTCCGGCAAGCATGTCGTCGTCACCGGAGGAACCGGCGCGCTGGGCATCGCCGTGGTCGGCGCGCTGATCGAGGCCGGCGCGACCTGCCACATTCCCTGGCACCTGAAAGAAGAGGCCGAGCGTTTTCTGCATCGCGCGCATCGGCAGATCGTTCTTGCCGGCGGCAGCACCGACCTCACCGACGAAGCGGCGGTCGGACGCCTGTTTGACGGCGTGCCGCGGCTCTGGGGCTCGATCCATCTCGCCGGCGGCTTTGCCGCGGCTGCGGTGGCGAAAACCGGCAAAGCCGACCTGACGCGTCAACTCGAGATGAATTTGGTGACGTGTTTCCTGTGCTGCCGGGCGGCGGTGAATGCCATGCTTCGTACCGGCGACGGCGGACGGATCGTCAATGTCGCGGCGCGCGCCGCGTTGGAATGGCGCAGCGGCGCCGGCATGGCGGCCTATACCGCAAGCAAGGCGGGCGTGGCGGCGCTCACGGTCGCGCTGGCGGAAGAAGTGGCGAAGGACGGAATTCTGGTGAACGCCGTCGCGCCCTCGATCATGGATACGCCGGCTAACCGCGCGGCGATGCCGAAGGCCGATTACGCCGCGTGGCCGAAAGTTGAGGAAGTAGCGAGTTCCATCCTGTTCCTCGCCTCGCCCGACAATCGCGTCACGCGCGGCGCGGTGGTGCCGGTATATGGGAAGGCGTGATGCAAGATGGGCGTAGCTGATATTCGTCATGCCCGGCCTTGTGCCGGGCATCCACGACTTACTTCTTTCAGGAACTAAAGACGTGGATGGCCGGGACAAGCCCGGCCATGACGCAGAATAGGTTCGCGCACCGTAACTTCGCCTCTCACGCATCCACCGCAACAAGCTGCAAAGCCGGCCCGCGATCAAATTTAGTCACCGCGCTGGAGGCGACGACGGTGCGGTGCTCGGCAAAGGCCTCGTGGTTCTTTTCGATGTCGTCGAGATCGTAGAGATAATTCACCATCAGCCCGTGCGATTGGCGCAACGCCTTTTGCGAGGTGTCGGCGAGAAAATTCATCCGCTCCAGCCGTGCGCCGTTGCCAAGATGGAAGCGGGCGACCGGATCCCTCGGCAGGCCGCGCGGGGTGCGGGCGTGCAGATAATACCAGGCGGCCGCGCGCAACAGCGGCTCGCGCACCTTTTCCGCCATCGCCGGTATTTGCCACCAATCCTCGCGGTCGAGCGGCGCCAGCAGCGGCTTATCTTCCGGACGCAGCGCCGCTGAGGCTTCCGCGTGGCGCTCGCGGCGCAGCCATTCGGCGAAGGAGGGAGCCGGCGACAGCGTCACAAAGGTCGAGAGCCGAGGGATTTCACGGCAAATCTCCTCGACCACCTGCTTGATGAGGAAGTTGCCGAAAGAAACACCAGCAAGCCCGCGCTGGCAGTTGGAAATCGAATAGAACACCGCCGTGTTCGCCTTGCCCGGCTCGACCAGGTCGCGCTTCGTGGCCAGGATCGGACCGATCGCGGCGGGTATTTCCCGCATCAACGCGACTTCGACAAAGATCAGCGGTTCATCGACCAGCGCCGGATGAAAGAATGCGTAACAGCGGTGATCCGGCGGATCGATGCGCCGACGCAGATCGTCCCAGTCGCGAATGGCGTGCACCGCCTCATAACGGATGATCTTTTCCAGCACCACGGCCGGGGTGGACCAGCCGATGCGCCGCAGCACCAGAAACCCGCGGTTGAACCAGGACGAGAAGAGATGCACGAAATCAGCATCGACGATGCCGAGATCGTCGCGGTGATCCATGGCGTCGATCAATTGCTCGCGCATGCGCACCAGGGC
>JAXDOR010000131.1:0-2923 GCA_034668825.1 Alphaproteobacteria bacterium | reverse complement strand
ATCCTGTTCGGCGTGCGGGTCGGTGCGGTCGCCGCGCTCTACTTCAACCTGACTTTGATGGTCGGCGCCGGCACCTTGATTATCACACCGGACGCCCCGCTGATCGTCGCCAGCGCCTTCGTTCTCTACTTCCTGGCCAAGGTGGCTGAGAGTGGACGAGGCCCTTGGTGGCTGGGCGTTGGCGCCGCGGCCGGATGTGCGCTGCTGTCGAAATACAGCGCGTTGATGCTCGGCGCCGGCATCCTGCTCTGGCTCGTGCTTGTTCCCGAGATGCGGCGCTGGCTGGCCACGCCCTGGCCCTATCTCGGCGGCCTGCTTGCGCTGCTGTTGTTTACACCGGTGATCCTGTGGAATGCCGAACACGGTTACGTGTCGTTCCTCAAGCAATTCGGCCGCGCCGGGTTCGGCGGTTTCGAGCCGTGGTACTTATTCGAGTTCGTGGCCGCGCAGATCGGCCTGGCCACGCCGTCCATTTTCGTTCTCAGCCTTACGGGCCTATGGGCGCTGACCGCGGGAAGCGAAATATCCCGGACCGAGCGGGTACTGATCGCAGCTTTGGTCTGGCCGACGTTGATCTACTTCATTGTGCATTCACTCCATGATCGGGTTGAAGGTAACTGGCTGGCGCCGATCTATCCGACCTTGGTTGTGGCCGCGGCGGCGGCCAGCCATGCGTTATCCTGGCGCGGGTCCTGGCGGACATTGATAGAGCGCTCGCGCAGCCTCGCGGCACCGGTCGGCCTTGGCATCTTCCTTGTCGTCGCCTTGCAGGCAGCCACCGGCCTCCTGCCGTTAGACGGCCGCGATCCCACGGCGCGCGCGCTCGCGGCGGGATGGCGCGACATCGGACTCAAAATAGATGAAATTCGCGTCCGGTCGCATGCTCCCGGTATCCTGACGCTGAATTATGCGGATACGGCATGGCTCAGTTTTTACCTGCCCTCGCATCCTCCGGTGGTGCAGATCAACGAACGCTTGCGCTGGGTCAACAGCCCTCAACCCGACGATAAATTCCTGCGCGGTCCCCTGCTGGCGGTGATCGAAGAAGGTGAGCCGCACCCCGCCGGTTCGGATAACGAACCGCGCCACGCGCTGGCCGACCGCTACGAAAAAGTGACGGAGATCGCGCGGCTGCCACGGCTGCGCCGCGGGGTCGTGATCGACTATTACGTCGTCTATCTCATCGACGGCGCGAAGGGAGATCCGCTCGACCGAAGCTAAGCCGTTGAGCTGCCGGGGCGGACGATGGCTCCGGCCGCGGCGGGCTCACTTTTACCGCTGCTTGCGTGCTATTACCGCTTCAGGAATTGGCTGCCGTGGTTCTGCCATGTCCTTGGGCCAGGACTAGCGCAACCTGGACCGCCAGTCCGCGGGCCGGCTAACGTGAGGACGGGGACATCAAGATTATCCGTGGCAATGAAGGGGCAGGCGATCGCGGCGAAGGGTCGCAGCGCCTGGGCGTCTGGACGAATCGGCGTGATGCGGGGACACCGTAGCCTCATGCGCGCAATCGATCGCTACATCTTTCGCACGACCTTCGGCACATTCCTGTTGGTCATGATCAGCCTGACCGGGATTATCTGGATCACGCATGCGCTGCGCGACATCGATCTGATCACCAATAACGGACAAACGATCCTGGTATTCATGGGCATCACCGGCATGCTCATTCCCGCCCTGCTGCTGGTCATCGCCCCGATCTCTCTCGTGATCGCTGTTTTTTATGTACTCAATAAGCTCAATACCGATTCCGAATTGATCGTGATGAATGCGGCCGGGATGTCGCCATGGCGCATCTTTCGCCCGTTTCTGCTGGTCACGCTGGTGATTTCGCTCATCGTCGCGGTGATCAGCGCCTATATCGCGCCAAAGGGCATTCGTGAATTGCGCAGTGCGATTGCCAGAGTGCGCGCCGATCTAGTCACCAACATCGTGCAGCCGGGCCGGTTTTACTCGATCGAGAACGGGCTTACCCTGCAAATCCGGGAGCGCACGCCCGGCAATCAACTGCTCGACGTCTTCGTCGACGATCGCCGCAGCCCCGGCGAACGTCTGACCCTGCTGGCGGAGCAAGGCGAGATTCTGCAGAACGAGCGGGGCACCTTCCTGTTGCTCAATAACGGAAGCTTGCAGCGCCAAGAGGCTACCCAGCGCGATCCGACGATCGTGGTGTTCGACCGCTATGCATTCGACCTATCGCAATTCGCCGGCAACAGCACACAGATCACGAAATTCGGCGCTTCCGAATGGTATCTGTGGGACTTGGCCGTCCCCGATACCGAAGACCCCAACTACAAGGCCTCCCCTGGACAATTCCGTGCGGAATTCCACGACCGGCTGCTTTCGCCGATCTATCCCATGGCTTTCGCGGTCATCGCTTTCGCCATTCTCGGCGCGCCGAAGACAACGCGGCAAAGCCAGGCGCTCGCCCTTGGTCTGGCAATCGCAACGGTCGGCACGTTGCGCTTCCTCGGTTTCGGCGCGATCGTTGTCGCGGCGAAGACACCGATTGTCCTGCTCCTGCTTTATGCCTCGGTGATCGGCGTTTTCGCCTACAGCCTGGTGGTGATTTCGCGCGGCACCATGATCAGCATGCCGCAGTTTAATTTTCAGTGGGTTTTCGCCCTGGTCGAGCGCGCGCAACGCTGGAAAGCCGGTGCGAAGGTGACGCTGTGATATCGACAGGCATCCTTTCGCGCTACTTTGTCCGCCGCTTCATAGGCACGGTGGCCGCCGTATTCCTTGGCATTTTTGTCCTGGTCGTTTTGATCGATTATATCGAGAACATGCGGCGCGCCGCCAACGTGCCCAACATATCGTCTTGGACCGTGCTGCGGATTTCGCTCTATCGCGTTCCGCAAGCGACGGAAAAAATCCTACCATTCGCGGTGCTGGTGGGAGCCATGGGCTGTTTTCTCAGCCT
>JAXDOR010000130.1:0-3126 GCA_034668825.1 Alphaproteobacteria bacterium | reverse complement strand
GCACGCGAGCGAACGCGGCCGCGCCTCCATCGCCTCGGCGCTGCGCACGCTCGAAGCCGAAGCCAGCGGCATCACCGCGCTGGCGGCCGCCATCAAGGACGGGCTCGGTTCTCCCTTCATCGAAGCGGTCGAGTTGATCGGCGGCGTTCGCGGCCGGGTGATCGTCACCGGCATGGGAAAATCCGGCCATGTCGGCCGCAAGATCGCGGCTACGTTTGCGTCCACCGGCACTCCGGCCTTTTTCGTCCATCCCGGTGAAGCGAGCCACGGCGACCTCGGCATGATCGCCAAGGACGACGCCATCATGGCGCTGTCGTGGTCGGGCGAGACGGCCGAGCTGAAGAACCTTATCGATTATTCGCGCCGGTTTCGTATCGGCCTTATCGCCATCACCGCGAAGGCCGACAGTGCGCTCGGGCGAGCGGCCGACGTGGTCTTGGGGCTGCCGCCGGCGCGGGAAGCCTGCCCGCATAATCTAGCGCCCACCACGTCGTCCTTGATGCAGCTTGCGTTGGGCGACGCGCTCGCGGTCGCGCTGTTGGAGAACCGTGGCTTCACGGCGGTGGATTTCGGCATTCTGCATCCGTCGGGACAGCTCGGCGCGTTGCTCAAATTCGTGCGCGACATCATGCATAGGGGCGCTGCCATTCCGCTGGCGCCCCTCGGCTCGCGCATGGCGGACGCCATCATGGAAATGTCTGTGAAGGGATTCGGCTGCGTCGGCATTACCGATTCCCGCGGCCACCTCGTTGGCATTATCACCGACGGCGATCTGCGGCGTCACATGGGCCCGGATTTGCTCGCCGCCACAGTGGATTCCGTGATGACGGAAAATCCCAATACAGTGCGGCCCGATCAGCTTGCCAGCGAAGCCTTGGAGATTCTCAATTCGCTAAAGCGGACGGTGTTAATGGTCGTCGAGGGCGAAAAGCCCGTCGGCATCGTTCACTTCCACGATCTTCTGCGCGCCGGCGTGGCCTAATCCCGCGTCCTGCCTTAGGGCAGCCGGAATGCCAGCAACTGCTCGGTGGCGGATCCACTGCCGTTACCTAACGAGCCGCCGATAACATAGGCGGTGTCGCCCACCACAGCCGAGGCCATGCCATGCAGTCCCGCCGGCAGCGGCGCGAGCGTCGACCATTGGCCGGTCTTGAGATCGAAGCCTTCATTCTCAACGAAAACCCCGGTAGGGCCGCCCTCGCCGCCCATCACCACGATCATGCCTTTGTACAGCACGCCAGTGCCGTTGCTGCGCGGGGTTGGAAGTGCCGGGCCGGAGGCCCAGGCGTTGGTCTTCGGGTCATAGATTTCGTGCGTGTTGACGAAATCGCCGGACTCGGCGGTGCGGCCGCCGATCGCATGGATTTTCCCGTCGGCGACCACCATCATGATGTGATCGCGCACGCCGGATAAGGGAGCCGCCGCGGTCCAGGTGTTGGTTGCTGGGTCATAGATATCGTGGTTAGCGACAGTGCTGTTGAGTTTGGCGCCGCGTCCGCCAATCAGATGAATTTTCCCGTCCAGCGCCACCGCGCTGATCGATCCGAGCGCGACCTTGAGGTCACCGACCTTGCGCCAGCTGTCGGCAGCCGGGTCATATTCCTGCACCGCCGTGATTGGATCGCCGTGCTGACGCTTGCTGAAGCCGCCGAACACGTAGACTTTGCCGTTCACGACCGCGGCGGTGCCGTGATTGACACCGCTCGGGATGGACGCGCGGGCGCGCCAGCGGTCCGTGGCGGGGTCGTATTCCTCGACGCCCTTCAGGTCGTAATCGGTGCGGTTGCTGCCGGAGATCGTATAGATCTTGCCGCCGACGGTGACGCCGGGAATTTCGTTATGCTGGGCCGCCATCGGCGATTTGGTGGACCAGGCGCCCCCCGATGCCGGCTGCGTGCGCGCCGGCTGCATCAGAGCCGCCGTTAGCAACAGCGCCGCCAAGCCGACGCCGCCGATGACCGAAGACATTGCCTTCATGACGCTCCCTCCCGTTGCCGATTTTTGCTTTGCGGTTACAGCCACCCCTGCAACTCGCGTTGCGTCACGTGGCCGATCACCCTCATTCCCAATTCGCTGTCGTTGAGGCATGGAATCGCGGCGAAGTTCTCGCCGCCGCTATGCCGAAAGACCTCCGCGTTCTCCATTGCGATCTCCTCCAGCGTCTCCAGACAATCGGCGGAAAAGCCCGGCGTTACCACCGCGATATTTTTCACCCCGCGTGCGGCCAGGCTTTTCAAGGTCTGATCGGTATAGGGCTGGAGCCACTCGGTGCGGCCAAAGCGCGACTGGAAAGTCAGCATGAACTTGCTCTCGTCGAGACCAAGCCCCTCGCGCATCAGCCGTGCCGTCTCGACGCAATGGGCGTAATAGGGATCGCCTTTGAGCACATAGTCCTTCGGTATGCCGTGGAAGGACGCGACGATAACTTCCGGCGCGAATGCGAGTTTGGCGATTGCCGCTTGGGTCGAGGAAACCAAGGCGTCGATATAGACCGGGTCGTTGTAATAGGGCGGAACGAAACGGACGGTGGGCTGCCGCCGCATCCGCATAAGCTCGCGGAATACCTCATCACCGACGGTCGCCGTGGTCGCCGCCGCGTATTGCGGATAGAGCGGGACGATTACGATGCGTTCGCAACCTTGCGCGGTGAGCGCCGCAAGCCGCGAGCGGATCGACGGATTGCCGTAGCGCATGGCCCAGTCGGTAACGATGCGTGAATCGGCGGCGCTCAGCATCACCGACAGCTTTTCCGCCTGCGACCGCGTGATCGTCTTCAGCGGCGATTCGTTTCTCTCGCGGTTCCAGATCTTGTCGTAGTCGCGGCCCTTGAAGCGTGGCCGCAGCGTCAGGATGCCGACGTTGAAAATAAGCTTCCAGGCCAGCGAATTGGTTTCGATCACGCGCCGGTCGGAGAGAAATTCCTTGAGATAACGGCGCATCGACCAGAAGTCGGTGGCGTCCGGCGTCCCGAGATTGACGATGAGGACGCCGATGCGCCCTGCCTTTTCCTCGGGACAGCCGGCCGGAGGCTCTGCTCCCGCCGCCTTGGTATTAGGAACTTCCATTTCGCTCATGTCACCTCGCGTGACCGCCGAGCATAAGCAATAGCGGCGTGCTGTCCATGCA
>JAXDOR010000129.1:0-2890 GCA_034668825.1 Alphaproteobacteria bacterium | reverse complement strand
GCGCCGATCGCCGCAGCGGCAAAGACACGCGGTCGGAGGAAGAGAAGCGCGCCCTTGGCGAAAGGCGAGCAGCGGACCGGCGGTCGGGCGTGGATCGGCGCGCCAAAGGCGCGGGCAACGCCTCCCCAGGCGATCGGGACAAGCGCTAACAAGGCACGCGCATCATGGCCATCCGTCGCAAAACCACCGAGGAGGGAACCGTGGGTAAACGGGTCGCCTTCGACCATGAAACCTTCAACGCGCTCGATCTGCTGGCCGGCGACCGCATGATGACATTCCAGGAACTCGCCGACGAGGCTTTCCGCGATCTGCTGAAAAAGCACGGCCGGCCAACCGACCTACGCGCGGCGCTCAAGCAGAGCGCGGGCGAAAACCCGCCGCCGGATGGCATGCGGAAATCGAAAAAGCGACAGGACTAAGCTTAGCGCGGCTATGCGGGGCGAAATACCCCGGCTACATTTTCCTCAACTCGGTGAGCGCCTCCAACACCGAAAGAATTTTCGAAACGCCGCTGGCAATTCTTTTCGCCACGGGGGACTTTATCGCGCCCCATTTTTCCAGGAGCTTTTCGCCCTCGGAGACCCAGCGCAAGGTTTCGGCAATCGGATAGTCGGTTATTTTGCTTGTGCCGGCTTTCGTTCCTTTACCGGCCTTGGTTGTCTTCGCCACATCGCGCTTGGCCTCTTTGACGGATTTCGCCCGTTTGGTATTTCCGCGCTTCACCGTAGCCTTCATCGCCGCCTCCGTAATGGTTTCAAGATGTGTAAAAAACAAAGAAAGCGGCACGCAATCAGGTGCCGCCCGAGACAACGCCGGAACCCTCTGTTTTGATCCGAAGAAATACAAATTCCGTGTCGTCGTAGGCCCGCCGCTCGATTTCCTCGTAACCTTCCGGCGCTTTGAAGGCGGCGGCCACCGCTTCCTCCACCACGATCAGCGCCTGCGGCGTCAGCCAGCCGCCGTCGCGCGCCGAAGCCAGCGCCTGCTCGCCCAGGCCCTTGCCATAAGGCGGGTCGGCGAAAACCAGCGAGAACGGCTCGACCGGGTGCACGACGCCGAGCTTGGTGGCGTCGCGGCGGAAGACCCGCGTAACGCCGCCGAGCCCCAGCGCCTCCACGTTGGCGCGCAGCAGCGAACGCGCCTCGACGCCGTCATCGACAAAGAGCGCGAAGGCTGCGCCGCGCGAGATCGCCTCGATGCCCAGCGCGCCGGTGCCGGCGAAGAGATCGAGTACCCGCGCATCGGCGATGGGGTTTTCGTAGGCGTGGATCAGAATGTTGAACAGTGACTCGCGCAGCCGGTCGGCGGTGGGGCGGATTGCCTGAGATTTCGGCGCGGTGAGCGGGCGCCCGCGCAGTCGTCCGCCGACGACGCGCATCAGCGCGGCCGAGCGGGACGCGGGCCGCGCGTGCGGTCACGGCGCGGCGGCTTGCCGCGAGGTTTCGGCGGCGCAAGGCTTTCAGATTTTTCCGTATGCGTGCGCGTCACCGGGATTTTTCGCCCGCGGCGGTCGGCGATGATGTCGTTGCGGGTGATGCGTTTTTTATCGTCATCCTGAGGTGGCCGCCGCAGGCGGCCCTCGAAGGATGAATGGCCACGGCCCGGGCCGCCGCCCATCGAGGCTCGCTGCACTCGCACCTCAGGGTGACGGCTTACGTTTCCCTTCGATCTTGCATCGCGATGCCCCTCACCCGGCTCACGGCTTCGCCGCTCGCCACCCTCTCCCCGCTTGCGGGGAGAGGGAAGAGCGCCGCGCAGCGGCGCGGAGGGTGAGGGGGACTCGCCGCGTTCGGGGTTGCTGCGATCCACAACCGGCCCGTCGAAATCGACACCGGCCTGCGCCACGATGCGCTCGCCGAGCTGGTCGCGCAGCATCCGGGTTTTTACTTCCTCGACCGCCGCTTCCTTCAGTTCGCCCAACTGAAACGGGCCGAAGGACAGCCGGATCAGCCGGTTCACCTTCAGGCCGAGGTGTTCCAGGACATTGCGCACCTCGCGGTTCTTGCCCTCGCGGATGGCAAAGGTGAGCCAGATATTGAAGCCTTGCTCGCGGTCGAGCGTGGCTTCGATGGCGCCATAGCGCACGCCGTCGATCTCGATGCCATTGCGCAAACCGTCGAGCGCCGCCTGCGTGACCCGCCCGAGCGCGCGCACGCGGTAGCGCCGCAGCCATCCGGTCTCCGGCAATTCCAGCACGCGGGCGAGGCCGCCGTCGTTGGTCAAGAGCAACAGCCCCTCGGTGTTGAGATCGAGCCGGCCGACGCTGATCAGCCGCGGCAGGTTTTTCGGCAGCGCGCCGAAGATGGTTGGGCGGCCTTCGGGGTCGGAGTTGGTCGTCACCAGCCCGCGCGGCTTGTAATAGAGAAAGAGCCGCGTGCGCTCGCGCTGCGGCAGCGGCTTGCCGTCGACCGTGATCGTGTCCGCGGGTTTGACGTTCAGTGCCGGCGAGGGGATCACCGCGCCGTTGACGGCAACGCGCCCGGCCAAAATCCATTCCTCCGCCTCGCGGCGCGAGCACAAGCCGGCGCGGGCGATCACCTTGGCGACGCGTTCGGCGGATTTGCGTTCGGGGAGCGGCGCGGCGTCCGGCGCCGGGCGCGGCAGCGAGGTTCTTAACTTCTTCGGGCGAAACGGCGGGCGACCGCCCGGCTTCGTGCCCGGGGGCTTGGCGCGAAACGGCGCGCCGCCCGGCGGCTTCCCGGCGTGGCGTCTGTTTTTATCGTTATTGTCGTTGTTGCGGGGCATGGGTCTCGTCGCCGATAAGGTAGCGGCGTGATAGCAGACTCACAGGCTGGTGTCCCGGATGCGGTGCAGCGTGTAACGGTGCACCGCTGATCCGGGACCGCCACAGATCGGAACGGTCCCGGTTCAGCATCGCAGCATTTCATGC
>JAXDOR010000128.1:0-34386 GCA_034668825.1 Alphaproteobacteria bacterium | reverse complement strand
CATCAAATACATTCAATGCCCCTTCACCGGCGAGACGCTGGCTTCGGTGCCCGCGCACCGGCCCGACGTCGCCGTCATCCATGCGCAGAAGGCCGACCGCGCCGGCAATGTGCTGATCGACGGCATCGTCGGGGTGCAGAAGGAAGTGGTGCTCGCCTCCAGGCGCGCCATCGTGACGGTGGAGGAGATCGTCGACGATCTCGGGCCGCGCAGCTTCAACGCCGTGGTGCTGCCAAGCTGGACCGTCGCCGCCATCGCCGAGGTCCCCGGCGGCGCATACCCGTCATACGCCCAGGGCTATTACACCCGCGACAATGCCTTCTATAAGGAATGGGACACGATCGCGCGGGATCGCGACAGTTTCCTAGCCTGGATGCAGACAAACGTGCTGGAGCAGGGACCGGACGTTTTCTCGGCGCATGTCTCTAAGCACAGGGTAGCGGCGGAATGAATATGATGAGCTACACCTCCAACGAAATGATGACCGTCGCGGCCGCGCGTGCGATGCGCAATGAAGACGTCTGCTTCGTCGGCATCGGCCTGCCCTCGGCGGCGGCGAACCTGGCGCGGCTGACGCATGCGCCCGGCATCACGCTGATCTACGAATCCGGCACCATCGCCACCAAGCCTGACGTGCTGCCGCTCTCCATCGGCGACGGCGAATTATGCGAGACGGCGCTGACCACGGTGTCGGTGCCGGAAATGTTCCGCTACTGGCTACAGGGCGGGCGGATCAGCGTCGGCTTCCTCGGCGGCGCGCAAATCGACAAATATGCCAATTTGAATACGACGGTCGTGGGCCCATATAACAAGCCGAAAGTGCGGCTCCCCGGCGGCGGCGGCGCCCCAGAGATCGCGAGTTCCTGCGGCGAGATTTTCATCATCATGGCTCAAGGCAAGCGCAGCTTCGTCGACAAGATCGATTTCATCACCTCGCTGGGACATGGCCAGGGCGGCGACCATCGCGCGCGTCTCGGGCTGAAGACCAAAGGCCCGACCAAGCTCGTCACCGATCTGTGCATCTTCGAGCCGGACCCGGAGACAAAGGAAATGACGGTGGTGTCGATTCATCCCGGCGTCACCCGCGAAAAAATTCAGGAAAACACTGGGTGGCCGGTGCGCTATGCCGCCAAGGTCGGCGAGACGCCGCCGCCGACGGCCATCGAGCTTGAGGCCTTGCGCGCCCTGCATGCCCGCACCGCCGCCGCTCACGGCAAGGCCGCGTAAGGAGAAATTATGCGCGACGTTTTTCTCTGCGATGCGGCCCGGACCCCGATTGGACGCTACGGCGGCGCGCTGGCGAAAGTGCGCGGCGACGATCTAGCCGCCGTGCCGATTAAGGCACTGGTGACGCGCAATCCGAAGATCGACTGGGAGGCGCTCGACGAAGTCTATCTCGGCTGCGCCAATCAGGCGGGCGAGGACAACCGCGACGTGGCGCGCATGGCCCTGTTGCTGGCCGGATTGCCGGCGAATGTTCCCGGCGTGACGCTGAACCGACTCTGCGCCTCCGGTCTCAACGCCGTCGGCGCCGCCGCGCGCGCCATCCGTTCCGGCGAGATCGATCTGGCGATTGCCGGCGGCGTGGAATCGATGACGCGTGCGCCTTTTGTTATGGGCAAGGCCGATGCGCCGTTCCAGCGCAGCGCCGAAGTGCACGACACCACGATAGGCTGGCGCTTCATCAATCCATTGATGAAGGCGCAATATGGCGTCGATTCCATGCCGGATACCGGCGAGAATGTTGCCGAGGAATTCCAGGTCACGCGCAAGGATCAGGATGCTTTCGCGCTGCGCTCGCAGCAACGCGCCGGGCAGGCGATCGCGTCAGGCTATTTCATGACCGAGATCGTGCCGGTTGAGGCGCCCGGCGGCAAGGCCGGACCAACGCTGGTCGACCGCGACGAGCATCCGCGCCCGAATACCAGCATGGAAGATTTGGCCAAGCTGAAGACGCCGTTTCGCAATCCCGGCACCGTTACCGCCGGGAATGCGTCGGGCGTGAACGACGGCGCCGCCGCCATGATCCTCGCCTCCGAGGCCGCGGTGAAGAAGCACGGGCTGACCCCGCGCGCGCGCGTGCTCGGCATGGCGTCGGCGGGCGTGCCGCCGCGCATCATGGGCATCGGCCCGGTGCCGTCGACGCAAAAACTGATGGAACGTTTGAAGCTGAAGATCGGTGATTTCGACCTGATCGAGTTGAACGAAGCCTTCGCCTCGCAGGCGCTGGCCTGCCTGCGGCAGCTTGGGCTTCCCGACGATGCCGAGCATGTCAATCCGCATGGCGGGGCGATTGCGCTCGGTCATCCGCTCGGTATGTCGGGCGCGCGCCTTGCGATGACCGCGGTGCATGGCCTCCACGAGCGCGATGGTAAGCTTGGACTTGCCACCATGTGCGTCGGTGTCGGGCAGGGCGTTTCGCTCGCGCTGGAACGCGTGTAACCACCATGAGGAATGTGGGATGAGCTACGTTTATCCGCGCGAGAGCCTAAAGGCTTTCCCCCCGGCGCTGTCTCCGGCCTATCGCAGCACGGTGAAGCGCTCGCCGTCGAAGCCGCTCATTCCAGTGCCGCATACGCTCACCGAATTGACCGGCCCAATCTATGGCCATGACCTGGTGAAGCCCGGCGACGAAGACCTGACCAAGCAACATGACGGCGAGCCGCTCGGCGAACGCATCGTCGTTCATGGCCGCGTGCTTGATGAGGACGGCCGCTCCGTTCCCAATACGCTGGTCGAGATCTGGCAGGCCAACGCCTGCGGCCGCTACATTCATCCGGTCGATCAGCATCCGGCGCCGCTCGATCCGAATTTCACCGGCGCCGGCCGCGCCATGACCGATTCCGAGGGACGCTACAAATTTATCACCATGAAACCGGGCGCCTATCCTTGGGGCAACCATCCGAATGCCTGGCGTCCGGCGCATATCCACTTCTCGCTGTTCGGCCGCTCCTTCCTGTCGCGGCTGGTGACGCAGATGTATTTCCCCGGCGATCCGCTGTTTCAGTATGACCCGATCTTCAATTCGGTGACTGACGAAGCCGCGCGCCTGCGCATGGTGTCGTCGTTGGACATGGACAACACCGTTCCCGATTGGGCGCTGGCTTATCGCTTCGACATCGTGTTGCGCGGCCGCAACCAGACCCCGATGGGAAGCTGAAATGCGGGAGATTACGCCTTCGCAGACCGTCGGGCCGTATTTTGCCTATGGCCTCACGCCCGGGGACGATTTCGATTGGACGCAGGCAATCGGCAACGACCTCGTTACGCCGGACGCTTCCGGCAAGCGCATTCGTGTTGAAGGTCGTGTCTTCGACGGCGACGGCAAGCCCATCACCGATTCCCTGATTGAGATCTGGCAGGCGGACGTCGCCGGGCGCTATGCGCATCCCGCCGACCAGCGGCGTCCGAATGCTAAGTTCGTGGGTTTCGGTCGCGCCGGCACCGACGCCAATGGCGCTTACAGCTTCACCACGATCAAGCCCGGCGCGGTTCCCGGCGGCGTCGACAGCAAGATGCAAGCGCCGCATATTCTTGTCGCCGTGTTCGCGCGCGGCATGCCGAAGCATTGCTACACGCGGATTTATTTCCCCGACGAAACGGCGACTGCGAGCGACCCAATCCTCAACCTAGTGCCCGCCGATCGCCGCGACACCTTGATTGCGAAGCTGGAAGAGCGAAACGGCCAGCCGGTCTACGTCTTCGACATCCACGTCCAGGGTGAAGGCGAGACAGTATTTTTCGACGTTTGAATTTTAGTCGTCGTCAACAGAGGATCGTATGGGACAAGGCATCGTTGCGGGGAAAGTCGCCATCGTCACCGGAGGCGGACGCGGCATCGGCCGCGCCATCGCGCTCGGTATGGCGGCAGAGGGCGCCAAGGTCGTCGTCTGCGATATCGGCGCGAGCCTTGAAGGCGCTGGTGGCGACGCCGGCCCGGCCCAGGATGTCGTGGCCGAAATCAAGAAGCAGGGTGGCGAAGCGATGGCCAGCACGCTCTCGATCACCGAGCCGACGAATGCCGACGAGATCGTAAAGAAGACCATCGAGACTTTCGGGCGCGTCGATATCCTGGTCAACAACGCCGGCATTTTGCGCGACCGCATCTTTCACAAGATGACCACGTCGGACTGGACCGACGTGCTCGCCGTGCATCTCAACGGTTCCTTCAACATGAGCCGCGCGGTGGCGGGTCCTTTTCGCGAGCAGAATTCCGGCAGCTTCGTGCACATGACCTCGACCTCGGGCCTGATCGGCAATTTCGGCCAGGCCAATTACATGGCGGCCAAGCTCGGCGTTGCGGGGCTCTCGCGCGGCATCGCGCTCGACATGCAGCGCTTCAACGTGCGCTCCAACTGCATCGCGCCTTTTGCCTGGACGCGAATGATTGACTCCATTCCGGCGGAGACCGAGGAGGAAAAACGACGCGTCGAGCGCTTCCAGCAGATGACGCCGGAAAAGATCGCGCCGCTCGTGGTCTATCTCGGCTCCGACCGCGCTGCCGGCGTGTCCGGGCAGATTTTCGCCGTGCGCAATAACGAGATTTTCCTTTTCAGCCAACCGCGTCCAGTTTCGACGCTGCATCGTGCCGAGGGCTGGACACCGGAAGCCATCGATCAGCAGATCAAGGGTGCGTTCGGCCCTTCGTTGACGCCACTGGAGCGCTCGGGTGACGTGTTTACGTGGGATCCGAAGTAGGTGCCCATCAACTACGAAAAACTTCTCGCGCTGGAAATCCCGGAGGTGGAGCAGACCTATGGGCCGAAGGACGCGATCCTCTATGCGCTCGGCATTGGGCTCGGCCACGATCCGCTGAACGAAGACGAATTGGCTTTCGTCTATGACAAAAATCTAAAAGTGCTGCCGACTTTCGCCGTCGTGCTCGGCTGGCCTGGTTTCTGGGCGCGCGATCTCGATACCGGCATCGATTGGGTGAAGCTTGTGGCCGGCGAGCAAGGCCTCGTGCTGCATCGGCCGCTGCCCGCGAGCGGCGCCATTGTCGGGCGCACGCGCGTCACTGAAGTGATGGACAAGGGCCCGGGGAAGGGCGCGCTGGTCTTTTCCGAGCGCGTCGTCACCGACAAAGCGAGCGGCGAGAAAATCGCGACGGTGACGCAGACCACGTTCTGCCGCGGCGACGGCGGTTTTGGCGGCCCGCCGCGCGAAGCGCCGCCCGTGCATCCGATTCCCGAGCGCGCAGCAGATTTTGCTGCCGACCTGTCGACTCGCCCCGAAGCGGCGCTGATTTATCGGCTCAGCGGCGATCCGAATCCGCTGCATGTCGATCCCGCCATCGCGAAGGCGGCGGGATTTCCGCGCCCGATCCTGCATGGGCTTGCAACGTTCGGCATCGCCGGCCATGCGATCCTGAAAGATATCTGCGGCTATGACCCGACGAAGCTCACGGCGATTTCGGGCCGCTATTCGGCGCCGGTGTTCCCTGGCGAAACCATCCGCACCGAGATGTGGCGAGATGAAAATATCGTGAGTTTCCGCGCGCGCGTTGCGGAGCGTGACGTGATCGCGATCAACAACGGCCGCGCCGAGGTAAAGGGCTAGCTATTCGAAAGCGTGGATGGTCTCGTCTGGCGCGATGCTGGGAGCGCGCGCGGTGCCGATGACGAAGACCAGCGGCAACGTCGCCAGCGTCAGATACATCAGCAGCTTGAAATCATTGGCATAGGCGATGATGGTCGCCTGTTGCGTCAGCAAGCCGTCCATCATCTCCCGCCCGGTATCGGTCGTCATATCGAGGATGCGCGCCACGTCGGGCATTTGCAGCGCATTGTTGAAAGGCGTGACGCTTTCTGCGAGATAGGCGTGCATGCGCGTCGTCATGCTGGTGAGCTGAGCAATCACAATGGAGATGCCGATGGAGCTGCCGACGTTGCGCACCAGCGTCAGGATGGAGGTGCCGTCGGTGCGCAGATGCGCGGGCAGGGTGGAAAACGCCACCGTGCTCAGCGGCACGAAAACCAGACCCAAGCCAAATCCCTGAATGATGCTGGCGATGACGATGGTATGCGACGAGGTCTGGTCGGTGAAGCCGACCATCTGATCGAGCGTGAAGGCAGTCAGCAGCAGTCCCGTGAGCACGAGATAGCGCGGCTCGACGATTTTCATCAGCCGTCCGACCAACATCATCGCGACAAGAGTGCCAATGCCGCGGCCGGCGAGCAGCAGCCCAGTGGTGAGGATCGGATAGCCGACCACGTGCTGCATGAAGGGGGTCACCAGCGCCATGGTCCCGAACAGCACGACGCCGATGACCACCATGAAGAGGCATCCGGCAACGAAATTGCGATCCTTGAAGATATCGAAGCGCACGAAGGGCGCAGCCGTGGTGAGCGAATGCGCGAGGAACAAATAAAATCCCGCGGCCGCCACGATCAACTCGATGATAATCTCGTAGGACTCAAACCAGCCGACCTGTTCGCCGCGGTCGAGCATCAGCTGGAACGAGCCGATGCCCACGGCGAGCGCAATGAATCCGAACCAGTCGAAACGCAGATGACCTTTCTTCTCGGTCTCATCCATGAAGGTCATCAGGCCGAGGACGGTGAAAATGCCGATGGGGACATTGATGAGAAAGACCCAGTGCCAACTATAGTTGTCGGTGAGCCAGGCGCCGAGCGTCGGTCCCATGATCGGACCCAGCATCACGCCAATGCCCCAGATCGCCATCGCCGAGCCGCGTTCCTCGATTGAGTAATTGTCCAGCATCACCGATTGCGACAGCGGCACGAGCGCCGCGCCGAACATGCCTTGCAGCAGGCGGAAGGCCACCATCTGCCCGATGTTTTGGGCCAAGCCGCAAAGCACCGAGGCGAAAGTGAATCCGGCGGCGCAGACGATGAACAGCTTCTTGCGGCCGAAGCGGTCGGCGATCCAGCCGATCGGCGCGGTCATGATCGCGGCCGCGACGATGTATGAGGTGAGCACCCAGTTGATCTGGTCGAGCGAGGCCGAAAGGCTGCCCTGCATGTAAGGCAGCGCCACGTTGGCGATGGTGGTGTCGAGCGCCTGCATGATGGTCGCGCTCATGGCGCAAACCGTCACGAGCGTCCGCCGCGTACCGGTCGGCGGGCCCGCCGTCCGGGCCGCGTTCACGGCCTGACGTCCTGCGCCGCCGCCGAATGGCCGAACAGCGAGCGGCGCTGACCGGTATCGATCTCGACATTGGCGCTCATACCGGCGCGCAGGTTATGTGTGTCCTCGCCTTTGTCGAAGGCGATACGCACCGGCACGCGCTGCACTACTTTCACCCAGTTCCCACTCGCGTTCTGCGGCGGCAGGATGGAGAATTGCGAACCCGTGCCTGGGCTCAGAGCTGCGACACTGCCGCGGAAGGTATGGTCCGGGAAAGCGTCGACATCGATGGTCACCGGCTGGCCGACGCGCAGATAAGTGATGTCGGTTTCCTTCGGGTTGGCATCGACCCAGGGCTGGCCGTTATCCATCACGCTCAACACCGGCGTGCCGGCGGCGACGAAGCGGCCGGGCTGGATATTGTCTACCTGCGTGGCGATACCGCCGATCGGCGCCTTCAACGTCGTGTGATCCAGGTCGCGCTGCGCCTGTTCGAGCGCGGCATTGGCCTGGATAAAGGCCGGATATTGCTCGATCGGCAGGTCGGGATTGCCGAGCAGTTGATTGAGCGTGTTGGCGCGCTGCTGCACGGCGTATTGCGTTTGCAACTGCGCCGTGACCAGCGCGGCCTGGGCCGTGTCGACATCGGCTTGCGACCCTGAGCGGCTCGCGGCCAACGTGGCCTTGCGGTCGACGTCGCGCTGTTTCAGCTCGACGTTCTTTTGCGCCAGATCGACAAGCGTCGTCAGCGACTGGAAATTTGTCTTCTGGTTGGCGAAATCGGCGCGCACGGTAGCGAGCTTGCTTTGCGCTTGCGCCAGCGCGAACTGGAAGGGCGCGGGGTCGATCTCGAACAGCACGTCGCCGGCCGCGACATGCTGGCCTTCCTTCACGGCGCTTCGGGTGACGCGACCGGAAATGTCGGGCGTGATGAAAACCTTCTGCGCGCCGACGTAGGAATTGTCCGTGGAGATGTAACGCCCGCCCATAGCATAGAAAGCAAAACCGATGATGGCGGCGATAAGCGGCAGGACGACCAGCAGCACCAAGCGCAAGCGCCGGCGCATGAATCCGGCCAGGGCTGATGTCTTGGTAGGCACTGTCGTAGTTTGAGGCAGCAGTTTGAGAACGGTATCAGCCATAGCGCGCTTCATTGGGTTCAGCATTTTTCCGAATAGCGGCGCGTAAGTTATCTTTCGCCGCACCAAGTTTTGAGATCATCAGCGCCACGTCCGCCTCATCGATGCCCGCGAGCACTTCGGACATCACCTCCTCGCCCAGCCGGGCGAGCCGATCCATCAACGGACGCGCCTGTAGCGTTAGGAACAACCGCTTGGCGCGGCGATCGTTCGGATCGGCGCGGCGCTCGATCAAGCCGCTGTCGCAGAGGCGATCGACCAGTCGCGTGAGCGTGATCGGCTGCAGGTCCAATATCTCCGCGAGTTCGGATTGCTTAAGGCCTTCGGCACGTTCCAGACGGGCCAGCACCGCCCATTGCGCCCGGGTCATGCCGAACCGCCGCGCCTGCTGGTCCACATAGGTTTTGAGCAGGCGAGCCAAGTCGCTGATAAGAAATGCCATTTCACGTGGCCGGCTGAGGGGGCGCATGAGAGGAAATCCTTTTGTGACCCATATAATAAGCTAGCTTATGATATTTTCAAGGCCTCCTGTGCGGCGGAGCGCGTCATGGTGGGATTCGCCTAAGCGTGGATCAGGCGGCTTGCGGGCGCGTTGGATGTATGGCCTATCGGCCGGATGTCCCGAGGGGGTATCAAGCACCGGCATGTCCCGCGTTCTGCTCGCCGACATCGGCGGTACCCATAGCCGCTTTGGTCTCGCTGCCGGCACTGGCCGGCCGGAGCAGGTCCTCGCCTTCGACAACGATGACTTTCCCGGGCTCGATGCGGCGATCAGCTTCTATCTTGCCGAAGTGAAAACACGGCCACACGCAGCGGTGCTGGCAGTCGCTGGACCGGTCAACGGTCACGAGATCGCGCTGACCAATCGGCCGTGGCGGTTTCATCTCCGCGATCTCGCTGCTCAATTTGGCCTGTCCAGCATTCAGGCGATCAACGACTTCGAAGCACTGGCCTGGGCGTTGCCGCGGCTGGGGCCGGACGACACCCGCCGACTCGGCGGCGGCGATGAACTCGGCGCAAGCCAAGGCGCCAAGCTCGTGCTTGGGCCGGGAACCGGCCTTGGCGTCGCGGCGCTGGTCCCCTCCGGCGATAGTTGGCAATCGGTGGCCAGCGAAGGCGGGCATGTTTCCTTCGGCGCGGAGAGTTCGGATGAGGAACCGGTTTTCGCCCGCTTGCGCCAGCACGGTCGCGTCAGCGCCGAGACGGTGCTCTCAGGACCCGGTCTGACGCGCCTGCATGCCGCCTTGCATCCGGGCGCTGCTCCGCTGCCGCCGGAGACGATCGTCGCGCGCGCAGAGGCGGGCGAAGCAGCCGCCTTGGGGACAACACGCCTGTTCGTGCGCCTGCTCGGACGCTTTGCCGGCGACGTAGCGCTGACTTTCAAAGCCAGAGGTGGGGTGTATATCGCCGGCGGCGTGGCTTGCGGGCTTGGGCCGCTCTTCGATGAAGATGTGTTCCGCGAGGCCTTCGAGTCGCATCCGCCCTATGGGTGGCTGCTCGCAGCCGTGCCGACTTACCTGGTGACCTGCATGGAGCCGGGACTCATCGGCTGCGCGGCCCTGGCCGAGATCACCGCGAATGGATTTGCCGAGCGCTGATGGCGCGGAAAGCTATACCGTCCGCTCGCCGCTGGTTTCCTTCGCCAGATTGATTGTCCCCCGCAGGCCGATGTCGTCGAAATGGGTGTCGAGAAAACGGCGCGCGGCGCGTTGGCCGAGCTTGTGCAGCATGGTGAAAAATTCATAGTCGTTCTTCGACTGACTTGTGTTGTCGATGGCATCGCCGACATCCTCAAGCACGATACGGTGCATGTTGACGCGCCGGTATTCACCCGGCGCGGTGCCGCGCGGAAGCCGTCCCTCATCGACAAGGCGGGTGACGAATTCGACGGCGCGCAGTTCCGACATCAACGAGGCATTGAAGGTGATTTCATTGACGCGGCCCATGATCTCCCGTTTCGAAGCCGGAATCTTGTGACGCTGAAGCGGATAGAGTTGCACGATCAGCACGTCCTCGGTTTGCGTCGCGCATAAAAATGGGCAGAGGACGGGATTGCCGGTATAGCCGCCATCCCAGTAGGTGGCGCCATCGATCTCCACCGGCTGGAATAGAAATGGCAAACAGGCCGAAGCCGTCACTGCTTCCGCCGTCATTTCCTCCCGGGCGAATATGCGCAACGCCCCGGTTTGCACATTCGTTGCCGAGATGAAGAGCGGCCGGCTGGTCTCCGCACGGACCGCTGCGAAGTCGACGAAATGCTCGATCAAATCCTTGAGCGGATTGATGTGCAGCGGATTGAGATCGGAAGGCGACAGCAGCCGCCCGACGGTGTCCAGCCAAGTGTTAACCGGATCGCCAAAAGGAGAGGCCAAGAACAGCCGCTCCACCACGCGACGCTGAAGATCGGGCAGCCCGCCGCCGAAACTCGCCCGCCGCCAGAAATCGGCGAGCCGCTTGCGCGCTTCGTCAGGACCGCCGCGCGCGAGACCATCGGCGAGCATCACCGCGTTAACCGCGCCTGCCGAAGCGCCGGAAATGCCATCGACCGTGAGCCGGCCATCCTCCAGCAATTGGTCGAGCACGCCCCAGGTGAAGGCGCCATGGGCGCCGCCGCCTTGAAGCGCGAGATTGATGCGTTTTCTCGGTGGCGGCTGCTCGTCGCCGCCGCGCTTCCAGGAGAATAATTTATTCATGCATATAAGCTCACTGCGCGGTCCAGCCGCCGTCGATCGGGATATTGGCGCCGGTGATGGCGGCCGCGGCATCGGAGCAGAGATAGACCGCGAGCGCTGCCACTTGTTCCACGGTGACGAATTCTTTGGTGGGCTGCGCGGCCAGCAGCACGTCGCGCTTGACCTGTTCCTCGGTCATATTGCGGGTCTTCATCTGATCGGGAATTTGCTTGGCCACCAGCGGCGTCCACACATAGCCGGGGCTGATGCAATTCACGGTGACGCCAAACGTCGCGAGTTCGAGTGCAACAGTTTTGGTCAATCCCGCGAGTCCGTGTTTGGCCGAGACGTAAGCCGCCTTGAATGGCGAGGCCACGAGCGAATGCGCTGACGCGGTGTTGATGATGCGTCCCCATTTGCGCGATTTCATGCCGGGCACTGCCGCGCGAATCGTGTGGAACGCCGCCGAGAGATTGATGGCGAGGATGGCGTTCCATTTTTCGATCGGGAAATCTTCGATCGGCGAGACATGCTGAATGCCGGCGTTGTTGACCAGAACGTCGACGGACCCGAACTGCTTCTGCGCCGTGGCGATCATGTCGGCGATCTCCGCCGGTTTGGTCATGTCGGCCGGGGAATACAGCGCCTTGACGCCGAATTCCTTCTCGATGCCGGAGCGCTCGCGCTCGATGTCGGCGGTTTCGCCGAAGCCGTTGATGATGACGTTCGCGCCTTCCTTGGCGAGCGCCCGGGCGATCCCGAGGCCGATGCCCGAGGTCGATCCGGTGATGACGGCGGTCTTTGCTTTCAGCATGGCCATGACCATCTCAATGCAATCAGAGGAGCCCCGCGGCTAAGGTGGCGTGTGTTATGCTGCACCGCAATATGTAATTGTGAATATGTGCAATGCGAGGCTCCAGCCCAGTTTCGCAAAAAGCTTCATAAAAAGGGCTACAATGCCGCAAGGCAAACGCCAAAACTGGTAATCCGATGGCTCGTTCCGTCTTTCCCGCGCCCAATCACGACCATGACCGGTGTTCCACCGACGCCATGGCCCGTGCCGAAGAAATATGCGCGGCGCATGGCGAGCGGCTGACCCCGATCCGCCGGCAAGTTCTGGAAGCTTTGCTCACCAGCCATAAACCGCTGGGCGCCTATGAACTCATCGATGCGCTGGCGGCGGCGGGCGGCCGGCCGGCGCCCATCACCATCTATCGCGCGCTCGATTTCCTGCGGGAGAATGGTCTGGTCCACCGGCTCGAAAGCCGCAACGCTTTCATTGCCTGCATCCATAATCACGATAGCGGCGCGCTCGTGGTGTTCCTTATTTGCGAGAATTGCGGTGCCGTCGGCGAGGCTCCGTCGGCGGCGGCGGCGGAAACGCTGCGCTCCGCAGCACGCTCGGCCGGTTTCACGCCGAAGGCGCCGGTGATCGAGATCGCCGGTATCTGCAAACACTGCGCAAAGCGGTGATCGCCATGGCCGGCCCGCAAGCGCGTCACACCTCGGTGCCGGTCGCCGTAGGCCGCGTCGTGGTCGGCGGCGGCGCGCCGATCGTCGTGCAGTCGATGACCAATACCGATACCGCCGATGTGGAAAGCACGGTGGCGCAAGTCGCAGCGCTGGCGCGCGCAGGCTCCGAGATCGTCCGCATCACCGTTGACCGCAATGAAGCCGCCGCCGCGGTGCCGCGCATCAAGGAGCGGCTGTTGGCAATGGCGGTCGACGTGCCGCTGGTCGGCGATTTCCATTACATCGGCCACAAGCTGCTCGCCGAGCATCCGGCTTGCGCCGAGGCGCTGGACAAATACCGCATCAATCCCGGCAACGTCGGCTTCAAGGATAAAAAGGACCGGCAGTTCTCCGCCATCGTCGAGACCGCGATCCGCTACAACAAGCCGGTGCGCATCGGCGCCAACTGGGGCTCGCTCGATGGCGAATTATTGACGCGCATGATGGACGACAATGCCCGCTCGTCCGCGCCGGTCGACGCGCGCGCGGTGACGCGCGAGGCCATGGTGCAATCGGCGCTGCTGTCAGCGCAGCGCGCCGAAGAGATCGGCCTGCCGCGCAACCGCATCATCCTTTCGGCGAAAGTGTCCGCGGTGCAGGATTTAATCGCGGTCTACCAGGAACTGGCGCGGCGCTCGGACTATGCGCTGCATCTCGGGCTGACCGAAGCCGGCATGGGCTCGAAGGGCATCGTCGCTTCCTCCGCCGCGATGGGCGTGCTGCTGCAACAAGGCATCGGCGACACCATCCGCGTCTCGCTCACCCCGGAGCCGAACGGCGACCGTACGCTGGAAGTCACCGTGGCGCAGGAATTGCTGCAGACCATGGGGTTCCGCACCTTCGTGCCGCTGGTCGCCGCCTGCCCCGGTTGCGGCCGCACCACTTCGACCACGTTCCAGGAACTCGCCCGCGACATTCAGGATTTCATCCGCACGTCGATGCCGGCATGGAAGACGCGCTATCCCGGCGTCGAGGCGCTCACCGTCGCGGTGATGGGCTGCATCGTCAACGGTCCCGGCGAAAGCAAACATGCGGACATCGGCATATCATTGCCCGGCACCGGCGAGCAGCCGACCGCGCCGGTCTTCGTCGACGGCAAGAAAGTGGCGACGCTGCGCGGCCCGACGCTGGTGGCGGACTTCAAGCAGATGGTGGCCGATTACATCGAGCAGCGCTACGGCAGTGGCGCGGGACGAACGGCGGCGGAGTAGGAAACGTCGCGCTACGCCGCCAGCGCCTGCTCGATAGCCGCGATATCCTCCGGGTCGACTTTGCCATCCGCTTCCAGGCCATGCGCCTCCTGAAATTCCTTCAATGCATGGGAGGTCATCGGCCCGAACGACCCATCCGGTGTGAGCACAGGATCGGCGCCGAGCTTGTTGAGCGAGACTTGCAGCCACGCCGTGCTGTGCATCCCCGGGTTCTGGCTGCCGAGCGCGGTTTTCCAGCGCGCGAGCCAAGCGGTGCGCTCCGCAAGCCCGATAAATCCGCCGTTGAGATGCTTAGTCACGCCCTGCACATCGTCGGCTTGGGCGAACGGCAAGCAGCCGCAGATGATGAAATCAGCGACGCCGCATTCGAGCGCATGCTCCGGAGAGCTGACCATGTTGGGGTTGTTGACCAGATCGAGGCCAACTTTAGCGCCAAGCTTCTCGTAGCCCTCGCGGCCCGTCACCTGGCTGAGTCCGCGGCCGATGAAGTTCGAACCATCATGGGTGCCAGGCCGGTTGCCCATGCGTGTGCCATAGACGTTGTCGATCAGTTTGATGGGAAAATTCGGATCCCCGGCGGAGCATCCGAGCTTTGCAAGGCAATCCGCTTCGTCGCTGAAACGTGACGGCCAAACTTGGCACGCGCGTTTTGGGCTGTAGTTGATGTTCTCGATCACTTCGAGGCCGGCGCCGCATTCGTGGCTGAACTGAGCCATTGCATGCGCTATCAGTAAATCAGATGTCAGTCCGTATTTTGGAAAGATGGTCGGCGCTGCGGCTGCGATGCCTTCGATCAACCCGGCGACTTTCGCATCGCCGTGCGGCCACATCGCATGCATAATTTCAATCGTCAGCATGACACCTCCCCTTTGCAGCCAACTGCCGCTTTAAAGCGAAAAAACAGCTTCGTATATTTACGGTTGTAGGGTCAAGAGGCGGGCATCGACGTTAGATGTCGGGTTAAGTCATGTCACCGTGGCCGGTCGGGGATGACACCGCGCGGCGAAAAAGCCGCCGGCGCAACGCCAGCCTTGCTCCGCAAGGATTTCGGCGGGCGCTTGCCGCGCAATGATCCGCCCGGCACCGGGCAATCACAGGCGCCATTGGGGACATAGCCGCAACTGGCGCCATCATTCGGTGCGAATACAACGCTGCCGGCGCAATCCCAGCTATTCGGATTGCAACTAGCGACATGCTGCTCACGCGCAGGATCGGGAGCGCAGGTAGGGCAAGTCTGGCTGTTGCACACCGGGCAAGCCTGCCAGCTATTGGCGTCGGGATATTGCTTGCACCACGCCGCCAGAATCTGGAAAAAATTGTCTTGCGCGCCGGGGGGCATCTTTGGCGCGTCACCTTGGGGCGCGCATGCTGCAATCAGGATCGCCACCGCCACAAAAATTATTCTGCTATTCGTCACACGCCGCCTCCTGCGGACCGTCATTCAATCTTGGGCGCTTTATTTACTCCGCCTGCTACAAAGCCGGCAACGGCGGAAGCACGTCTTCGCCCCGCCGCGATAGGATACTCGCCTCCTCCAGGTCGAGTTCGCGTTCGAGCCGCCGCCTGCCCTCGTCGGTCAGGCGCCCCTCCTGCAACAGCCGATAAATATATTCGCGCTCGATCTGGATGAGATCGAGTTTCAAGTTCGCCACTAGAACCCGCATGTCGTCGCTGACGAATTGGCGACGACGGTGGTCGTGGCGCGCCCGCAGCAGCGCGACGATCTCAGCAGGCGTCTTGCCGTCGGCTTCCAGTTCTTCAAGATGCCGCAGCGCCGCGTCGATGGCTTCATGCCGCGCAGCGAGCTCGGCTTCCCGTTCCTTGCGGTATTCGCGTTCGCGGTGCCGTGCCAGCCCAAGCCAGCGGATAACGGCCGGCAACATCAACCCGAGACCGACTAGGGTGATGATGATGACGCCGAAGGTGATGAACAGAATCCGGTCGCGGTAGGGAAAACTCGCTCCGTTCGCGAGTGTCAGTGGAATGGCGAGCGCGGCGGCAAGCGAGACCACGCCGCGCACGCCGACGAAGGCAAGTACGAAAGTCTGCTGCCACGGCGGCAAGGGGTCGCGGCGGGCAAGCGAGGGGCTGAGCCAGCGCGGCAGATAAACCGTGGGAAAGACCCAGATGAAGCGGGCGACGATGATAACGGCGGTGACGACTAACGTCGATGCGGCGAGGTCCTGCAGCTGGAACCGCTCGGTGTGCGCGAACAACGTGCGCGCCTGCAATCCGGTTAGCAGAAAGACAAAACCCTCGATCAGATAGATGATCAAATCCCAGAAAAAGATACCCTGCAGCCGCGTGGTCGATGGGATCAGCAGCGGCCCTTTCCAGCTGACGTAAAGTCCGGCGGCGATGGTGGCGAGGACGCCGGAGCCGCCGAAGTGCTCGGGCACCCAATAGGCCAGATACGGCGTCATCAAAGACAAGGTGATTTCGACGCGCGGATCGCTGGCCCAGCGGCGGACGCGCAAGCTCAGCCAGCCAATGGCAATGCCATAAGCGATCTCGCCCACGACGATGGCGGCGAAAGTTCCGGCAGCTTCGCTAAGGGAGAAATTTCCGACGCTGATCGCGACCACTGCGAAGCGGTAAAGAATCAACGCCGTCGCATCATTCGCAAGTCCCTCGCCTTCGAGTACCAGCAATAGGCGGCGCGGCAAGCCGAGACGCTGCGCGATGGCCAGCGGCGCCACCACGTCGGGCGGCGCCACGATGGCGCCGAGCAGGAAGCCGACAGCCCAAGGCAATCCGAAAATCCAATGCACGGCCGCCGCGACCGCGCAGGTGGTGAATACGACGCAGCCAAAGGCTAGCAGCGTGATCGGACGCAGATTGAAGCGGAACTCGCGCCAGCTCATCGACACGCCGGCGGAATAGATCAGCGGCGGCAGGATCACGAGCAGCACCAATTCCGGCGCCAGTTCAACGGCCGGCAGGCCGGGGATCAACGCCAGGCCAACGCCCGCCACCACAAGAAGGATGGAAGGGGCGACCTTGAGCCGCCGCGCGGCTACCGCCACCAGGACGAGAACCGCGAGCAGCAGCAAGAAGGTTTGGACGGTCGCCGCCATCGGATGTGCGCCTTCAACCGGGCCGCTGGCCCTAGATCGCGCTCGCCGCGATGTTCACCGTGAGCGCGAGCAGCGCGACATTGAATAGGAAGGAGACGATGCCGTGCGCTGTAACCGTTTGTCGGACGCCATGGGAAGTCACCGCGACGTCGGAAACCTGCGACGTCATGCCGATGACGAAGGCGAAATAAACAAAGTCCCAATAGTCCGGATCTTCGCCGCCGGGAAATGCAAGGCAAGAGGTCTTGTGATGCTCGGTATAGAATTCATGCGCGTAGTGCAAAGCGAAAATCGTGTGAATGAAGCCCCAGGATAGGACAATCGTCGCGGTCGCCAACAGCAGATGCAGCGGCTCGCGGTTGGGAATACCCTGGGACGTGCCGAGCTCGACGATGATGGCGCCCAAGCTTGCCAGCGCCGCGGCGACCGTAAGTATCAGGATTGCGACACGGCCTTCATCCTCGATCGCCGCGCGCACGCGGATGTGATTCACATCCGAACGCGCCACCGCCGAATAGACGATGGCCAGATAGAAACCGATACCGATGTCCCAGCCGACGAGTAACCGCGTCGCCACGCGCCAATCGGACGGCAAAGCGGCCATGACCACAAGACCGAGGATCACCGAGAGAAAAAGCTTCGGCCGCGCCTTGAGAACCCGGGCGAATCGCGGCAGCCGGGAGGGGTTAGGCTTGGCGGCGTTCATGATCGTCCCCTAGTGGCCCGTCACGCCCGGCGATCGGCGACGAAATGGGCGGCGGCCCGCAGCATAGCGGCATCGTCGCCGAATACCGAGAGGGCGGCTTCGGCTTCGGCGACCAGCGCGTCAAGCCGGGCACGGGCCCCCGCCGGACCGAGGATGCCGACGAGCGTTGCCTTGCCGGCAGTGGCATCCTTGTGGGTTGCCTTGCCCACGGTCGCCGCATCGCCTTCGATATCGAGCAGATCATCGGCAATCTGGAAAGCTTGGCCTAATGCTGATCCGTAACGATCGAGCGCTTCGCGCGCGGCGGGCGGGGCCTGCCCCAGGACGGCTCCAGTCCCGCAAGCGGCTCGCAGCAAGGCGCCGGTTTTCATCGCCTCCAATATTCTAATCTCTTCTTCGCCGGATGGCGGATGGGCGTCGGTAAAGCGTCCTTCGGCGGCAAGATCGAGAAGCTGGCCGCCGGCCATGCCGCCGAGCCCGGCCGCGCGCGCCAACTCCGCGACAAGCGTAATCCGCACGGCGGGAACGGGATGAGTTTCCGGGCGGGACAGGATGTCGAAGGCAAAGGTGAGCAGCGCGTCGCCGGCCAGTATCGCCGTAGCCTCATCAAAAGCTTTGTGCGCCGTCGGCCGTCCGCGGCGCAGCGCATCGTCGTCCATGGCGGGCAGGTCGTCATGGATGAGCGAATAAGTGTGGATGCATTCAACCGCCGCACCTGCCATCAAGGCTTGGCTGCGCTTGACGCCGAATAGGCGCGCCGCCGCCACCACCAGGAACGGACGCAGCCGTTTGCCCCCGGCAAGACTGGCATAGCGCATGGCGTCGAGCAGCCTCGCTGGACGCGTCAGTTCGCCCTTCATCGGCGTCGCGACAAGCAAATCGTCGAGCAGCGCTTCGGTCTCGGCGGCAACGGTGGCAAGCTCGGCGTCGAACAAGCTGGTCGCACCGGGATCGGGAATGATAGCGGAAGCCGGCATCCGACCGAGATGCCCGAGACCCGCCCGGCCCGTCAAGGCGAGTTATTCCCGCCTGCCCACTATTCAGGCACAGAATCGGGTAGTCTCGAAATCTATGGCAGCGCTGGCACAAAGTCGTGTTCGACACCTCCGCACTTCGCGTTTGATACGCTGGGCGATTCTCGTGGTCATTGCTTGTCTGCTGCTGCCTTATATTCTCACGCTGCTCTACCGCTTCGTGGATCCCATCTCCACCCCGATGCTGTGGCGATGGTTGACCGGCAATCGGGTGGAGCGAAGCTACGTGCCGCTGGAGGGGATGGCCCCGGTATTGCCACTGACCGTAATCGTCGCTGAGGACGCGCGCTATTGCAGCCACGGCGGCGTCGATTTTCAGGAATTGCGCGGGATCGCCGAGAACGCCGACGAGGCGCAGCAACTGCGTGGCGGCTCGACTATCACCCAGCAGACCGCGAAGAATCTGTTCCTTTGGCAACGGCGCGGTATCACCCGCAAGGTACTGGAATTTCCGCTGGCGCTGTGGATGGATCTCGTATTGCCGAAACGCCGCGTGCTGGAAATTTACCTCAACGTCGCCGAATGGGGGCCCAACGGGGAGTTTGGCGCCGAAGCCGGCGCGCGCCGCGCTTTTGCCAAGTCGACGCGGGATCTGACGCCGCGCGAGGCGGCCTTGCTCGCCGCGATCCTGCCCAATCCGGTGCGGCGCAACGCCCAGAAGCCCGGACCGAACGTGCTGCGTCTCGCCGGCATTTATGACGCCCGCGCCGCGGCATCGCCTTTCCTCGCCGACTGTATCCGGACGCGCCGCACCTCTTAATCCATTGTATTTAGCCGTTTTCGGCCCCGAACCGACGCCAAGGCCTTGGCGAAACGCTCTGGCCTTGGCGGGAGCCTTCCTCTATAAGCCCGTCTCTTGATCATTCCGGGATGCTCCTGCGGCATCCATTCGAGGAGACTTCACCGTGGCCGTTCCAAAAAGAAAAACCTCGCCGTCCCGACGCGGAATGCGCCGCTCCGCTGATGCATTGAAGAAGCCGACCTATATCGAGGATAAGGATTCCGGCGAGTTGCGCCGTCCGCACCATATCGATCTGAAGACCGGCATGTATAAGGGCCGCCAGATCCTGAAAGCGAAGAAGGTCGAGGCCTAGCCCGCGTCAGCGCGAGATCGCTCCTATGTTTCTGGTCGGGTTTCCGCTGCTGATTATCCCGCTCGTGCTCTACAACATGGGCGCGTTCATCTTCGGGATCACCGACTGGAACAGGCCGTTTACGAATTTCCACATCATTTCCGGTGGTGACTGGGCGGTGTCTCCCGGCGATGTCCTGATCGCCTTTTCCATTCTTGTTTTATTTGTTGAGGTTTTGAAATCGACGCGGATCGGCGTTCGCACCATCATCGATCACATGCTGTCGATGCTGATCTTCATCGCCATGATTGTTGAATTCATTTTGGTGCGGCAGGCGGCAACGTCGACTTTCTTCCTGTTGCTGGTGATCGCCTTTGTCGATGTGCTGGCCGGCTTCACCATCACCATTCGCACCGCGCAGCGGAATATTGAGTTCGAAGGTGCCGATAAGATCGTGTCCTAAGCGGTCGCAAAATCAGCTCAAACGCGACAAATCTCCGCCGGGCGCAGTGAGGTTCGCTGACGCCGCATACGCAGTGGTAGCCTCCAACGGCGTCGCGCGGCGGCGATCCCGCGTTTGCGCCTCGCCCTGTGCGGTTGCAATGAGGTGGGCGAGGAAAGTCGCCATAGGATGTCGACTGGGCGCGGCTGAATTCTCGCTGCGGCCGACAGGGCGAACTGGAACGAGGGCGCGTCCGCTGCTGGCCGTCGCCGAGGAGGCGGCATTCTCGCGGCGCGGAAGCGAAGCGGACGACCGTCCGCCCAATCCTCCAATGCCGTTGAGACCATTCATGCCGCGCTCCTGTTTCATTTCGGCACGTGCGGTGCCTGCTGACCAAGAAGTCGCAAACGTCGTGCCAGCCCTCGGTTCAAATGGAGGGTGGCGTTTCTCTAGGCAGCAGTATTGCTGCCTCAGATTTTAACCGGCGACACGGGATCGCGTTCCCAAAAAGGGACGGCTTTGGCGCGCAGAGTTAAGATGGGATGTTAGCGGCTGCCGCAATGCGGCACATCTCGAACCGCGGCTAGCTCTTGTCTTTGCCGCTCATGCGGTCGAGCCGCTTTTGCATTTCGTCGAGCTGGCGTTTGAGATCGTCGATCTCGCTGCCGCCGCGCGGCGGCGGCTTTTCGCCGTCTGGCGTCTGGTTTTCCTTGCGGGCGAAAGGCGCGAACATAGTGAAAGCGCGTTGGAACATTTCCATGTTCCGGCGCACTTGATCCTCAAGGGTGCCAAAGCCGGTGGCGCCGAAGGCTTGGGCCACCTGCTCGCGCATTTTCTCCTGCTCTTTCGTCAGCGACGAGATCGAGACCTCCAGGAAGCGGGGCACCAGGGTCTGCATGCTATCGCCATAGAAGCGAATGAGCTGCCGCAAGAAGGTGATCGGAAGCAGGCTTTGCCCTTCCTTATTCTCCTGCTCGAAAATGATTTGCGCCAGCACCGAGCGGGTGATGTCCTCGCCGGTCTTGGCGTCGTAGACGACGAAATCCTCACCGGCCTTGACCATAACCGCCAAGTCTTCCAGCGTGACGTAGGTACTGGTGCCGGTATTGTAGAGCCGACGGTTGGCGTATTTCTTGATTACGATCGGTTCTTCGGACTTTGCCATGCGATTGTATTCGGTCCCGCCCTTGATGGGCACCGCAGCATAACCATTTTCCTCGCTGGCGAGCCACCGTTTTGTCACGATAGTGTCCGAACCCTTTGCCATGCGAGGCCGTTCTATCGAAGGGGCCGCCGTTTTATCGCGTTCGCTTGATTTAACAGGAGTTTTCCCATGCAGGACGACATTGTCATCGTCAGCGCCGCCCGCACGCCGGTCGGTTCCTTCAACGGCGCGCTTGCGAGCCAGCCCGCCCATGAACTGGGTAAAATCGCTATCCGGGCGGCGCTCGACCGCGCGGGAGTGGAGGGCGAGCGTGTCTCCGAGGTCATCATGGGCCAAATCCTGACCGCCGGTCAGGGACAGAACCCGGCCCGCCAGGCGTCCGTCGCTGCCGGGGTGCCGGTGCAGACTCCGGCCTGGGGCATCAACCAGCTCTGCGGCTCAGGCCTGCGAGCGGTGGCGCTCGGCTATCAGGCCATCGTCAACGGCGATTCCGACATCGTCGTCGCCGGCGGCCAGGAATCCATGAGCATGGCCCCACATTGCGCGCATCTGCGCGACGGCGTGAAGATGGGCGACTTCAAGATGATCGACACCATGATCAAGGACGGACTGTGGGACGCCTTCAACGGCTATCACATGGGGACCACCGCCGAGAATGTCGCCAAGCAATATCAGATCACCCGCGGCCAGCAGGACGAGTTCGCAGTCAAATCGCAGAACAAGGCGGAGGCGGCGCAAAAGGCCGGCCGCTTCAAAGACGAGATCGTCCCGGTGACCGTGAAGACCCGCAAGGGCGACGTGGTTGTCGATACCGACGAATATCCCCGCCACGGCGCCACGCTCGACGGCATGACGAAACTGCGGCCGGCATTCGACAAGGAAGGCACCGTGACCGCGGGCAACGCCTCCGGCATCAATGACGGCGCCGCCGCCGTGGTGCTGATGAAAGCGAGCCAGGCTTCGAAGGAAGGCCGCAAGGTGCTGGCCCGCATCGTTTCCTGGGCTCACGCCGGCGTCGATCCCTCCATTATGGGTACCGGGCCCATTCCAGCCTCGCGCGCTGCGTTGAAAAAGGCCGGCTGGAATATCGCCGATCTCGATCTGATCGAGGCCAATGAAGCCTTCGCGGCTCAAGCCTGCGCGGTCAACAAGGACCTCGGTTGGGACACCTCGAAGGTCAACGTCAATGGCGGCGCCATCGCGCTCGGTCATCCGGTCGGTGCGTCGGGCGCGCGCGTGCTGGTGACGCTGCTGCACGAAATGGGCAAACGCAACTCCAAGAAGGGCCTCGCCACTCTTTGCATCGGCGGCGGCATGGGCATTGCCATGTGCGTGGAGAGATAATTAGATCGGCGCGGCCGGATTGACCCGGCCGTCATGGTTCAACGAAAAAGTTTTTAGGGAGCAGTTGTCATGTCACGGGTTGCGGTGGTCACCGGCGGCACCCGCGGGATCGGTGCGGCGATTTGCAAGGCGCTCAAGGCCGCGGGTTATAAGGTCGGCGCGGTTTATGCGGGCAACGAAGAAGCGGCGCAGAAATTCAAATCCGAGACCGGCATCGCCGTCTACAAATGGGACGTGTCGTCCTACGACGCCTGCGTTGCCGGCTTAAAACAGATCGAGGCTGATCTCGGGCCCATCGAGATACTCGTCAACAACGCCGGCATCACCCGCGACGGCATGTTCCATAAGATGACGCTGGAACAGTGGCGCGCGGTCATCGATACCAACCTCAACTCACTGTTCAACATGTGCCGTCCGGTGATCGAGGGCATGCGCGAGCGCAAGTTCGGCCGCATCATCACCATCTCTTCCATCAACGGGCAGAAGGGGCAGATGGGGCAGGTGAATTACTCCGCCGCCAAGGCCGGCGAAATCGGCTTCAGCAAAGCGCTGGCGCAGGAATGCGCGCGTGCCGGCATTACGGTCAATGCTATCTGCCCCGGCTATATCGGCACCGAAATGGTGCGCGCGATGCCGAAGGACGTATTGGAAAAGAAAATCATTCCGCAAATCCCGGTCGGCCGCCTGGGCGAGCCGGAGGAGGTCGCGCGCTGCGTCGTCTTCCTCGCCGCTGACGACGCCGGCTTCATTACCGGATCGACGCTGACCGCCAATGGCGGGCAATACATGGTATGACGCGGAGCCGTCGTGCTGACGAGAACTAAAATCTGTTTTTCCGCGCGCGAATTTCGGTAAACACCTGCGCCGGCGAATGGCCCCCTAGGCCGGCCGCTTCCGCCACCTCCAGCACATCGGCGCGCAAAAATGGATTCGCGGCCTTCTCCGCGCCGATGCTCACGGGAATGGTTGGTTTTCCCATGGCGATGAGTTCATTGACCGCAGCCGCCCGCGCCGCAAGCGCCTTGTTGTTCGGCTCGATGGTTTGAGCGAAGCGGATATTGGCTTGCGTGTATTCATGGCCGCAGAAAACTTGCGTGGCGTCGGGCAACGCGCGCAGTTTGGCGAGCGAATTCCACATCATCTCCGGCGTCCCTTCGATCACCCGGCCGCAGCCGATGGAGAACAAGGTGTCGCCGACAAAGACAATTTTTTCGCCTTCGAACCAATAGGCGATATGGCCGAGCGTGTGACCGGGCGTCTCTATCACGCGCGCGCTGAGCCCGCCGACACTGACCGTGTCGCCTTCGCCCACCTCCACATCGACGGATGGAATCCTCGCGGCTTCGGCGCGCGGCGCCGTCACCTTGCAGCCATAGCGCTCCTTCAAGGCGACGATGCCACCGGTGTGGTCGCCGTGGTGATGGGTAACGAGGATATCCGTGAGCTTCCAGCCGTTGCCCTTGAGCGCCGTCTCGACCGGCGCTGCCTCGGGGGCATCGATCGCGGCGGTCGCCCCGCTCGCTGGGTCATGGAGCAGAACGCCGTAATTGTCCTTCAAGCAGAGGAAAAGGCGAATTTGCGCAGCCATGCTGGTCTCCATTTGACCGCCGCCGCCAATGATGACGTGATATTTGGGCCGAACGCAATGATCCGCAGCAAACACCGATAAACCAATTCGTGCTACTTTGCCCCTATGTCCATGGACGTCGTCGATCTGCGCAATTTCTATGCCCAACGGCTAGGCACCGTCGCCCGCCGCTATGTCGGGCGGGGTGTGCGCTCCCGCTGGCGCGACACCCGCGCGTTACGCGTCCTCGGCATCGGCTATGCGACGCCTTACCTCGGTTTGTTTCGCGAAGAGGCCGAACGCTGTCTTGCCTTCATGCCAGGCGCGCAGGGCGTGGTGAAGTGGCCGTCCGCGCGGCCCGCGCTCTCCGCGCTGGTGGAAGAGGGCGATCTGCCATTGCCGGATTCGTCGGTCGATCGTGTGCTGCTGGTTCATGCGGTGGAGATGTCGCAGGACGCGCCGCAACTGTTTCGCGAGGCTTGGCGGGTGCTGGCGTCAGGTGGGCGGCTGCTGGCGGTGGTGCCGAACCGGCGCGGCTTGTGGGCGCGCATGGACACGACGCCGTTCGGGCATGGCCGTCCGTATTCGCGCTCGCAGATTACCCATCTCCTGCGCGAGACTTGGTTCACGCCGACGGGCTGGGGCGAGGCGCTCTATGTGCCGCCGATCGCGCGGAATTGGTTCTTGCGCTCGGCGCCGTTCTGGGAACGCACTGGCGCGACGCTGTCGGCGCCGTTCGCCGGCGTGCACATCGTCGAGGCGACGAAGCAGGTTTATCGCGCCATCCCGGCGCGCCGTGAGAAGCAGCGGCTGGTGCCCGCGCTGGAACCGGTGCTCGCGCCGTCTCCCGGCGGCGTGGCAGGCGCGGTCTGACCGCGCTACTTCAACAATAAAGGTCAGTCGTTGGTCGGCCTTGGGATCGGCCCACTCTGATCGCCTTGGGGGCCTCCCTGCAGATCGCCGCGCGGGCCGCGATGACGGCGGCGGCGGCGATGCAGCGGGAATCGATCCGGCTGGTTGGGATCGTGACCGTTCTGCCCAAATCCCTGCTGCGCCGGCAGCGGCTGCGGTTGTCCACCGCCGGTGATGAAGGACGGCAGCCGTTCCACGTCGCCCGAGCCCTCCTCGCCTACCACAGGCTGCTGCTGCGGGCGTGGAGCCTGAGCCTGCGGCTCGCGCGGCAGATAGGGCTGCGGTTCGCGGCCCTGATAGGGCTGCTGGTCGCGCTGCTGTGAGTGCTGGTTTTCACGCGGCTGGAAATTCTGATTGTCGCGCGGCTGATATTGTTGATGCTCGCGCGGCGGGTAGGGCGATTGATTACCGTAGCTCGGCTCGCTTCCCATCATCGGGTGGCCTTGCTGATCGTCGTCGCCTTCGTAGGAATCGTCGTTGCGCTGCTCGCCGCCTTCGGGCCGGAAAGGCGAGGGTTGGCCCTGGCGGAACTGCTCTTGCGCCGCCGCGATCAGACGGAAATAATGCTCGGCGTGCTGGTAATAATTCTCGGCCGCGACCGGATCGCCCGATGATTGCGAATCGCGGGCAAGCTGAATGTATTTTTCTGCAACGTGGGACGCCGTGCCGCGGATCTTTACGTCCGGGCCGTTGGACTCGTAGAGCCGCGTCAGCGGATTCTGGCCTTTGCGCGGGTTGTTATTATTATTGTTGTTGCGTCCACGCATCCGCTTATTGTTCTGACCATTTCTCATGATTTGCCTTTTCGCTAACCTCCGGTTTTGGACGGCTCCCGCCTCCAATTAATTGCAAATACGCACCCACTCGCAAGCCTCACCGCGGGTGAAGCCGAGACGTTTCCTATTAAGCTTTGCGATCTGTGTTGCGATAGCCGCAGCAATCCCTTGGCCGCGATATTCGCGGCGGTGGTGGCCCCTCATCACGCGCGTCGTTTTGATCAGTCGGTATGCCGATGCGCGCCTAACCGATGAAGCGTCTAACCCGAATCGGGCGGTTGCGTTGCCGTCTCACCGGCTTCTCGTCCGCCTGCCCGCGCCGCTCGCCTGCTGGAGCCTCGCTCCGGGCGTTTACGCGACACGATAGCCTCTCTCGGGTCGATGTCGTACATGAAAGCTAATCGCTCTTGCTTAATAAACCAAGTGCTATTTTTGACCCTTGGGGATTGTATTTTGGTCCGTCCTATGGGCCAAAAGCGCCCGTGGATGGCCCGCTAAGTCGTCTTTCACACGTTCCGTCACAATTCCGCCCTTAGCCAGCAGCGCCGTAACGGCGGCAGCCTGATCGGCGCCAAGTTCCAGCACCACGGCGCCACCGGGGGCGAGAATTCGTCCGATATCGGCGGCGATGGCGCGATAGGTGTCGAGACCATCCGACCCTCCATCGAGCGCAAGATGAGGATCATGTTCGCGCACCTCGGGTGCGAGCCCGGCTATATCGGCGCTGGCTATATAGGGCGGGTTGGAGACAACAAGATCGAACGGACCGCGCAATGCCGCGGCGAAATCGCAAGCCACAAAATGCGCGCGTGCGGCGAAGCCAAGGCGTTCCGCATTTTCGCGCGCCGTCGCCAGCGCCGGAAGGCTAATATCGGTGCCAATGCCGATGGCGTTGGGCAGCTCGGACAACAGCGCAAGCAGCAACGCGCCCGATCCGGTGCCGAGATCGAGAAGCCGTAGCGCTTCCCAACGCAATCCGCGCGCATCGATGGCAGCCAGAGCCGTCTCAACCACCGTCTCGGTTTCGGGTCGCGGCACCAGCGTCCCCGGCGTGACGCGGAATTCGAGGCCCCAGAATTCTTTCATGCCAACAATACGAGCGACGGGTTCGTGTGCCAGCCTGCGCGCGGCAAAGCCGGAAATGACCGAGGCTACGTCGGCGTTCAGAACCCGGTCGGCGGCTGAAGCCAGCTGGGCGTGGTCGAGACCAAGCGCATGGCCGATGAGCACGCGGGCATCAAGCTCGGGAGAATCCACCCCATGCCTGCGGAACGCTTGCGCCAGAAGACGCCGGGCGGCTGATATCGACGTTCCCTGCAAAGTGTCATGCCCGGCGGCGGCGCATCCAGTATTTGCGCTTGCTGGATCGCGCTCCATTGCGGGCGATGACAATGAAAATGTCATGGCCCGGCTCCCTGCGCCGCCAGCAGCTCCGCCTGCCGCTCGGTGGCCAGCGCGTCGATGATCTCGCCGAGCGCCTCGCCTTCCATGATCTGCGGCAGCTTGTAGAGCGTAAGATTGATGCGGTGGTCGCTGACGCGGCCTTGCGGAAAATTGTAAGTGCGGATGCGCTCGGAGCGGTCGCCGGAACCGATCTGTCCGCGCCGGTCGGCGGCACGTTCTGCGTCGAGCTTGCCGCGTTCGGCCTCGTAGAGCTTGCTGCGCAGATAGCCCATCGCCTTGGCCTTATTCTTGTGCTGCGAACGCTCCTCCTGCACGGCGACGATGATCCCGCTCGGAATATGGGTGATGCGGATGGCAGACTCGGTCTTGTTGACGTGCTGGCCGCCGGCGCCGCTCGACCGCATGGTGTCGATCTTCAGATCGGCTTCGTTGATCTTGATGTCGACCTCTTCCGCCTCGGGCAGCACGGCGACCGTGGCAGCCGAGGTATGGATGCGCCCCGAGGCTTCGGTGTCGGGTACGCGCTGCACCCGATGCACGCCGGATTCGTACTTCATCTTGGCAAAGGCGCCGCGGCCGCGGATTTCCGCGACGATTTCCTTATAGCCGCCCATGGTGCCCTCGCTCGCCGAGATCACCTCGACCTTCCAGCCCTGCTTGGCTGCATAGCGCTCATACATGCGGAAAAGATCGCCGGCGAAAATAGACGCCTCGTCGCCGCCGGTGCCGGCGCGGATTTCGATCATGACGTTGCGCTCGTCCATGGCGTCCTTGGGAATGAGCGCGAGCCGCACTTCCTGCTCCAGGTTGGCGCAGCGCGCCTCGACCTCGTTTTTTTCTTCTTCGGCCAGGGCCCGCATCTCGGCATCGGTGCCGGGATCGGCCAAGAGCGCCTTGAGCCCGGCGAGTTCGTCGCTGGCGGCGCGGTAAGCCTTGATCGTCCCGACCACGTTGCCGAGTTCGGACAGCTCTCGCGAGAGCTTTACAAAGGTGTCTCTGTCGAGCTGGGTCGAAAGCTGCGCTTCGATCGTGGCGTGACGCGCCAGCAAAGCTTCGAGTTTCTGTTCAGGAAGCATCGCTCAGCGTGTCCCGGATGTGGTGCAGCGCGCGCGCCCTAACGCGAGTGGTGCACCGCTGATCCGGGACCTTTCCAAGATCAACGTCTGGAACGATCCCGGGCCGGCAGCGCAACGTTTCACGCTGCGCTGCGCCCGGGACACGAGTGTGCATCGGCGGCGTGTCACAACTGCAACCCTTCCGCCTCGGCGAAAGCCTTGAGCCGGTCGCCGATGGCGACGCTCCCTACGGGACTGTCGATCAGCGGGCGCAAAAGGTCCGCCACCTTGCGGCAATCAAGATCGAGCAGCATGGCTTTGACCGGACCCAGCGCCGAAGGCGTCAGCGACAGCGAGCGATACCCGATGGCGACCAGCGCCAGCGCGCCAATCGGTTTCGACGCCAGTTCCCCGCACAGCGTTACCGGCTTGTTATGGACGCGGGCCGCGTCCGCGATGGCGCGGAAGGCGCGCAACACCGGAGCCGAAAGCGGATCGAAGCGCTCGGATACCCGCGCATTGCCGCGGTCTGCCGCGTGCAGGAATTGCAGCAGGTCGTTGGAACCGACCGAGAGAAAATCGACGCGCGAGAGCAACTCGTCGAGCTGGAACAGCAGCGACGGCACTTCGAGCATGGTGCCGACCTCGACGCGCTCCGGCAGGACATGGCCGTGGCGGCGCAGATGCGCCAGCTCGCGCTCCACCAGTGCTTTCGCCTGATCGAATTCATCCACGGCGGCGATCATCGGGAACATGAGCTTGAGTTCGCGCCCGCCGGCAGCCTTAAGCAGCGCGCGAATCTGAATACGCAGCAGCCCCGGACGATCGAGTCCGACGCGGATGGCGCGCCAGCCGAGCGCCGGATTCTCCTCCTCGACGGACCGCATGTAGGGCAAGACCTTGTCGCCGCCGATATCGAGCGTACGGAACGTGACCGGGCGCTTTCCCGCAGCGTCGAGCACCGAGCGGTAAAGGGCGAGCTGGTCGCGGGTGCGCGGAAACGACGGCGACACCATGAATTGCAGTTCGGTGCGGAATAGGCCGATGCCCGCCGCCCCGGTATCGTCCATGTGCGGCAGATCCACCAGCAGGCCGGCATTGAGCATCAATGATACGTTTTCGCCGTCCTTGGTGCAGCACGGTTTGTCGCGCAACGCGTGATATTGCTCCTGCCGGCGCGCCCGCAACCGCACCCGTTCCGCATAAGCATTCTCCATGTCGGCGGAGGGGCGCACATGCACCTCGCCCATGGCCCCGTCGACGATGATCGGATCGCCCGAATCGACCAGGCCGGTGGCGTTGGAAATCTCGCCGACAGCCGGTATCCCCAGCGCACGCGCGACGATTGACACGTGCGAGTTCGGCCCGCCTTCCTCCAGCACAAGGCCGCGTAGCCGCCTGCGGTCGTAATCGAGCAGCGCCGCCGGTCCCATCGAGCGCGCGACGAGAATGGCGTTCTCCGGCAATTGCTCCCGGGTCGGCGCGTGGTCGCGGCCCATCAATTGCCGCATCAAGCGGTTGGCGAGATCGTCGAGATCGTGCAAACGGTCACGCAGATAGGGATCGGTCTGCCGCAGCATGCGCGCGCGGGTATCCGATTGAACGCGCTCCACGGCGGCCTCGGCGGTCAGTCCTGTCATCACCGCTTCGCTGAGCTTGTGCATCCAGCCGTGGTCGTAGGCGAACATGCGATAGGCTTCGAGCACCTCGCGGTGCTCGCCGCCATCGGCGACATCACCGCGCTCCAGCATGAGATCGAGGTCCGCGCGCACGGTGGCCACGGCAGCCTCGAGCCGCTTGATCTCCTTCTGCACGTCGTCGGCGATGAAGTTGGTCACCACGACGCGCGGCTCGTGCAGCACCACATGCCCGAGCGCGATGCCGTCGGCGAGCGCACTGCCGATCAGGCGTAGCGCATGATGCGCAGCCGGTTCCGCGCCAGGCTTGGCGAGCGCCGAGAGCTCGCCGGAGGCGATCATTTCGGCGAGCACCATCGCGGTCGTCTGCAGCGCCTCTTCTTCCTCCTCGGAATAGGTGCGCCGCGCCCGGTTCTGCACCACCAGCACGCCGAGCGTATTGCCCGCGCGCAGGACCGGCACGCCGAGGAAGGACTGATAGATTTCCTCGCCCGTCTCCGGCCGGTAGGAGAAGGCGGGATGGTTCTGCGCTTCCGACAGATTGACCGGATTGGCCTCGCGGGTGACGAGGCCGACGAGACCTTCGTCCGGGCGCAATACGGTTTGGTGCACCGCTTCGCGCTTCAAGCCTTCGGTGGCATAGAGTTCGAGCGTGTTGTCTACGCGCAGGACGTAAACAGAACAGACCTCCGCCACCATATTGGCGGCGATCAGCACGACAATCTTGTCGAGGCGTTCCTGCGCGCTGACCGGCTCCGCCATCACCTCGCGAAGCCGGCGCAACAATACGCGCGGACCACCGAGCGCGCCACGCATGGCGTGAGGTCCTTTAATTCGTCTCCGGCCGGAACCACCTGGCCCCGGCGCGACCTGAAGTGGAAAAGCCCGCGGTCCGGCGCACCACGGAATCTTCGCTTAGGTCATAGCGAATAGGGCATGTCAGCCGCAAGCTAAAGCACCGGGCTGATATGCCGGGTGCGCTGCAACAAAAATGTGCAGGCTGGACGACAAATTGATTTAGTCCGGACGGGCCGGGCCGCCTTCTATGCCTTGTCCAGGCCGTAGAGCGAATGCAGCGTTCGCACTGCCAAATCCGTGGAAGCGGCTCCGATCAGCACCGAGAACTTGATTTCAGACGTAGTAATCGCGCGGATATTGATGCCGGCCTCGGCCAGCGCGCGAAACGCCTGCGCGGCCACACCGGCATGGCTGCGCATGCCAAAGCCGATCACCGAGACCTTGGCGACGTCGGTGGCGCCGTCCAGCCGCTCATAGCCGATCTCTTTCTTAGCCTTGGTCAGCACTTCGTTCGCCCGCGCGTAGTCGGCGGCCGGCACCGTGAAGGTGAGGTCGGTGGTTGCCCCATCCGCCGAGACGTTCTGCACGATCATGTCGACGTTGATATTGTTTTCCGCCAACGGCCCGAATATGGCGGCGGCGACACCCGGCTTGTCCTGTATCCGGCGGACCGAAATCTGCGCCTCGTCCTTGGAGAAAGCGATGCCGGTGACGACGTGTTGCTCCACGATCTCCTCCTCAAAACAAATCAGGGTTCCCGGCGGGTCGGCGCGCGGATCGATATCCTCGGGCTTGTCGAAGCTCGAACGCACGAAGATACGCACCTGCCGCGTGGCGCCAAGCTCGACCGCGCGCACTTGCAGCACCTTGGCGCCGAGCGATGCCAGCTCCAGCATTTCCTCGAAAGCGATCTTGGGCAGGCGGCGCGCGCGCGGCACTACCCGCGGATCGGTCGTATAGACGCCGTCCACGTCGGTATAGATGTCGCAGCGATCCGCTTGGATCGCCGCGGCGACGGCGACCGCCGAGGTGTCCGAGCCGCCGCGTCCAAGGGTGGTGATGCGGCCGGTCTCTTTGTGGATGCCTTGGAAGCCGGCGATCACCGCCACCTCACGGCGCTCCTTGAAGCGCTTGAGCAGTTCCGCGCCGTTGACGTCGAGGATGCGCGCCGAGCCATGGGCGTCACTGGTGAAAATCGGCAGTTGCCAGCCTTGCCAGGAGCGCGCGTTGATTCCCATCTCCTGCAGCGCGATGGCCAGCAGGCCCGAGGTCACCTGCTCGCCGGAGGCAACCACCGCATCATATTCGCGGGCGTCATGCAGTGCCGATGCGTCGCTGCACCATTCGACCAGCTTATTGGTGGTCCCCGCCATGGCCGCGACCACGACCGCCACTTCATGGCCGGCATCGACCTCGCGCTTGACGTGGCGCGCCACATTGCGGATGCGGTCGATGTCGCCGACCGACGTTCCGCCGAACTTCATAACCAGGCGACTCATGGTGTATCTTCAATTCGCGGCGGAATGGCGCGTATACATACCGGCGAGGTTTGGCCGCCGCAACCGCGCTGGGCCTTTACCCTCTCCGCTTAGCTTTTCTTCCCCTCTCCACTTGTGGGAGAGGGTGCCCGAGCGAAGCGAGGGCGGGTGAGGGGTCAGTGGTTGTTGGAAGCACTGACCCCTCACCCGGCTCGTTGCTTGCTATGCTCGCAACTCGCCACCCTCTCCCACAAGGGGAGAGGGAAAAGGAGGCCATGTTGGCGCGAGAATCCACCTCCGAATCCACCGTCGACGCCGCCGAGGTCGAGCGCTTCTCCCGGCTTGCCGCCGATTGGTGGAATCCGCGCGGGACCATGGCGCCGCTGCATAAGCTCAACCCCATCCGGCTCGCCTATATCCGCGACCAGGCGGCCGCACGCTTTCAGCGCGATGCCAAACGGCTCGATAGCCTCAAGGGCTTGCGCATCCTCGATATCGGCTGCGGCGCGGGCCTTCTCTCCGAACCGTTGGCGCGGATCGGGGCCGACGTGGTCGGCGCCGATCCCTCGGCCAGCAACATCGAAGTCGCGAAGCTCCACGCCGCGCAGACCGGCGTGGCGGTGGATTACCGCTGCACGTCTGCCGAGGATTTGGCCGACGCGGGCGAGCGCTTCGATATCGTGCTCGCCATGGAGGTGGTGGAGCATGTCACGGACTTAGGCTTGTTCGTTCGGCGTTGCGCCGAGATGGTGAAGCCCCGCGGGATCATGGTGACGGCGACCATCAACCGCACGCTGAAGAGCTTCGCGCTCGCTATTGTCGGCGCGGAATACATTCTGCGCTGGCTGCCCCGCGGCACGCATCAGTGGGATAAATTCGTCACGCCGGATGAATTGGAAACGGCTTTGGAAAAGAGCGGGCTGCGCGTCATCGATCAGCGCGGCGTGATCTACAATCTCCTCGCCGACACATGGCAGCTCTCCACCGACATGGACGTGAATTACATGCTCACGGCGGAGAAGGCGGTCGTATGAGCCGCGTTCGAACTTCACCTCTCCGCGCTTGCGGGGAGAGGTCGACGCGCCAGAAGCGCGTTCACGCGCGTCTTCGACGCGCTACGGCGCGGCGGGTGAGGGGGGCTTTCCAAGGTCTGAGCGCTGCGAGAATCCCCCTCACCCCGACCCTCTCCCCGCACGCGGGGAGAGGGAGATGACAGAGTGGCTCTGGATCGTCTTCACGCTCATCGCGGCGGCGGCGCAGACCGTGCGCAACGCCATGCAGCGGGAGCTTACTTCGACACTCGGCACCGTGGGCGCTACCCATGTGCGCTTCCTGTTCGGCTTTCCTTTCGGCCTGATCTTCCTCGCCGGCGTGCTGATCGCGAGCGGCGAGCCATTGCCGCTGCCGGGCCCGGCTTACTTTTTATGGATCGCGCTTGGTGCCGCTGCGCAAACCGTTGCGACAGTCCTGATGCTGGCGGCGATGAACGACCGCTCCTTCGTCGTGATCTACGCCTATATCAAGACCGAGCCGGTGCAGGTCGCGCTATTCGGGCTCATTCTGCTCGGCGACGTGGTGACGTTGCCGATGGCGGTGGCGATTCTGATCGCGACCTGCGGCGTCGTCGTCATGGCGCTGCGGCCCGGTGCGTCGGCGGGCGGCTTACGGCCGACACTGCTTGGCCTCGCCGCCGGCGCTATGTTCGGGCTTTCGGCCATCGGATTTCGTGGCGCCATCCTCCAACTCGGCCACCCGAACTATGTGGTGGCGGCAACGTTCACTGCCGCTGTTGGGCTGGTGGTGCAGGCCGTGCCGCTGTCGGTTTATCTCTGGCTGCGCAATCCGCAAGTGTTGACCGCGATCCTTCGCGCCTGGAGGCCGTCGCTGTTCGCCGGCTTCACCGGGGCGCTGGCCTCGCAGTTCTGGTTCCTCGCCTTCGCGCTCGCCACCGCCGCCAGCGTGCGCACGCTCGCTTTAGTGGAGGTGCTGTTCGCGCAAGGCATTTCGCGTTTTATTTTCAAACAACCAACGACACCGCGCGAAGCCGCCGGCATCGTGCTGATCGTTGTCGGCGTCGCGCTGCTGATCTGGGCGTATTAGTTTCTATCGTCTGGCAGCACCGGCAGCGGATGGAATTCGATTCCTTCTTCCGCCAGTGCCTTGGCTTCGTCCGGAGACGCCTCGCCGTAGATCGAGCGATGCTCGATCTCGCCGTAATGCATCTTCCGCGCTTCCTCCGGGAATTTCTGCCCGACATGGTCGGCATTCTTGGTCAGATGCTCGCGCAATTCTTTC
>JAXDOR010000127.1:0-6416 GCA_034668825.1 Alphaproteobacteria bacterium | reverse complement strand
GAATGACCTTGTTGACTGAACCTGCCATCACACTCTCCCGCTAGAACCCGCTGCCACGCCACCCTAGTCCACCAGTGGCAAGCGCAGCGCCGCATAACGACATTGTCCACAGCCCACCGGCGATTTGCGGCAATGTTCTTGTTATGTTCTACCCTTTTAGCGGCCCACTCGCAAGCGTTTAATGGCAGCGCGAACAGGCTATCGCTTGCCCTTCCCCAGCGGCAGCGACTGCTTCACTTTGTGGTACCCCGCCCAGGGGTCTTTGCCGCGGGTGAAAAGTTTCAGCGCATTCTTGACGGTCGCCGGATGAGCATCTTGCAGCCGCGATAGCGCCGCCCACGAAATCGGCAGCGCCACATAGGCGCCCTTGCGCGAGCGCGTGGAGAAAGGCGAGATCGCGGTGGAGCCGCGCTGGTTGCGCAAATAGTCGATGAAGATTTTTCCCACGCGCTTCTTCTTCGACATGTTGGCGACGTAGAGGTCGGGCCGCTCGTCGGCGACGAGGCGCGCCAGCGCCTCGGCGAAGGCGCGATGCTCGTCCCAATCATGTTTCGGCGTCAGCGGCAGCACCACATGGATGCCCTTGCCGCCGGTCACCATGGGGAAGGATTCCAGCCCGACACTCTCCAGCCGCTTTTTAAAGTCCTTCGCCGCCGCTTTCACTTTCTCGAACGGCAGGCCTTCGTCGGGATCGAGGTCGAAGACCATGCGGTCGGGCTTTTCCACCGCGGCAACTTTCGAGCCCCAGATGTGCAATTCGAGCACGCCCATCTGCGCCGCGCCAACCAACCCGCGCTCGTCCTCGATATACATGTACTCATCGAAGCGGGTTTTTTCCTTGATGCGGATTTTTCCGAAATAATCCGGCCAGCCGGCCGAGGCGTGTTTCTGAAAAAAGCATTCCTTCTCGCGCCCCTGCGGGCAGCGCACCAGCGCCAGCGGCCTGTCCACGATGTAAGGCAGCATGTGATCGGCGACTGACACATAGTATTCGATCAACTCGCGCTTGGTGACACCCTGGTCGGGAAACACGACGCGGTCGGGATGGGTGATGTGGACGCCCGCAATCTCGTCCTTGTCCTCTTTCATCTTCACGGCTTCGGCTTTAGGCATCGGTCGCTCCCGAACAATGGCGCGAGCCGGCTTGTCCTCGCGCAATCCTTTGAAACTTCCCTGCCGCACCAGGTCGTCATGGGTCCAGCCGCGGAACGCCACTTCGGCGACCAGCACCGGCTCGATCCAACGCGCGTGGCGGGCGACGGCGCGCGGCACATTCTTTACCGGCGGATCTTTGCGCGCATGTTTCTTGAACTTCGCGGCAAGCTCATCGAGCCGCGCCTCGGTGTAGCCGGAGCCGACACGGCCGACGTAACGCAACTCGCCTTCCTCGCGCAGCGCCAGCAGGATCGAGCGGAACGGGCGCGCCGCTTTATCCGATGGCTGCCAGCCGATGATGACGAATTCCTGCTCCATGCCGCATTTGGTTTTCAGCCAGCTCTTGGTGCGGCCGGAGCGGTAGGGATCGCCGGCGCGCTTCGAGATGATGCCTTCGAGCTTGAGATCGCAGGCGTGATGAAAAATCTGCTCGCCCTGCCCTTCCATGTGACTGGAATAGAATAGCGGGCCGTTTTTCGGCACGTCCGACAGCAGCTTTTCCAATAGCTCTTTGCGCTCCACCAGCGGGCGCCCGCGCAAGTCTTTCCCGTCGAGATGCAGAAGGTCGAAAATGTAATAGCCGAAGGTGCCGCGGCCTTCCGACAAGGCCACTTGTAGGGCGCTGAAGCTGGTATGGCCTTCCGCGTCAGCCACGGCGATCTCGCCATCGAGCACCGCGCTCTCGCAGGGCAGTTGCGACAGTGGTCCAACCAGCGAATGGAACTTGTCGGTCCAATCCAAACCGCTACGGGTGCGCACGACGACGCTGCCACCGCCGATGGATGTGACGGCGCGATAGCCGTCATACTTGATCTCATGCAGCCAGGTGCCCTCGGTGGGCGGCGAGTCGATCAGGGTCGCTAATTGTGGGGAGACGAACGGCGGGATTTTGCCCGCGCCGGTTTTGGCTGCGGTTTCAGATTTTTTTTTCGCGCCGGAAGCGGCCGGCTTGGATTTCTTATTTTCTTTCTTCCCCGATGACCATTTCTCGGTGCGGTTGGATCGCCAGATGTCGCTGCCTTGCGCGATCTCCTCCATTTTGCGTCCGGTGGTGACGCTGGTCAGTTCGCGATCGACCAGCACGGTGCCGTTCTTTCGGACTTCGTCGTCCTTTTCCTTGATCAGCAGCCAATTGTCCTTGCCGCGATCGCCGGGACGGCCGCGCAGCCGGATCAGCGCCCAATTGCCTTTCAGCCGTTCGCCATCGAGCGTGAAAGCGAGCTTGCCCTTCTTCAGCGCCTCATCCACGTCGCCATGCGGCTCCCAGGTGCCGCGGTCCCACAGCATCACCGTGCCGCCGCCGTATTCTCCCTTCGGAATCGTGCCTTCGAAGCCGCCGTATTCCAGCGGGTGATCTTCCACATGCACCGCGAGCCGCTTGTCCTCAGGGTTGAGACTCGGCCCTTTCGGGCAGGCCCAGCTCAGCAGCACGCCGTTATGCTCAAGGCGGAAGTCGTAATGCAGCCGCGTGGCGGCGTGTTTCTGGATCAGATAGCTGCGGCCTTTGTGCGCTTGCTTGCGCGCGCCTGAAGGCTCAGCGGTTTTTTCAAAGTCCCGCTTGGCGCGGTATTTTTGCAGGCGGTCGAGCATGGCGGCGAGCCTCACGCCGCTTTGCGCTTGGCGCGGGTGGGGGATTTACGGCGCGCGGACTTAGTGCGGCTCTTCGGCGCTTCCTTGCCGTTCTTAGCGTCTTTGCTGTCCTTGCCGCCTTTGCCGACGCTGCGCCGCAGCGCGTCCATCAGATCGATGACATTGGCGCCGCGCTGCGGCTCCTCGATCTGCCGTATCTGCCGGTGCTCAGCCTTGGCTTCGATCAGCTCGTGCAAGGCCTCCTCGTAGGAATCCTTGAAGGCGGAGGCGTCGAATTTCTTGGTCTTGCGTTCGATCAGTTCCTCAGCAAGCTCGATCAGATCTTGCTCGGGCTTCACGTCCGGCACGGCGGTGAATGCGCTGTCGGCCTTTTTTACTTCATCGGCATAGCGCAGCGTTTCCATCATCAGGCCCTTGCCGCAAGCCTTGATGGCGACGACCGAACCCTTGCCGCGGATCACGATCTGGCCGAGGCCGATCTTCTTGGTGTCGCGCAGCGCTTCGCGCAGCACCACATAGGCTTCGGCGTCGCTTTCGTCGTCGGGCAGCACAAAAAACGGCCGGTCGAAATAGATCGGGTCGACATCGTGGAGGCCGACGAACTGCACGAGATCGAGCGTCTTCTTGGCTTCCAGTTTGATCTTGTCGAATTCCTTGTCCTCGAGCAGGACATACTTGCCCTTCTCGATCTCGTAGCCCTTGACGATGTCGTCGGTTTCCACGGGGCCGACGCTGGGCGCCACTTTCTGGTAGCGGATGCGCTCGCCGCTCGGCTTGTGCACCTGATGGAATGCGATCTTGGCGGCGCTCTTGGTCGCGGGGATCACCTGGACCGGAATCGACACCAGCGAAAGCCGTATCTGACCGGACCAATAAGCACGGGTTGCCATGAGGTTACTCCATGAGGACACCTGCCAACGTTTCACCACAATGCAGAGTTCCACGAAGGCCGGATTCGCTTTCCCACTGGCGCGATCCGGTCGTTCTTTTTATGTTCCGACGACCGATTTTAGCGGACCATTGCACTGAATTGTCATCACCCGCTTGGTCAGGTCCGCTCGTCCAAGGAATAGGCCGTGAATTCTCCGACCATCGCCGCGGCTGAGCCGCCGCTCGCCCTGCGGATGCTGATGGCGATAACGCGCCGCATTCCCCCGCTGCCCCATGCCAGCGTGCTGAGCAACCGGCTGGTGAAGCCGCTGTGGTGCCGATGGCATCGCGACCGCTACGTGCTGCCGGTGTGGGACGGGATCGTCATGCAGGTCGATCCGTCCGACGCGATAGGCGGATATCTGACGTTCATTCCGCAGCTTTACGACCGTTGGGAGCGCCAGATGATCCACGATTATCTCCCTCCAGGCGGCACCTTTGTCGATGTCGGCGCCAATATCGGAGCGCATAGCTTGTGGGCGGCGAGGGTCGGCGGCGCGGCAGCTCGAGTCCTCGCCTTCGAAGCCGATCCGACGAATTTTGCCGAACTGACTTCGAACATCGCCCTCAACCATCTCTCCAATGTCCGCGCGTTTCAGGTCGGGGTGTCGGACGCCGACGCGGTGCTGAAGCTGTTCCGCAACCGATACGGTAACGCCGGCGGGCATACGTTCGTGGCGGCGATCCACGACGACCCAGCCGCCGTGGACGTGCGTTGCCGCCCGTTGCGCGACCTGCTGGCGGAAACCGGAACCGCCCGCGTCGATTTGATGAAGCTCGACATCGAAGGCTTTGAGCGGCGCGTGCTGACCAGGTTCTTCGCCGACGTTTTGCCGGCCTCGCCGCTGCGGCCGAAGCATCTGTTGATTGAATTGAAGTTCGGAGCCGAGCGCGAGGCGCTGGTGGAACTTCTGGCGCGGGAGGGCTACGTGCTGGTCAAGCAACATGGCATTAACGGCCTGTTTTCGCGCCCTGCGGAGAAAGCTTAGCCGCAGGCTGGCAAAAAGCTCCCGTTCTACCTATGTTCCGAAGAGCCCGGCGGCGTCCCGGCCGGCATCCGGTAAACCCGTAACCCCGTCGGCACGGCCGCGCTTCGGAACGCCCTGTAATGAATAATCTCGGAAAGCCTCGCCGCCCCGACAACCGTGTGATCGCCGTCCGCGGCGCGCGCGAGCACAATCTCAAGAATATCGACGTGGAGATCCCGCGCGACCAGCTGGTGGTGTTCACCGGGCTGTCCGGCTCGGGCAAATCCTCGCTCGCCTTCGACACCATCTATGCCGAGGGCCAGCGCCGCTATGTGGAGTCGCTGTCGGCTTACGCGCGGCAATTTTTGGAGATGATGCAGAAGCCGGACGTCGACCAGATCGACGGCCTCTCGCCGGCCATTTCCATCGAGCAGAAAACCACCTCGAAAAACCCGCGCTCCACGGTCGGCACCGTCACGGAAATCTACGACTACATGCGCCTGCTCTGGGCGCGCATCGGCGTGCCCTACTCGCCCGCTACCGGATTGCCGATCGAGAGCCAGATCGTCTCGCAGATGGTCGATCGTGTGATGGCGCTGCCGGAAGGCACGCGGCTTTACATCCTCGCTCCAGTGGTGCGCGGGCGCAAAGGCGAATACCGCAAGGAAATCGCCGACTGGATGAAGCGCGGCTTCCAGCGGCTGAAGATCGACGGCAAGTTTTACGAAATCGCGCAAGCGCCCGCGCTCGACAAGAAATTCAAGCACGACATCGATGTTGTTGTTGATCGCGTGGTGGTGCGCCCCGACCTCGCCACGCGGCTGGCGGAATCCTTCGAAACCGCGCTGCATCTCGCCGAAGGCATGGCGGTGGCGGAGTTCGCGGACGCGCCCTCATCCTTCGAGACGCGCCCTGCGGGCGCTCCTCAGGATGAGGAGAAACAGCGCGGCAAAAAAGGGAGTTCTCCTCGTCCTGAGGAGGCGCGTAGCGCCGTCTCGAAGGACGAGGGCAAGACTCAACTCGCCAAGCACGCCGCCTCCGACGCCAATCGCCTGATCTTCTCGGAAAAATTCGCCTGCCCCGTCTCCGGCTTCACCATTCCGGAGATCGAGCCGCGCCTGTTCTCCTTCAACAATCCCTTCGGCGCCTGCCCGGCCTGCGGCGGCTTGGGCGTGGAGCAGCATATCGATGCGGACTTGGTCATTCCCGACAAGGACGTCACGCTCAAGCGCGGCGCCATCGCGCCCTGGGCGAAATCCTCGTCGCCCTATTACACGCAGACCCTGCAGGCGCTGGGCAAGCATTACCGCTTCACGCTGGAGACCAAATGGAAGGACCTGCCGAAGAAGACGCAAGACGCCATCCTTTACGGCTCCGGCGACGACCACATCCGTTTCACCTACGACGACGGCCTGCGCGCCTACACGACGAAGAAGCCGTTCGAAGGCGTGGTGACCAATCTCGAGCGCCGCCACAAGGAAACCGAGAGCGAGTGGGCCCGCGAGGAGATCGAGAAATACTTCACCGACATTCCCTGCGCCGCCTGCACCGGCTTCCGCCTCAAGCCCGAGGCGCTGTGCGTGAAGATCGCCGGCCTGCACATCGCCTCGGTTTCCGACCTGTCGATCAAGCGCGCTGGCGAATGGTTTGCCACGCTGCCGCAGCATCTGACCAAGCAGCAGAACGAAATCGCCGTTCGCGTGCTCAAGGAAATCCGCGACCGCCTACGCTTCCTCGTTGACGTCGGGCTGGAATATCTCACTCTTGCCAGAG
>JAXDOR010000126.1:0-7589 GCA_034668825.1 Alphaproteobacteria bacterium | reverse complement strand
GGAGCGCGCGTAAGCGCGCGTCTCGAACCATGGGCGACAAGCCCGAGCCGCCTGTCCTTCGAGACGCATCGCTTCGCGATGCTCCTCAGGATGAGGCGGAGTGAGTGCGGTGCGTGTTGCGTGTGATCCATTTCAGCCAAGCCTCTCCGTTCTCGCGGCGCGTTTTTGCGTCCGAGGTTTGAGACCGGATGTCGGGCCTGCCCGATATCCGCACTTCAAAGACCCTCTCGAACAAAGAGAGGGGGACGGCGCACCGGATGGCGCGACCAGTCCTTATGGGCACGCACCCTTTGGAAGGGGTGCGTGGCGCCTCCCGGCGCGCCGTCCGGCGTTCTCCTTCGGCACCGGTCCGCGCTCACTGGGGTACAGCCGTCTTAGGCCTGCCAGCTGCGTGCTCCCGCGCTCGGGTCCTAGTGCCCGAGGGTCGGAGTCCGGCGCCGCCCGAGCGCGTGGCCTGCTCGCCACGCCCGCGGGCGCCGGCCCAATCCACACGAGCCGGCGCAACCGGTTCGCGTCCCTCATGGGATCAGGCAGGAATGTGTATATAATCCTATAGGAATAGAGTGAGCATTATAACCTTGACAAAGCAGGCCGCATGACCTATCCTTGCATCAAAGGAACACGGCCATGACTGACCTCCTCAAAAACCCGATCTTCAAAGACGAAACCAAGGCTCGCGAATGGCTAGAAGCCCGCGTTTGGCCGGAAGGCCCGGTATGCCCTCATTGTGGCAATGCCGACGCTGACAAGATCAAGGCCCTGCAGGGCAAGGCACACCGTCCCGGCCTCTACCAGTGTGCCGAGTGCCGTGAGCAGTTCACCGTCACCGTCAAGACCGTGTTCGAGCGCAGCAAAATTCCTCTGACTAAGTGGCTTGCCGCGTTGTTCCTCATGACGGCTTCTAAGAAGGGCGTTAGCGCCCATCAGGTCCATCGCATGTTGGACGTGAGCTACAAGAGCACTTGGTTCATGATGCATCGCTTACGCGAAGCCATGCGTACAGGCGGGCTAGAGCCGCTTGGCGGCAAGGGTAAAGTCGTGGAAGCCGACGAAACTTATTTCGGTCGCGCCGAGGAATTGCACGTCTCTCCGCAGCGCAAGGGGCACCCTTATACCAAACGCGGCAAGATTTTTAACAACCGTCCTATCGTCGCGCTGATCGAGCGCGGTGGCTCGGTTCGCTCATTCCATGTTGCCGTGGCCGATCAATTCACGGTTTGCGGCATCGTGCGCGAGAACGTCGCTCGCGAAAGCCACCTACATACCGACGAAAGCAAACTCTATAGCCGTGGATTAATGGACGTGCGCCGCCACATGACCGTCAAGCACACTGCGCATGAATATGTTCGCGGCGACGTGACTACCAACACCATCGAAAGCTATTTCTCGATCTTCAAGCGCGGTATGCGCGGAACCTACCAGCATTGCAGCGAAAAGCACCTGCACCGCTATCTTGCCGAGTTCGATTTCCGCCACAACAACCGCATTGCGGTGGGCATCAATGACACCATGCGCGCCGAGAATTTGGCGGCTGGCATCGCAGGCAAACGATTGACCTACCGGAGACCTTACTAAGCAGGAGTTCAAATATCGCGCCGCGCGCTTTAAGCGCTGGCAGAAGAAGCACCCGAAGAAGCGCGAGGTAAAACGCATTTGGGTGCGTTAGCCCCGCAAAAGCGGGGCTTTCTTTTTGGGACTCGTGCCCTTCTTGCCGCTAGGCTTGGTTCGGTGCTGCGGCGGACTTTTGGCCACCACGTCAACGGCGCGCTCGAAGCGCGACCATGCGTCTGGTTCAAGCTGAATTTCTGGATTCTCCTTGGGGGACTTTGCCATGGGCTATAATGATCTCACCAACCTCGACCGCGATCCTAAGCTAGCGAACGCTCTCGGCAACATGGTCGTTGCGTGGGCTTATGCCGAAAGCAGCTTGTGTTGCACCATGGCTAGAGTCAGCGGCATGAACATCAACATGGCACTAATGGGCTTCTACCGCATCCCTACATTTGAAGCGCGGAGAAAATTCATTCAGGCGTTAATTTTGGAGTGGAAGCCCGGTAAATTCGACAAAACGGCCATTGCAAAGGAGGTCGACTCGATCAGCGATTTATCCAGCACTCGAAATGACTGGATACACGGCGTTTGGTGTTTCAATGAAACCAAGCCCGACGAGAGCGTGATCTTCGACTTTCGTCGTCCTGATGGTAAGGGCAGACGAAAAGAGGTGAAGGCCCCTGATGTGCAAAATCACGTCAATGCGGTCATTTCACACTCAAAGACCCTAAACCGCCTAATAGACCGCGCTGATCTTCGTGGAGACGAGTGAGGCAGCCGTCATCGCCTCAAAAATGCGGCGGACCATACGGCGGTCCAATTCATCGCCGGTCCCGGTCTCGGGGTAATCCCGCAAGAACTGCTCAACGCCAGCGTCGACCATCTCGGTCGTAGCTTCGATCTCGGGCGCGCCAGCGCCCCCGTAGGGGTGCGCGCTGCCTTCTATATATTGGGGGAGCTTTGTCAAGGTTATAATGCTCAATAGAGTCAAGCGAGAACGTGCAATTAATAACGACAAATTTTATGCATGCCCGGTCCCCACTTCGGGAATGTTATCTGGGGGTAATGGGCTCTTCCGTGAGGCGTCTCCATTGCCAGCCACACGCGACGATTGTAAAATCGCGGTGAGCTAGGGAGGCGAGTATGGGGGGAGCATGCAAGTCAATGCAGTTCTGGCGAGGGCCAACGCGGCCGTCGCGCAAGGCGTCCGATATAAGCTAGGTAAAGGCGGCATGAATCCAGGTTCTCCGACTCCCGCGAGTGACGGGGAGTGCGATTGTTCTGGCTTCGTTGCGTGGTGTCTCGGCATGAGCCGCCAGACGAACGATCTATTTTATGTCCATTTCAACGGGGGCTGGATCGAAACGACGGCGGTCTGGACCGACGTCGGGATGTCGACTGGCATTTTTGAGGAAACCAACAAGAGGGCCGGAGCAGTCGTCGTTTATCCAGACGCCAACGGTCATGAAGGGCATATCGGAATTTTGGTCGATTCGAACCAAGTGGTTCATTGCTCGAAGGGTAACGACACGCAATTCGGCAATGCCATCCAGATCACGCCGCTGACCGTTTTTAACAACAATTCGAATACTCGCTTTGGATGGCTGGTGGGACTCCAACAGAATTTGGGGGCTTTAGGCCCGCATTACCGAAGCTTGGTCGCTAATGGCTTTTTCTCGAGCGACCCCAATGATATGAGTGTGAAGCGTTCTATTCGAACCAACAACCCTGGCGCGCTTAATATCTCGAACTGGCAACAAAACTTTCCAGGTTTTGTCGGTGTGACCGCGCCCGATCATGTCGGCAATGTAACGTCCATCTACGTCACCCCCGAACACGGTACTGCTGCCTGGTACAATCTCCTCACCGATCGTTACGGATACGGTGAAGCCGGCACCTTCAAGCTGATACAACTTGCTATGCGATACGCCGGGGTTACGAGCGAGACCGACCCGGCCGTGACGGCTTACGTTAACGGCTGGCGACAGTCATCGGGTAATAAGCTCGATCGAGATTCGGTTACTGACTTGGCCGACGACGATCAGGTTCTGCTACTGGCACGCGCAATGTTCGGCCATGAGATTGGCGCCCCATCGCCATTACATGACGATCAAATTGTCAAAGCTGTGCAATTGAAGCGCGGCGGACAGTTGCCCGCAAGCTAGTCTCGATTTCGTCGCTACCTAAGAATTTAGAGAATCAGGAGTACAGAATGGATCGCGAAATCAAGTCGGGGGATGAGTATCTAGATAAACTCTATAAGCTTCTTCCTGCCGAAACCACTGCCGCATATTTAGCTATTCGAACGCTAATTTCTCCGGAAACCACCGTAAATGATGGATTTTTGCTATTTTTCGCCATTGTGATCTTAGTCTTATCGCCAATCTTGTACGTACGGGTATTGCATATCAAACAAAGGGATCAAGTTGCATTTCTGACCTTTTCGTATGTGGTGTGGGCTGCGAATATCGACGTGATGCGCATTAATTCTCTGAAAGATGCGCACTTTGCCGGAAACCGACTCGCTCAGTTCATTCTCGATCCGATTTTCATCAAGGGTTTTCTCGTTATCTGGGTCATTCTGTTGGTGCCAATGGTTTTAAAAAAACCGGAAACTCCGTAAATGCTAATCCGCCGGCGCACCGTAACCGGTACACTCATCTTTGTCAGCATCTTCTGGTCGACGCTGGGATCGTCTCAGGGCTGCGAAAATTCTGGGCTGAATTCGCCGGCGCTTTTCATAACTAAAAAGGAATATGGCGGCCAGATCGCTTGGCTGCCTAGTGGTCCGGACAGCTCATCGATTTGGATTCTCAACAAGTGTGCAGATGTGGATGTTGCACGCCGGCCGGTTCTATATTTTACGATTAGCAATGCGATCGATCCTCATAGTAGTTCCGAAACTGAAACCTTTGTTTTTGTGCAAGTAACACGATTTCAGAAAGAGCAACAGGGCGACAGACTCTCGCTTGATCGAAATTCTGGCTGGCTCCGAAAAATGGAAGATGGTACCGTAAATTCTCTTTCAGTAATTGATAATCAGCCGCTAAAAAACATTTCGATAGACGAATTCATATCGATCCATGAAAAGATGACAGTCGATCTTCCTGGCGACGACAAAATTCGTATTGAAAACATGTTTTGGCACGGAAGACCTACGGGTGGAATTTACAGTTCATTTGAAGTCGGAAAAGCGATTGCATCAGAACCGCTGCCCTCGAATGTCGGCAATTTTAAAACGACGACCTCCAATCGGCTGCTAAAGTTCAAATTCAATACCGGCGGTGAAATAGGCGTGCCGTTTAGGGTCAAAACTGAAGGGACCGAGATGATAATAATTAAAACATTTTCGCCCAATCGATCTGATTTCGTTCACAGCGTTACGATCAATCTGAAAAAATAGTCGGACCTTTGTAACCCCGTTACCCTCTTACTCCCCCCACCCACGACCGCCCTGTACCGCTCCAACATCCTGGCGATAATGGTGTTGCGCGCGGCGTCAATCTTCGGGTTGCCCTCCAGCTTCGCCAGCAGCATGGCTGCGGCCTCGATGGCTGGAGCCCGGCGCGGTGCGGCTCCTTGCGCAGCTTGCCGTAGCGCGACGGCCGCGCGCCCGCCTACCTGAACGGCATTTTCACGCTGCCGGTGATCAGGTTCTGCACGGCGTAAGGCGTGCCGATGCCCAACACATGGCTGAGCGCGATCAGGCGGTTGCGCAGCGGCGGCGGGTCCGACTGGAACGAATAGGACGTCGGGTTGTGGCACATGAAGCAATTCTGCACGTTGCCGATCGGGCTGTTCTGCGTTCCCTGGACGAAGGTTTCCGCCGTGATGTTGGCGAGACTGACCGAGCCGACCGCGTCGGTCTGGTTGCTGCCGAGATTGTAGGTATTGGGCAGCATCCAGACCGTGCCGATGAGATTGTAATTGGCGAACAGCGATTGCGGAGCTTGCTCGCCGGCCAGGAACTTTTGCCCGGACGAGTTCACCACCAGCACGTTGCCCGGACCATTCTGCAGATTTTCGCCGCCGGTGCGATTTTGTAGCACGGCGTTGTTGGGCGGCGAGAAGCGCTGCGTCGCCGGATTGAAGGTCAGCGCCGGCGGCACATTCGCCAGGTTGACGGACGTGAACGGCGTATTGGCCTTGTAGAAGGTGTAGCTGTTCGGATCGCTGCCGCTGGTGGTGAAGGTGTTGTCGGCCACCATGGGGCTGTTGAGCTTGTGCTCGAAGGTGCCCCAGAGGAATTCCGGGTGGTTGATGGTCTGGCCGACGACATGCAGGCCGACCAGCGCGACGGTCACGGTGTTGAACTGTCCGGGCACCGGGACGGTGGCGATGGTGGTCTTGGTGCGCAGCACGGTGAGCACCGGCACTTGCGCCTGCGTGGTGTAAGCGCCCGACGGGGCTTGCTGGCCGGCATCGAGCCGCAGCCAGGTCGCCTTGAACACCGCGGCGCCGACCGGGAAGGTCGAAGTCTGCGGCTGCGTCTGATAGCCGTTGTTGACGATCAGATTTTGCTTCGCGGTGTTGAAATAACTCTGCTCCATGTGCACGGAGCCGTAAACCGGATAGCCGTTGGGCGCGATCAGCACATTGCCGTCGGCCTCGACGATGGCGCCGGTGCCTTCGGTATAGCCCGGCGTGCCGTGGGCCATCGCCGAGCGCGCGCCGAGCGTCAACGGACGCGGACGCAGCGCGCCGGCATTCGCATTCGTGTTGAGCAGATCGTCCGCCGTCGGCAGCGTCATAAAGCGCGGCACGCCATTGGCGTCGAGCGTGGTCGCCCAGATGAAGGCTTCGAAGGACCATTGATGGAAATCGCAATCCGTCGCGTTGAGCGGCGTATCCTGGGTCGGGAAGGGCGCGTCGGGCTTCTGGAATTGACCGAGGCCTTCCTGCCAGCCGAAGCGCGGACAGCCGCGCGCCGGCTCCTGCGCCAAGGCGGTCGCGGTGTGGAGACCAAGCGCGGCGACGGCGAGCGCGACGAAGCGAAAGTGTTGCGGCATAAGTGAATCCCCCAAAGCTGAATGCGCACGCGGTTCACGATGTGCCGCAGCTTGTCGTTGTGGGAATCAGCTTAGCGGCGGCGTCTGCGCACCACAAGATAGCACCGGGATAAAATAAAACTTCAGGGCGTGACGTTTGCGTGACGCTTTTGCGTCAGTTGGCGTCCGCAAATTTACCCCGCCGCCTGCACGCCGATGTCGGGCTTTTTTCTTCGGCGCATTCGAACTACGCTGACTAACTCCGCCGCCACATCATCGTTTGGAGAAATTCATGGCTACCGAAAAAGGCCTGACCAAGAAGAAGAAGCAAAAGTGCAAGAATTGCGAGGGCAAAGGTTTGCTGAAGAAGGGAGACAAGGTGGTGCGATGTCAGCGCTGCGGCGGCACCGGCGTGCGGTGAACGTTGTCGAATGCGTGGTGTGCAGGTGCGAGGATTACTCCGCCGCCTGTATGCCCTTCTTCCGCTTCTCCTGCGCGCGCCTTCCCAACACCGGTTTCAAGAACGCCCCCGTATAGCTGCGCTTCTGCTTGACGATCTCCTCCGGCGGGCCGGCGGCCACGATCTCGCCGCCGCCGTCGCCCCCCTCGGGGCCGAGGTCGATGATCCAGTCGGCAGTCTTGATCACTTCCAGATTATGCTCGATGACGACGACGGAATTGCCGCCGGCGACCAGCTCGTGCAGCACCTCGAGCAATTTCGCCACGTCATGGAAATGCAGCCCGGTGGTCGGCTCGTCCAAGATATAGAGCGTGCGGCCGGTGGCGCGCTTGCATAATTCCTTGGCAAGCTTCACGCGCTGCGCCTCGCCGCCGGACAGCGTCGTGGCCTGCTGGCCGACATGGATGTAATCCAGCCCGACGCGGTGCAGCGTCTCCAGCACATTGCGGATGCGCGGCACCGCGCGGAAGAAATTCAGCGCTTCCTCCACCGTCATGTCGAGGACGTCGGCGATCGACTTGCCCTTGAAGGTGACTTCCAGGGTCTCGCGGTTGTAGCGCTTGCCCTTGCAGACGTCGCAGGTGACATAG
>JAXDOR010000125.1:0-8697 GCA_034668825.1 Alphaproteobacteria bacterium | reverse complement strand
TCAAGCCGCAATTCACCGACCACTGCTTCACCGGCGACTATCCGACGCCGCTGACCGACCGCACCGCACAGGAATCCCCGCCGCGCCAGCTTTCACTGTTGGCGGAAGCGAGTTGACGCGCTGATTGTCATCCCGGCCGAGCGCATAGCGCGAGAGCCGGGACCCATGTATCCCTAACTTGATAGACTTCGTGGATCCCGGATCAACCCTTTGGGTTGTCCGGGATGACAACAAGAAATGTTATCGGACTGACGATGGTTGAAACATCAAAACCTCTCTCCAACCGCATCGCGCTGGTCACCGGCGCGTCGCGCGGGATCGGCGCCGCGACTGCGCTGGTGCTGGCGAAGGCCGGTGCGCATGTGGTCGCCATCGCACGCACCGTCGGCGGGTTGGAGGAACTCGACGATCAAATTCGCGCGGCCGGCGGCAGCGCCACGCTCGTGCCGCTGGATATCACCGACACGCCGGCCATCGCCCGTCTCGCGGACGCGCTCGGCAAGCGCTATGGCCGCCTGGACATCCTCGTCGGCAACGCCGCCATTGTCGGCAGTTCGTCACCGCTCGGCCATGTGGAACCGAAAATCTGGGACAGCGTGGTGGCCATCAACGTCACCGCCAACTGGCACCTCATCCGCTATCTCGATCCCTTGCTGCAGAAGTCCGACGCCGGCCGCGCCGTATTCTTGACATCGGGCGCGGCGAGCAGCGCCAAGGCTTATCGCGGCCCCTACTCGGTTTCGAAAGCGGCGCTTGATGTGCTGGCGCGCACCTATGCCGCGGAAACCGCCTCCACGCCCGTGCGCGTGAACCTGTTCAATCCCGGCCCCACCCGTACGCGCATGCGCGCCACCGTAATGCCCGGCGAGGACCCCGCGACGCTGCCCAAGCCGGCTCAAGTGGCGGAGAAAATCCTCGATCTTTGCCTGCCGAGCTTCACCGAGACGGGGAAGCTTTACGACTACCGCGCGGGGAAACTGCTGTCGTTTCAGTCGCCCGCCTAGGCAACCTAACGATCCGTCATTCGTTGATGCTCGTATGGCGGACAATTCCGAAATCGATTGCCTGATTGTCGGCGGCGGGCCTGCGGGATTGACCGCCGCGATTTATCTCGCCCGCTTTCGGCGCAATGTGACGGTTGTGGATAGCGGCCAAAGCCGCGCCGCCTTGATCCCGGAAAGCCACAATTATCCGGGATTCGCCGAAGGCATTTCCGGGCCGGACCTGTTGGCGTCGTTGCACGAACAGGCGAGCCGCTATGGCGCCCGATTGGAGAGCGGTAAGGTAGAGGAATTGCGCAAGAGCGATGGACAGTTCGAGGCAATGGTGAACGGCGGCTCCATGCGTGCGCAGCGCGTGCTCCTAGCGACCGGTATTGTTGACGAGAGTCCAGACATTCCCGGCATGAAGGACGCTATCTATCGCGGCGCGCTACGCTTTTGCCCGATCTGCGACGGCTACGAAGCCATCGACAAGCGCATCGGCGTGCTTGGACGCTTGCAGGGAGCGGCGAAGAAATCCCTGTTCATGCGCACCTATAGCCGCGACGTAGTGCTGCTGCCGACCGAGAAGGCCGAAAGCATCGCTCCCGAGGATGCAGACATGCTCAAAGCGGCGAAGGTCAAAGTGGCGCCCGCGCTGGTCACTGATGTGGAAAGAACGGAAAGCACCATCACCGCCATTCTGCAAAATGGCGACCGCATCGAAGTGGACGTGCTTTATCCCGCGCTCGGCTGCGAGGCGCGTTCGCAGCTCGCCAGCGCGCTCGGCGCCCGCCAAAACGAAACCGGGAACGTTTTTGTCGACGATAAGCAACGGACCTCGATTGAGGGCCTTTACGCCGCGGGCGACGTGGTCACCGATCTGCACCAGATCAGCGTCGCCACCGGTCACGCCGCTATTGCCGCCACCGCGATCCACACCAGCCTGCCGCGGAACTACCGCTAGGCCACCGCGGCGACCGCCCTCTTCTCCCGGATGTCCTTGATGTCGGTGAAGTCGATGCCCGGCGCACGTTCGCGGGTATAATCGAGATAGAATTGATTGCGCGCCATGAACACCGGATCGCCGTCCAGGTCCTCGGCGATGCCGGAATAATTCGCCTTAACAAAATCGTCGAGTTTCTTGCGGTCGGGGCAAGCGATCCATCGCGCCAACTGGAATTCGCTCACCTCGAATCCAATCTCCAGCCCGTATTCGGCGGCGAGGCGCGCCTGGAGCACGTCGAGCTGCAGCGGGCCGACGACGCCGACCATGGCGGGCGCGCCATCCTGCGGGCGGAAAACCTGGACGACGCCCTCCTCCGCCATCTGCTGCAGCGCCTGCTTGAGTTTCTTCGCCTTCATCGGATCGGTAAGGCGGACGCGACGCAGGATTTCCGGCGCGAAGCTCGGCACGCCGACAAAATTCAGGTCCTCGCCTTCGGTCAGCGTGTCGCCGATTCGCAGCGTGCCGTGGTTGGGAATGCCGACCACATCGCCGGCATAAGCTTCGTCGGCCAGCGCGCGATCCTGCGCGAAGAAGAAATGCGGCGTGGTCAGGCTCATGGGCTTGCCGGTGCGCACCAGCTTCGCCTTCATGCCGCGCGTGAGCTTGCCCGAGCACAAGCGCGCGAAGGCGATGCGGTCGCGATGGTTCGGGTCCATGTTGGCTTGGATCTTGAACACGAAAGCGCTCATGCCCGGATCGTGCGCGTCGACCTTGCGGGTGTCGCTCTGCTGCGCGCGCGGCGGCGGCGCGAAACTCGCGAGCGCGTCGAGCAAATCCTTGACGCCGAAATTCCTCAGCGCCGAGCCGAAATAGACCGGTGTCAGGTGGCCTTCGCGGAACGAGGCAAAGTCAAAAGGCCGGCAGGCGTCCTTTACCAAAGCTAGTTCGTCGCCGATGGCTTTGGCGTCGAGCATGGTATTTTTCGCGGCCAGCGTGGCGAGATCGAGCGCCTGCTGGTCGTGGGTCTTGCCACCCTCGTCCATCAGACGCATGGCGCCGCTGGCGATGTCGAAGGTACCGGCGAAATCGCGCCCGCGCCCGATCGGCCAGGTCATCGGCGCGGTATCGAGCGCCAGCGTCTTCTCGATCTCGTCGAGCAGATCGAACGGATCGCGGCTCTCGCGGTCCATCTTGTTGACGAAAGTGATGTTGGGGATGTCGCGCAGCCGGCAGACTTCGAATAGCTTGCGCGTGCGCGCCTCGATGCCTTTCGCCGCATCGATCACCATGACCGCGGAATCCACCGCGGTAAGCGTGCGGTAAGTGTCCTCGGAAAAATCCTCGTGGCCCGGCGTGTCGAGCAGGTTGAAGACGCGGCCCTCGTATTCGAAGGTCATCACCGAGGTGACGACGGAAATGCCGCGCTCGCGCTCGATCGACATCCAATCCGAGCGGGTGGAGCGGCGGTCGCGCTTGGCCTTCACCTGGCCGGCGAGATTGATGGCGCCGCCGAACAGCAAGAGCTTTTCCGTAAGCGTGGTCTTGCCCGCGTCCGGATGCGAGATGATGGCGAAGGTGCGCCGGCGCTCCACTTCGGCGGCAAGCGGCGAGTTCTTGCCGGCCTCCTCGGCGCTGAGTTGCTTGTTCATGGCGCGCATGTGGCAGGGAAAGGCGGCGGGATCAAGAGCGGTCCCGATTCGCCAACTTCCGGACTACGCCTGCTTCAGCTCCATTTCCTCACCCAGCAGCACCGGATGCGCCATGGCCTCGTGCAACTTGGCGCTGTCCAACTCGCCTTCCCAGCGGCTGATGACCACGGTGGCGACGCCATTGCCGATGAGATTGGTCAAGGCGCGGCATTCGCTCATGAACTTATCGATGCCGAGCAGGATGGCCAGCGACTGAACCGGAATATCGGGAACGATAGCCAATGTGGCGGCGAGGGTGACGAAGCCGGCGCCGGTAACGCCCGAGGCGCCCTTGGAGGTGATCATGGCAACGAAGAGAATTCCCATTTCCTGGCCGAAGCTAAGCGGCGTGTTGGTAGCCTGCGCCAGAAACAAAGTCGCCAGCGTCATGTAGATGTTGGTGCCGTCGAGATTGAAGCTGTAGCCGGTCGGGACCACGAGGCCGACCACCGGCCGCGACGCGCCGAGCCGCTCCATCTTCAACATCATCTGCGGCAGCACCGTTTCCGAAGAACTGGTGCCGAGGACGATCAGAAGCTCGTCTTTGATATAGGCGATAAAGCGCAGGATGGAGAAACCGGCGAGCCGCGCGATGGCGCCGAGCACGAGAACAACGAAGATCAAGCTGGTCAGATAGAAAGTTGCGATCAAGGCCAAGAGGTTCACCAGCGAGCCGAGACCATAGGCGCCGATGGTGAACGCCATGGCTCCGAAAGCGCCGACCGGCGCCACCCGCACGATGATGGCAATGACGCGGAAGAAGACCTTGGCCGCGAGATCGATGGCATGCGACACGCGTTCGCCGGCCTCGCCCATCAGCGCAACGGCAAAGCCGGTTAAGATCGAGACCAGCAGCACCTGCAGCAGATCGCCGCGCGCCAGCGCGCCGAAGAAAGAATCTGGAATGATCGCCAGCAGATGACTGACGATGCCCTGCTCCTTGGCCTGCTTGACATAAGTCGCCACCGCGTTCGGATCGATGCTCGCCGGATCGATGTTGAAGCCGCGGCCGGGCTGAATAAGTTCGCCGACGATCAGGCCGATCGCCAGCGCCAAAGTGGACACGCATTCAAAATAGAACAGCGTTTTGACGCCGACACGCCCGACCTTGGTCAGATCGCCCATGGAGGAAATGCCGTGCACGACGGTGCAGAAAATGATGGGCGCTATCATCATCTTGATCAGGGCGATGAAGCCGTCGCCCAGCGGCTTGAGCGCCTTACCGAGGTCGGGAAAGAAATGGCCGACGAAGACTCCGACCGCTATGGCGATCAAAACTTGAATGTAGAGGATCGTGTACCAGGGCCGATGCGCGCGCGGAGAGGATTTGGTCGGCATAAAAGCACCAAGGACAGAGCGGTTACAATCGCGCGCCGCTGAGGAGAAATTCTGTCATAGAAATATGGTTCCGGCGACGGCTGTGCGGATTCCGGATTGGATTTCGAACGGACTTCTTATCTCCCCCGGTGAGGAGGGATAAAAGCATAGCTCCGCCGGCCCTGTTGTTGGCGGCGCGGGCACGCCGGTCTCCTCTTTTACTCCCTCCAAACGAGGGGGAGCGGAGCGCCGAGAAGGCGCTTCAGTCGTGTGAGCTGCGTCCTTACGGACACAGCGCGCCCTTTTGCGAAAGGGCGCCCGCCTCTCGGCGCTCCACTGCGGCGTCTTCCTTACTGCGCCGGTCCGCGCTCACTGGGGTACGGCTTCCTTAAGCCTGCCAGCTGCGTGCTCCCGCGCTCGGGTCCTAGTGCCCGAGGGTCGGATTCCGGCGCCGCCCGAGTGCATGGGTTTGCGTTAAACCCACGCCCGCAGGCGCCGCGCCCGGCTCCGCCAACTAGCGCCCCTAGAAGGCGCCCCTCGACGAACCAGGCACGTGGAGGATTATATGCCTATAGGAATATTGTCAAGAATTATTTCGTGTGCCGCCCATATTGTTGGCTTTAAAGGTCGCGGGCGTTCGCCGCCCCGGCAACATCGACAGGAGAACCGTGTCGCGTCGCCAGAAGTGGTGAAAAAGCGCGGCGGCGGCGTGGAAACCCGCCACCCAAATAAGCACGTTGCCGAGCCAGCCATGAAGATTAGCGAGCCAAAGACCGAACGGTCGCGACGGCGAAAGCCAGGGCTGAATGTTTCCCAAGCCAAGCAGCGTCAGGGGATGGCCGGCGAGCCAGGCGCCGAGAATGGCCGTGATCGGCACCAGCACCAGCAGCGCATAGATCGCCCAATGCCCGAGCCTGCCGCCAAGCTCCATCCAAGCCGGCATTTCCGGGCTCAGGGGCGGCGGATACATCGCGCGCCAGCAGACGCGCAGGAGCGTCAGCGTAAACACGCTGATGCCGAGGAGTTCGTGCAGCGAGCGGTTAAAATCATTCGCCGGCGCATAGATGCGCGCCTCGCTGCCGCCCGGGCTGACGATGTAGGCAGCAATCACCAGCAGCGCCGTGAGCCAGTGAAAAAGCTGCGCCGGCGTGCTGTAGCGTTCAACGGTCATCGGCTGAGGGGCATGCATCTCACGTATCTCTCAATCAGGCAGGCTTGCGCATGCCTCGGCGGTCCCGGCAGGGAATAGATAAGGTGGCCAGCGCGCAGATGCCAGAAGCCCTATCGGCTAGATAAAGCTGTCAAGCCGGCATACGCGTCCGGCTTGAAGCCGACCATGATCTTGCCGCCGCCTAGCTCCAGCACCGGGCGCTTGATCATCGACGGCTGCGCCAGCATGCGCGCGATGGCCTTCTTTTCGGTGAGATCAACCTTGTCGTTGTCGGGCAATTTCCTGAAGGTCGTGCCGGCGCGGTTGAGCAACGTTTCCCAGCCCACTTTCTTCGCCCAGCCTTCGAGCTTTGCGCGCTCGATGCCCTGGGTTTTGTAGTCGTGGAAATCGTAGGCAATGCCCTTCTTGTCGAGAAAGGCGCGCGCCTTTTTCATGGTGTCGCAATTCTTGATGCCGTAGAGGGTGAGGGGCACGCCATGCCTCATTTTGCTAAGACATGTGCTATATCTACCGATAGCTCGAATCCGAATTTACTGATTGGTCAGATTGTTACGCTTACGCAATCGGCCGGTTAAGGATGGCATTTTAGACAACATCGTACTTCATCGGACTACCTAGATTTCTCGAAAACAAATGTATTTGGACCCAGCTCTTCGCACTCTAGCTAAGAAAGCGGCCTTGCCACCAGATGGCTGGGCAACAGTCGGTACCGCCGTAAGTGTGCTGTCGTTTATTTACTTCGTCCATAATGGCTTCAATATTGGCATCGGTCCAACTCTTTCGATTTTGATTGGCTACTATGATCAGATAGTTAGTTTCTTTCTCGGATCACTAAAGCCATACATCGAAATTGCGCTTCGCTCTCTGGGTTGGCCAATAACCCTCCATCCACACTGGAAGCATATCTTCGTGCTGCTTGCCCTCTATTTTCTTAGCGGTTTTAAGGTAGAACTAGCTGAATATCGAGCCGGTCGCACTAGCAGTCCGATTTTTCGCTTGTTATTGGGTTTGAGTATCACATCAATTACGAGCGTTACAGTTGGTGCTATCCCTTTGACCCGGACCGGCCATCCAACCAATTTCTTAGCTGCAGCAATTCCACTTTTCTTGGTCAGCGTGAATGATTTTCTCCTTCGGGCCTGGCGTGGACTTTTTGCGCGGCAGTACGAAACGCAACGAGTTGGCAGCTCTGCTCAAACATGGTGGGAATACGTTAGGCCAGCCGCTCGCGGTATCGGTATTCGCATGTTGATTGGCCTTGTCGTTATCTTTGGCCTTTTATTTTTATTTGCCGGGCAGATCGCCTCTCCGGGACTTGCTTGTTTAGCCGTCATCGTCATTTATCTTGCCATCTACCAGCTATATTTAGGTGTGGTGGAGTTATCGTCACTGCGGCAAGCTAACGAAACCACGGCAGCAGCTTCGTTGCGCTCCAGGGGCCTCATGATTGGATTTACAATATTTCGCGTTGTCCTTTGGTCGGCATTACTGATGTCTGTAGAAAAAGGTAAAGACCTCTTATTGCAATAAGGATTCGCATCGGCTTGAAGGACCCTACTCCCACTCAATCGTCCCCGGCGGCTTTGAGGTCACGTCATAGACCACGCGGTTGACGCCCTTGACCTCGTTGATGATGCGCGTGGCCACGCGGCCGAGAAAGGCCATGTCGAAGGGATAGAAGTCCGCCGTCATGCCGTCGGTGGAGGTGACCGCGCGCAGGCCGACAACAAACTCATAGGTGCGCTGGTCGCCCATGACGCCGACGGTCTTCACCGGCAGGATCACGGCAAAGGCCTGCCAGATGGTGTCGTAGAGTCCGGCGCGGCGGATTTCCTCGATATAAATTTCGTCGGCATAACGCAGGATGTCGAGCTTCTCGCGCGTGATCTCGCCGGGGCAGCGGATGGCGAGGCCGGGACCGGGGAACGGATGCCGGCCGACGAAAGCATCGGGCAGGCCGAGTTCGCGGCCGAGCGCACGCACCTCGTCCTTGAACAATTCGCGCAGCGGCTCGACCAGCTTCATGTTCATGCGCGCGGGCAAGCCGCCGACATTGTGATGCGACTTGATGGTCACCGACGGCCCGCCGGTGAAGGACACGCTCTCGATCACGTCGGGATAAAGCGTGCCTTGGGCGAGGAATTCGGCGCCGCCGATTTTCTTCGCTTCCTGCTCGAACACGTCGATGAACAATTTGCCGATGGTCTTGCGCTTGACCTCGGGATCGTCGACGCCTTCGAGCGCATCGAGGAAAAGTTTTTCCGCCTGCACATGCACCAGCGGAATGTTGTAATGCTCGCGGAACAGCGCGATCACCTTTTCGCCTTCGCCGAGCCGCAGCAGGCCGTGATCGACGAAAACGCAGGTGAGCTGGTCGCCGATGGCTTCGTGAAGCAGCACCGCCGCCACGGCGGAATCGACGCCGCCGGAAAGGCCGCAGATCACCCTGCCCTTGCCCACCTGGGCACGGATCTTGTCGATCGCATGCTGGCGATAGGCCGACATGGTCCAGTTGGCCTTGAGGCCGCAGATGTTGTGGACGAAGTTGGCGTAAAGCTTTGCGCCATCGGGCGTATGCACCACTTCGGGGTG
>JAXDOR010000124.1:0-12260 GCA_034668825.1 Alphaproteobacteria bacterium | reverse complement strand
GCATTGCTCGCAACCGCGAACGCGGTCGGCAGACCGCCAAGGGTTTCCCCAGCGCCGAGCGTCGTCGAGCCGAAGTCGAGGTACTGGTATTCGGCTTTCAACGTCCATTGCGGCGCCAGTCCGAATTCCCAGCCAGCACCGAGAACCCAGCCGGTGGACTTGCTGCTTGCATTGCCCGCGGCAACAAAACCCAAGGTGTCGGTCATCGCCAGGCTGTACTTGGCTCTTCCGAAGGCGACGCCGCCTGTGACGTAGAGCAGCGAGCGGTCGAAGGCGACGCCGAGGCGACCGCGAACGGTGCCGAACCAATCGAGATTTCCGTTGGTCGTGACGCTGATGGTATTCGGGACGACGATGTAAGGGAGGGTGGCACCCGAGTTACCCTTGATTCCGGCCCACTGAGCGTCGGCCTCGACGCCGTAAACAATGTTTCCCGCTTGCAGATTGTAGCCGATCTGCAGGCCGCCGAAGCCGCCTGTCATATCGCGCGCGCCGAAAGTACCGACGCCCGGCCAGGTGCCGCTCACAAAGGGTGCGCCGGCCAACGTCTCATTGACCACAACATTCTCGTTGCGGCCCCAGCCGTAACCGACGTTGCCGCCGATGTAGAGGCCGGTCCAATTATAGGCGGCTACCATTGCCGTCATCGGCGATGCCGCCTTGACTGGCAGGTCGGCAGCGAAAGCGGCCTGACTGAATCCGGCGATGGCCAGTGTTGCGAGCGTTAAATGACGCATGAGGGTCCCCCTTGGTAATTGCCAGTAAGTGGCGCTGGAAAAGAGGATAGAATTCATCCAAGCCGTTGAGTCGATAGACAATTGCCGAGACCAGCGTGAATGTTAATAACTGTGGTTTGGAAGCAACAGCTGTTTCTATATGTGGATGCGGACGTATCATTTCGCTAAATATGGTAGTTAATTAAGCGTTAGTTTTCCCCTCGACTTAGGACCACCTCACAACGGGGGGGAGTGACGACAGTATCGAATCGGTATTGCCGCCGGTGCGCAGACCGAAAATGGTGCCGCGGTCGTAGAGCAGATTAAACTCTACATAACGCCCACGGCGGATCAGCTGCTCGTCGCGGTCAGCGTCGGTCCAAATATTCCCGAAGTTTCTGCGCACGAGCTGCGGATAAACCTTCAACAACCCGCGTCCCACGTCTTGGGTGAAGGCGAAATCTGCTTCCCAATCGCCGCTGTCGAGATAGTCATAAAAAATCCCGCCGATGCCGCGCGGCTCCTTGCGGTGCTTCAGATAAAAGTATTCGTCGCACCACGATTTGTATTTGTCATAAGCGGCGACGCCGGCATGCGCATCGCAAGCTGCTTTCATCGCGGCGTGAAACTCAAGCGTGTCAGGATCGTCCTGCGTGCGACGGCGGTCGAGTACAGGCGTGAGATCGGAGCCGCCTCCGAACCACGACTTGGTGGTGACGATGAAGCGGGTATTCATATGCACCGCTGGCACATGCGGATTCCACGGATGCGCGATCAGCGAAATGCCCGATGCCCAGAATCGAGGGTCACTATCCGCGCCCGGAATGTCCTTGCGGAATTCCGGTGCGAATTCGCCATGCACGGTTGAGACATGCACGCCGGCTTTCTCGAAGACGCGGCCATGCAACAGCGCCATCACGCCGCCGCCGCCATCAGCTTGGCCGCTGTGATCGGCGCGACTCCAAGGCGTGCGCACAAAGCGGCCCGGCGGCTGATCGGCGAATGGCGCGTCCGCGGGAAGCTCTCGCTCCAGTATTTCCAGCGCCGCGCAGATGTCATCGCGCAATGCTTCGAACCAGGCGCGCGCGCGGGATCGGCGCTGTTCGAGCCTCGAAGCGTCAGACATTAATGCGATATCAACCTGCATCCACTTTCTCTGAGAGCCATACCTTGATCAGCGACTGATAAGGCACGTCACGCTTATTAGCCGCAACCTTGATGCGCTCGAGTAAATCCTGCGGCAGGCGCAGAGAGATTGCAGTCGTTGATAGCTTGAGATTGGGCAAGCGAACGCGCTGAGCCTTGCTCAAGTCGAAGTAGTCGGCGGTATCATGGCTTTCCCAAAATGCGCGTTCCTCGGCTTCAGTTTTGAAACGGGGGATAGGTCTAAGCTTCTTGTTCATAGCGTGCTCTCTCCCTTCGGCTCATGTCGCGGGCAGAAATCACCCGGATCATCGTTTCATTCTGGCGCAGCGTAAAACTCACTTGCAGCCGACGTCCATTTGCCACTTCGCCATAGGCTTGAAAGCGTTTTTCGGCGCCGCTGTGTTTCTCGTCGACAAGCACGAGCAAGCGTGGATCAAGAAAGACCTGCTCCGCCTCAATCTGATTAACCGCATGCTTCTCAACGTTCTTGCGGTCGTTGCCGTCATCCCAATCGAAACCTGCGATCTGGTTCAGATTAATCATCATTGTATATTATAGTAATATACACTTTTTCGCAAGCTAGTTTCAACTAATCCTGCATGGGACGTTGAGCTGTCTTCTGCCTTATCGCCTCTCCTGCTGCCATGGCCACGGCCATCGCCACATTGAGCGAGCGCATGCCCGTTTGCAGTGGAATTGTCAGCCGGGCGTCCGCCGCCTGATGTACCTCTTCGGGCACGCCAGCGGATTCCCGGCCGAATAAAAGGATGTCCCGCGAACCATAGGCCTGGTCGAGATAGGAAGTTGCCGCCCGAGTGGTGAACAGCACGAGTCGCAGCTCTTGCTTCCGCCGCCAGCCGTCGAAGGCTTGCCACGCGGAATGGCGCACGATCGCGACCTGATCGAGATAGTCCATTCCGGCGCGACGGAAGGCGCGGTCGGAGATCGGAAAGCCGGCGGGCTCGATGATATGCGCTTCGATGCCGAGACATGCGCATAGCCGCAGAATGGTTCCGGTATTCTGTGGAATATCGGGCTGGAAAAGCGCGATCCGCATTGGGGCCGTTGCTCCGGCGGCAGGTGTGTTGCGTCCAACACAATGGCTTTATGCAAGCTTGGCACATCATAGCCAGTGCGGGCTTGCACTGTGCGGGCAAGGGTGCCAATAGAACCCCGCCGGATTGCGCCGTCCTAATCGTTTGAGGACCGGCCGCGGCCGGTCCGCCCGCCGCATCCGGGATTGCCCGTGGCTTTCCTCGATGGTCCCCAGCGCAGGCGGCCTCATCGCCACGTTGAGGAGAAGGCTACCGTGACAACAATGTCTTCGGCGGAACCGACACGCCGCGACTTTCTCTATATCGCGACCGCAACCGTCGGCGCCGTCGGCGCCGCTGCCAGCCTGCTGCCGCTGGTCGCGCAAATGAATCCGGATGCTTCGACTATCGCCGCCGGCGCGCCGATCGAAGTCGATCTTACACCCATCGGGGAAGGCCAGGTGATCAAGGTGTTCTGGCGCGGCAAGCCGATCTTCCTGAGCCATCGCACCAAGAAAGAGATCGACGAGGCGCGCAAAGTCGATGTCGCCAGCCTGCCCGATCCGCAAGCCGACGATAAGCGGGTGAAGGAAGGCCACGATCAGTGGCTGGTGCTGATCGGCATCTGCACGCATCTCGGCTGCATTCCGCTCGCGCATCAGGGTAATTACGACGGCTTCTTCTGCCCGTGTCACGGTTCGCAATATGACTCCTCCGGACGTATTCGCCAGGGTCCGGCGCCGTTGAATCTCGCGATTCCGCCGTACGAATTCGTCTCCGATAGCAAGATCCGGATCGGCTGATCCGCGTCGGGTTTTTGAAGGTTGATCATGAGCGGATATTCGACCTACCAGCCGCGCAGCCCATTCATGCAATGGCTCGAGCGCCGGCTGCCGATCGCGGGCTTGGTGCATTCCTCTTTCGTCGCCTATCCGACTCCGCGCAACCTGAATTACTGGTGGACCTTCGGCGGCATTCTTTCCTTCATGCTCGGTGTGCAGATCATCACCGGCATCGTGCTGGCGATGCATTACACGCCGCATGTCGACTTCGCGTTCAAGTCCGTCGAATCCATCATGCGCGACGTGAACTACGGCTGGCTGCTGCGCTATCTGCACGCCAATGGCGCCTCGATGTTCTTCCTCGCCGCTTACATCCACATGTTTCGCGGCATGTATTACGGCTCCTACAAGGAGCCGCGCGAAGTGTTGTGGATTCTAGGCGTCATTCTGCTGCTGTTGATGATCGCGGCGGGCTTCATGGGCTACGTGCTGCCTTGGGGGCAGATGAGTTTCTGGGCAGCCACCGTCATCACCAATCTGTTTTCAGCCATACCTATTGTTGGTGAGGCCATCGTCACCTGGCTGTGGGGCGGATACGCCGTCGGCAACCCGACGCTCAATCGTTTCTACGCGCTGCATTACCTGCTGCCCTTCGTCATCGCGGGCGTTGTCGTGCTGCATATCTGGGCGCTGCATGTGGTCGGTCAGAACAACCCGGCCGGCATCGATCCGAAGACGGACAAGGACACGGTGCCGTTCACGCCTTACGCCACCATCAAGGACTCGTTCCTGATGGTTTGCTTCTGCATCGTGTTCGCCTGGTTCGTGTTCTACGTGCCGAACTACATGGGGCACGCGGACAATTACATTCCCGCCAATCCCGCGGTGACGCCGACGCATATCGTGCCGGAGTGGTATTACCTGCCGTTCTACGCCATCCTGCGCGCCATCCCGAACAAGCTATTCGGCGTCATCGCGCTGCTGAGCTCGATCCTGATCCTGGCGTTGTTGCCGTGGCTCGATACCTCGCCGGTGCGTTCGGGCAGATACCGGCCGCTGTTCCGGCAGTTCTTCTGGGTCTTCGTCATCGTCTGCATCGGGCTCGGTTGGCTCGGATCGAAGCCGGCGGAAGGTTATTACGTCATCGCGTCACGCATCTTCACGGTCTATTATTTCGCCTACTTCCTCATCATCCTGCCGCTGCTCGGCTTGTTCGAGACGACGAAGCCACTGCCGAATTCCATTTCCGAATCGGTATTGCAAGAGGGCGTGCCGATCGGCGCTTCCGCGCCCGCGCCCGCGCCCGCGCCCGCGCCCGCGCCGTCCGGGTCGGGGAGCGCGTCATGACATTTCCCCGATCCGTTCTCGCCTTGGTTTTGGCCGCCGCGCTGCCGGTGTTGACGAGCGCAGCCGTGGCTCAAGATGGTCACGATACGCCGCTGCCGCCGAAGCTTCAGTGGTCTTTCGCCGGACCGTTTGGAAAATTCGACCGCGCCCAGTTGCAGCGCGGCTTCAAGATTTATCGCGAGGTCTGCGCCAATTGTCACAGCCTGAGCATGATCGCATTCCGCAACCTCGCCGATCCGGGCGGACCTGAATTCAGCACGGCGCAGGCGCAAACCGTCGCCGCCGAATATAAAATCAAGGACGGCCCGAACGATCAGGGCGAGATGTTCGACCGTCCGGGACGCTTGGCGGATTATTTCCCGCCACCGTTCCCCAACGAGCAGGCGGCGCGCGCTTCCAACGGCGGCTCGCTGCCGCCGGACATGTCGGTGCTGGCCAAGGCGCGCACTTATGAGCGCGGGTTTCCCTGGTTCGTCGTCGACATGTTCACGCAATATCAGGAGCAGGGCGTCGATTACATCGCGGCGATCTTGAAGGGCTACGAGCAGAAGCCCGCGGACATGCAGATGGCGCCGGGCATGATGTACAATAAATATTTCCCCGGCCATGGCATCGGCATGCCGCCGCCGATCTCCGACGGCCAGGTGCCGTCCGATGACGGCTCGCCGGCGACGCTCGATCAATATTCGCGCGACATCTCAGCGTTCCTGATGTGGACGGCGGAGCCGCATCTGGAAGACCGCAAGCGCATCGGATTTCAGGTGATGATTTTCCTCCTCGTGTTCGCCGGGTTGCTCTATTTCACCAAGAAAAAGGTGTGGGCGGACGTGAAGGCAGGTCGGGTCTAAGCTATTTGTCATCCCGGCCAAGCGCGAAGCGCGTGAGCCGGGACCCCCGGTGCAGAGGGATTATGGGTCCCGTATCGGCCCTGCGGGCCGTCCGGGATGACAATTTTGGGCGATAGACCATGACCAAATCTATCCTCGGCATCATCGGCGGCTCGGGCATTTACGATCTGCCGGGGCTGGAGAAGGTGCGCGAGGAGCGGATCTGGAGTCCGTGGGGCGAGCCTTCCGCGCCGCTGCGCATCGGTGAGATCGCCGGCCTGCCGGTGGTTTTTCTGTCGCGGCATGACAAAGGTCACCGGCTCTCGCCCTCCGACATCAACTATCGCGCTAATATCGACGTGCTCAAACGCGCGGGCGTCACCGATCTGGTGTCGCTCTCCGCCTGCGGCTCCTTCAAGGAGGAACTCTCGCCCGGCACTTTCGTGCTGATCGACCAATTTGTCGATCGCACGCATAAGCGCGAGAGCTCGTTCTTCGGCAAGGGTCTCGTCGCCCATGTATCGATGGCGCATCCGGTGTCGCCGCGGCTGCGCCTGCGGCTAGCCTCGGCGGCGGAGGCGGAAGGCATCGCTGTGGTGCGCGGCGGCACTTACGTCTGCATGGAGGGGCCGCAATTCTCGACGCTCGCCGAAAGTCTCACTTACAAGCATCTCGGTTATTCGGTGATCGGCATGACCAACATGCCGGAGGCGAAGCTCGCCCGCGAGGCAGAGATTTGCTATGCGACGGTCGCCATGGTGACCGATTACGACTGCTGGCATCCCGACCATGACGCGGTCACTGTGCAGGACGTGATCAAGGTGCTGACCGGCAACGCGGAGATCGCCAAGCGCCTGGTCGGGCGGCTCGCCCGCGATTTTCCGCGCGAGCACGAGGCCTGCCCGATCGGTTCCGACCGCGCGCTCGACACCGCGTTGATCACCGCGCCCGAGGCGCGCGATCCGGCGCTCGTGGCGAAGCTCGATGCGGTGGCGGGCAGGGTGCTGGGGCCTGCGGCCTAGCTTTACCATTGCCACGTCGATCAGCGCTTCCGCAGCTGGACAGGCCTGGGGCCAATCGCGAAATCTGACGCAATCAATGTGTAACCGCTGATAACATGCCCGTGGGAGCAACAGGGGGAGGCTGCGATGCCAGACGAGCCGAATGACTTGGATCAGGCGGATATTGTCGTCCGCCGCAAGGACAACGCAGTCGTTGCCGCCATGCCGCAATACGGGCTGTTTGCCAAGGCCGATACGGTTCAAGCCGCCCTCGATGCCCTCGACGCGAAGAAGAAAATCCTCGCGGCCGATTTCGTAGCCTTCAATGAGCTCAAATCCGACGGTGTGGGTCTTCGGCCTGCGTCGCGGTCCTTCCGTTGGGACGATATCGGGCAATTCGCCGTCAAGACGGCAATCGTATTCTGCCTGCTTATCGCGACGACGGCGTATCTTGCGATCAAGACGCAAGACATCGTCCAGGGAGCGATTTATCACGTGCAAGCGGACTTGGAGCGCGCTGCGGTTCGCGGCGGCGCAGATTTCTGGGCGAAAGTTGAACGCGAATTCGATCGCGCCGCTAGCCCGGCCAACGAGATGCCGGAAGAGAAAAAACAGAAACTGCTTTCCAATCTCCACGTCCTGGTTGACCGGTGGAGACCCTTTGTAGTCGCGGCAGCGGCGATCTTCACTGTTAAAGAACCGACAGGCTCGCAACCCGCCAATCCGGGGACCCGTCCATGACCTCCGCCGCGCTTGAAAACGATCTGAAAGCCTCGATCCGCACCATCCCGGATTATCCGAAGCCGGGAATCATGTTCCGCGACATCACCACCTTGCTCGGCGATGCGCGGGCGTTCCGCCGCTGCGTCGATGAGTTGGTGCAGCCTTGGGCCGGTTCGAAAATCGACAAAGTGGCGGGCATGGAAGCGCGCGGCTTTATTCTCGGCGGCGCGGTGGCGCACCAGGTGTCGGCGGGTTTCATCCCCATCCGCAAGAAGGGCAAGCTGCCGCATAAATGCATTAGCGTGGCCTATGCGCTGGAATACGGCGTCGATCACATGGAGATGCACGAGGACGCGTTGGTCAAAGGCGACCGGGTCATTTTGGTCGACGACCTGATCGCCACCGGCGGCACCGCGGAGGGCGCGATCAAGCTATTGCGGCAGATGGGCGCCAACGTGCTGGCGGCGTGTTTCGTCATTGATCTGCCGGAACTTGGCGGCGCCGACAAAATCCGCAAGCTCGACGTGCCGGTGCGGACGTTGATTTCGTTTGAGGGGCATTGAATACGGTCATTCCGGGACGGCCAAAGGCCGGGCCCGGAATCCAGATGCCTACGCGTGCTTGGCTCTGGATTCCGGGCTCGCCGCTTCGCGGCGCCCCGGAATGACGAATTAATTCCGCCTCGGCCCCCAAGGGCCCCAGCGGCGCTTTGGCGTTCCTAACTCGACCGGCGATGGTCGGGAAGGAAACGCCCCGGACCCTCTTCACCTTCGCCACCACCCCAAGGTCCGGCCGGCGGCGGCTCGGTATCGTCCGCTGCGGCGGTTTCGCCGGGCGGCGGCAAAGCCAACGGTCCTGGATCGTGACCGCCGGCGAGCTTCACCAAAACCGCGACGCGCTTTTCCACCGAAGGATGGGTGTCGAAAATATTGGCAAAGCCCTCGCGCGGATTGTCGATGCACATTTCCATCACCGCGGAGTTGGCGCGCGGAAGCTCGCCGCGGCCTTCGATCTTGCGCAGCGCCGAGATCATGGCGTCGGGATTCTTCGTCAGCTCCACCGATCCGGCATCGGCGAGATATTCGCGCTGCCGCGACAGCGCGAAGCGGATGACGATGGATAAAAGCCACGCCACCGCGATCAGCGCGAAGGCGATGACGATAGCGATCCCGGCGCCGCCGCCTTTGCCGTCGTCGCGCGAGCGCCGTCCGCCGCCCCAATACATGTTCTGGAAGAAAATCCGGAAAACCATCTCGCCGAAGAACGAAATGACGCCGGCGATCACCACGGCGATCACCAGCATACGAACGTCGCCGTTGCGAATGTGGGTCAACTCATGGCCGAGGACGGATTCGATCTCGGCATCGTTCAAGCTGTTCACCAGGCCCTTGGTGACCGTGATCGAATATTGCTTCTGATTGAGGCCGGTGGCAAAGGCGTTGAGCGCATCGTCGTCGATGATCTTGAGTTTCGGCGTCGGGATGCCGCGCGAGATGCACAGGTTTTCCAGAAGATTGTAGAGACGCGGTTCGTCTTGTCGCGTGATCTCGCGGCCGCCGGTGACCGCATCGATCATCGACTGGTGGAATTTATAGGCGATCAGGATCCACAGCACCGTGCCGAGCGTCGCCCATGGCAGCGCGAGGATGAAGTCGTAACGCGCGGCGCTCAGCAGGTAATCCAGCGGTGCGTCCTGGGTCATCGCTTCCGCAACCAGCGCACCGGCAAAAACCAGCACATAGACCAGAAAGAACAAGCCGATGAGCAGCGCTATGGAACGCCGCTTGTTGGATTGGATATGCGTGTAGAGACCGTAGGCGGCCATGAGGCAATGACCCTCAAATTGTCATGGCCGGGCTCGTCCCGGCCATCCACGTCTTGCTGCATCGATGTAGAAAGACGTGGATGCCCGGCACAAGGCCGGGCATGACGAGGAAAAACTTAAAACTTCACGCTCGGCGCCTGATCGAGCTGCGCCCGCTCGCCGCCCACGTCGAAGAACTCGCGTTGAGTGAAGCCGAAAGCGGAGGCAAACAGCGCGGCGGGGAATTGCTGGATACCGGTATTGTATTCCTGCACCGCGTTGTTGAAAAAGCGCCGTGACGCCGCCAGCTTGTTCTCGATGTCGGTGATCTCCGCTTGTAGCTGCTGGAAATTCTGGTTGGCTTTGAGGTCGGGATAGGCTTCCGCCAGCGCGAACATCTGCCGCAGCGCACCGGTGAGCATATTCTCGGCGGCGACTTTCTGCTCGACGCCAGGCGCGGCGATGGCGGTCTGCCGCGCGCGCACCACTGCGTCGAGCGTGCCGCGCTCATGCGCCGCGTAGCCCTTCACCGTCTCGACAAGATTGGGAATGAGATCGTGGCGTTGCTTTAGCTGCACGTCGATGTCGGCGAAAGACTGATTGACGCGCTGCCGCAGGGCGACAAGGCCGTTGAAGATCGAAATCGCCCACAGCGCGATGACGACGATGATGCCGAGGACGATCCAGCCGGTCGTGGACATGGGAAGCTCCTGAGAGGATGACAGGCGAGCCTATCGCAGTTGCGCGCGCGAGGGCAGCGGGAAAAGCCCCGCGAGCGGCACATCCAGTTCGGGGCGAATAAAAAAACCCCAGGCTACGAGCCTGGGGTTATGCGCCGAATGGCTTTGGGGGGTAGGGGGGGAGCCACCCGGCGTTACTAGGTGACTAACGCGGTAATAGGGAGTTGGTTCCGAATATTTTTGGCCGGCTGAGATTTTTTCCCGGGCCTGCCTAAGCCACTGAATGCACGATAGTTTAGGGTCGATCGGCGAGAACCCGACGGCAGCTTAGACGGCCTCTTTAAATTTCGCCGCCGTCTCCAGGTCCACCGAGACAAGTTGCGACACCCCGCGCTCGGCCATGGTGACGCCGTAGAGCCGGTTCATCCGCGCCATGGTGATCGGGTTGTGGGTGATGATGACAAAGCGCGTGTCGGTCGAGCGCGTCATTTCGTCCAGCAGATCGCAGAAGCGCTCCACGTTGTGATCGTCGAGCGGCGCGTCCACCTCGTCCAGCACGCAGATCGGCGCCGGATTGGTCAGGAACACCGCGAAGATCAAAGCCAGCGCCGTCAGCGCCTGCTCACCGCCGGAGAGCAGCGAAAGCGTCGTCGGCTTCTTGCCCGGCGGCTTCGCCAAGATTTCCAGCCCGGCCTCCAGCGGGTCGTCGCTCTCGATGAGCTGCAATTCGGCATTGCCGCCGCCGAACAGCCGCGTGAACAGCCGCTGGAAATGCCCGTTGACGATTTCGAAAGAGGCGAGCAGCCGTTCGCGTGCCTCGCGGTTGAGGCTGAGGATGCCTTGCCGCAGCCGCTTGATGGCTTCGACCAGGTCGTCGCGCTCGGTAGTGAGCGTCGTGTGCTGGGTTTCAACCTCGCGCAATTCCTCCTCGGCACGCAGGTTCACGGCGCCAAGCCGCTCGCGCTCCCGCCGCAGCTTTTCCAGTTGCTCTTCCACTTCCGTCAATTCCGGAAGCGCCGCGCCCGCGGTGATTTCCGCAAGCTGCGCCACGGCATTGGGCTCGACCTCAAGCATGTCGCGGATTTCATGGGCGACGTCGGCGAGCCGGCGCTTGGCTCCCTCGAAGCGTTCTTCGGCGCGCGCGGCTTCCTCGCGGGCGGCGCTCATGGCCTCAAGCGCGCTGCGCGCATCGCGATCCGCCTCGGCAAGCGCATTTTCAGCTTGCGCCAACTGATCGGCGGCGGCGCGGCGAGCCGTTTCCGCGGCCTCGACTTCGCTGATCAATACCCGGCGCTGCTCGGCAAAGGCTTGCGGCGCGTCTTCGAGCGTCGTGCGTTCGGACCTTGCTTCGCCGCTCCGGGCCTCAAGCGTGGCGATCTGGGCGCCGGCGCCTTGCTTGCGCTCGGCCCAAGCTTGTCTCTCGCTGGCGATGGCTTGCAGCCGCCGGTCGGCCAGTTCCGCCTCGCGCGCGATGGCCTGAGCCTCGGCCCGCACCTCGGCGAGATTTCGCCGGTGCTGCTCGATGTCGGCGCGTATCGCCGTGAGCTGCTGTTCCAAGTCGCCGGCGGGCTGCAACGCACCCAGGGCACGTTCGGCCTCGGATTTGGCCGCTGCCGCTTCGTCGCGGCTGGCGACAAGACGAAGCTTCGCCTCGGCGAGCGCCGAAAGCCGAGCGGCCTCGCGGTTCGCCTCACGTTCGGCGGTGGAATGACGGTCGCGCGCGGCATCGGCTTGGCGCTGGCGCTCGCGCCAGCGTGCACGGGCTTCGGTTTCAGCGGCAGCCGCACTGGCGACCGCGGCTTGTGCCGCCTCGGCGGCGTGGCGCTTGGTCTCGACCTCCGCGCGCGCAGCGACCATCTCGGTTTGGATGTCGGCGTAGCGGCTGCGCTCAGCCAGACGGCGCGCGGCGCCGGTCGGGGCATGGGCGGAGGCGGCAAAGCCGTCCCAGCGCCACAGATCGCCCTCGGGGGAGACTAAGCGTTGGCCGGCCTTTAGCGAAGCTGCGAGCCGCGGCCCATCGGCGCGGCTGACGACGCCGATCTGCGCCAGGCGTCGCGTTAGTTCAGCGGGCGCTTCGACGTGGCGCGCGACCGTCATTCCACCGCCGAACGTGAGGCGAACCGCGAGGCCGCTCGGCTTTCGGCGCTCGCCGAGGCGAAGCTTCGTCTTGTCGCCAGCCGCGACGAAGCGGCAGCGGCCA
>JAXDOR010000123.1:0-53888 GCA_034668825.1 Alphaproteobacteria bacterium | reverse complement strand
ACGAAGAGAGAAGGCGGAAGATAATGCTGAAAATGCTCAGTGCCTTAGCGGTGCGGGAAGTGCTGGTCGCCGCCGGCGCCGATTTCACGCGCGACTCGGGCCATCAGATCGATTTTGAATTCGGCACCATGGGAGCGCTGCAGGCGCGACTTGCGGCCAGCGAGGCGGCCGATCTGGCGATTCTGGCGGTGCCGGTGATGGAGCCTTGGCTAAAGAATGGACTGTTGAGCCACCGCACCGACCTCGCCCGGACCGGCATCGGTGTCGTCATCCGGCAAGGAGCGCCTGTCCCTGAGATTTCCACCGTCGATTCCTTTGTGCGGACGCTGCTGCATGCGCATTCCGTCGCTCTTACCGATCCTTCGGCTGGCGGGACGGCGGGCGTCTATTTGGCAGGACTCCTGGAGCGGCTTGGAATCGCCGACGCCATCAAACAGAAAACCATCTCGCGGCCTAACGGCTTCCTGGTGGCCCAATCCGTCGCCGAAGGCGAAGCGGAAATCGGCATGACGCTGATCAGCGAAATCGTGCCGGTGGAAGGGGCAGTCGTTGCGGGGCCGCTGCCGCCCGAACTGCAGAATTCCGTCACCTACGCGGCCGGCATTTTCGCCAATAGCGAGAATCGCGACGCGGCGCTGGCTTTTATCCGCTTCCTCGCCAGCCCGGCATTGTCCGAGCGTTGGAAGTCGCGTGGCTTTGAACTCGCCGGTGGGCAAGAAGCCGCGTAGCTACGATCTGGCGTATTTCCGCGGCGCGACGTCGGCACTCGCCGGCTCGGCGTTGACGACTTCTTGCCGGCTGCGGGGCAGCGCCTGCGGATATTCCTGTTGCAGGAAGTCGATCAGTTTCTCGCGTATTTCGGCGCGCAGATCCGATGCCGTGCCCGCGGAATGGGCGCTCACCAGGATCCGCACCTCCATGGTGCTTTCCTTGGCGTCGGTGACCTGAACCTTCACCAGGTTGCGGTCCCAAAGTTGCGACTGCGCCGCGAGTTCCGCCACCTTTTCGCGAATGCGCGCGATCGGCGCGGTATAGTCCAAATAAAGCATGACGCTGCCGACGATCGCCGAGCCTTCGCGCGTCCAGTTCTGGAACGGCTTTTCGATGAAGTAGGTCAGCGGCACGATCAACCGGCGCAAATCCCACAGCCGCACCACCACGTAAGTGGACGTTATCTCCTCGATGGTGCCGAATTCATTTTCGACAACGACCGCGTCATCGATGCGGATGGGTTGCGTCACCGCCATCTGCACGCCGGCGATCAAGTTACTGAGAACCGGGCGCGCGGCGAGACCGATGACAAGACCGGCGACGCCCGCCGAGGCGAAAAGACTGATGCCATATTGGCGCACGGACTCGAAGGTCATCAGCGCGGCGCCGATGGTCACGACGATCAGCAGCGTATCGAGCGCCCGCACCAGAATGCGGACTTGAGTCAGATGCTTGCGCGCGAGCAGGTTGTCCTCGATGTCGAGGCGGAAACGCCGCAGATATAAACTCGCGGCGGTGTTGACCCCGGTCACGGCCACCCATCCAATCAATCCGATCGTAGTTAGAAGCAGCAGCCGGACGACGACGGCGTGCACCTCGGCATCGAGCGGCACCGTGGGCAGGGCGATAAACAGCGCAATGACCAGAAAGGCGAGTCGGGTCGCGCCCCTGGTTCCTGAGAGGACGGACCGCGCATAGGGATGCCGGCTGCCCAGCACGCGCCGAAGCACGGTCATAACCAGACCGTGCAATCCGAGCGCCAGCGTCACGCTCAACGCCAGAATGATGACGGCGACTGCCCAGTCCGGAGCCCAGCCGAGATTCTCCCGAACGCCGGTCAGCGTGGTGCGGAAAGTGTCGAACATGCTCACCTTTTTCTGGGTTAAGCCAAGGTCCTACTGCTCATCCACCCGTTGGGCGCGACCTGGACATCGGCGAGGGGAGGTGGCAAAACGCCAAGCCTCAATAATGGATAACGCGGCGGCCGATGAAACAGTTCCTGTTGCGCTTCTTTACTTGGTGGAACGGCCAGACCTTCGGCACGCAATTATGGACTTGGCGCTATGGCGAATTCGTCGGCGAGGACGAATTCGGCAACCGTTATTTCCGCACCAAAGGCGGCGCGATCGATCCCGCGCTCGGCTTCGAACGCCGGTGGGTGATCTACGGCGGCTATGCGGAAGCATCCACGATTCCGCCGGCATGGCATGGCTGGATGCATCACACCGTCGATGTTCCGCCCACCGACGAGAAGTACACGCCGCGTGCTTGGCAAAAACCGCACCGGCCGAATTTGACCGGCACGCCCGCTGCGCATCGCCCGTCTGGTTCGACTCTGGCTCAGGGCAGGCGCCCGCGCGCGACCGGGGACTACAAACCGTGGACGCCCAAGTAACACTCTTCAGGATGCGAGAGGCTGGCTTCTGACCACGCGTCCACCGACACCTGTTCCGCCCTTTCGCTGCCGCATTCGCCGTGTTAACCGGGCGAACCGGCGCGAGACCTGCACCTCCCGCGCGGCCCGGTGATTGAGCCCGATGGCCCGCCTTCCTCTTCCAATCCTACTCGCCGTTGTTGGCGTAGTCGCCGCTGCTCCCGCTGCGGCGCAATTCGGCTCCATCTTCGGCAACGATCCGCCGCGGCCGCCCGCGAGCGTGCCGGGTCGCCAAGCTCCGCCGCTCGAACCGCAGCCGCCGGGAAGCCCTTCTCCACCGGCGCGGCCGCAGATCGGCGTCCAATCACAGCCGCTGCCGCCGCCGCCGCCGCCGGGCGGCGCGTCGCCGCCGCCAGCCATTTCGTTGAACCCTCCCGCAGCGGGGAATGCCAACTCGCCGCCGCTTCAGGGCCTGCCGCCCGGCCAGCGGCAGCCGCGCGGCCCGGCGCAGCCATCGACCGCGGCGCTGCCGCCAACCGAGGATGTCCTGCCTGAGTTTCCGACGGACAAAGTCCCGAACCCGACGGGCGTCTTCGCTGGACTGGACAAGATAACCGGCCGCATCACCAGCTTCGACGTTGCCATCGGCGAGACGGTGCAATTCGGCGCGCTGCAGGTGACCCCGCGCGCCTGTTACACGCGCAAGCCCACCGAGACACCCAACACCGACGCCTTTATCGAAGTCGACGAGGTGACGCTGCAAGGGGAAGTGCGCCGCATCTACACCGGATGGATGTTCGCCTCGAGCCCAGGCCTCCACGCCGTCGAGCATCCGATCTATGATGTCTGGCTCACCGATTGTAAGGGTGCCGCGGTTGCCGAGGCATCAACGCCGGAGCCGGCGCCACCGCGCACACCGGCCCGTACTCAACCGCCACCCCAGCAACAACAGCAGCGGCGCGCCCCGCCGCCGCCGTTGCCATTTCCGCCGGGACGTTAAGGCAGCGTACCGGCGTGGCGTAGCGCCTCGACGCCGGAAAGCGGCGGAATAATCGGCAGCGCGAAACAATCCGCTTCGCCGAGGAGTGCCGCTTCAAGCTCCTTATGATATTGCTCGCGCGGTATCTCCAGCGCGCCGAAACTCTTGAGATGATCGGTGACAAACTGGGTATCGAGTAACGTGAAGCCGCCGGCGCGCAGCCGCGCGATAAGATGCACCAGCGCCACTTTCGATGCATCGCGCGCGCGATGAAACATGCTTTCGCCGAAGAAGGCGCGCGCGAGGCTCACGCCATAGAGGCCGCCGACGAGTTTTTCCTCTTCATAGACTTCCAGGCTGTGGCAATGGCCGCGCTTATGCAGCTTGCTGTAGAGGGTGCGGATGCGATTGTTGATCCAGGTGCGCCCACGCCCGGCTTGAGGCGCAGCGCAGCCGGCCATGACGCCTTCGAAATCCTGATTCACGGTAACGACGAACTGTCCCGAACGGACTGTGCGGGCGAGCCGGCTGGAAACGTGAAAGCCATCGAGCGGGATGACGCCTCGAAACTCCGGCTCGATCCAATAGAGCGCGTGATCCTCGGCGCTCTCCGCCATCGGGAAAATGCCGCAGGCATAGGCCTTGAGCAGGACCTCGGGCGTGATCTCGACAAAGGCGTTGTCGCGGCTGGCCATGGTTGATGCTTCGTTCAATGAGGCAGAGGCTCGCCGGTAATCTACGATGATCGAGGGCGCTTGTGGAATAGATAGGGCTTCCTGCGACAACATTAAGGAAGCGCTAGGGATGAAGCGCTCAAATTTGCGGAAGATTGCAAACAAATGGCAGCCGGCGCGTTCCCCTCCTGCGATGGTTCTGAGGGGAGTGAATGCGATGGAACAAGCGCAACCGATACACAAACCAACCAGCGTTCTTCTGGTGGAGGACGAAGTCCTCATCAGCGACATGATGGCGGACATCCTGGAAGAGCAGGGTTTCCAAGTTCACGTCGCCGCCAACGCGGCGGAGGCGCTACGCCACATCGAATCCAATGCGGTCGTTGATGTGCTGTTTACCGACATTCATCTCCCGGGCGGGATGGACGGCTCCGCGCTCGCCGAACGCGTGCGTGAATTGCGGCCGGACTTGCCGATCGTCTACGCCTCGGGCAGGTGGCGTCCGAGCCTTGGTCCAGGTCTGGTATCGCGGTCGATTTTTCTGCCGAAACCTTACAATCCGTGGGACGCGGGCGCCTTGATGATGCGGCTCGTGTCGACGCACTGACAGGGCGTTTCGATCAAGGCTCCATGCCGCCGCTGGCGAGGAACTGCTCAAGCCAGTGGATGTGGTAGTCGCCATCGATGATGTTCGGCTCGCGTACCAGGGCGCGGAACAGCGGCAGCGTCGTCTCGATGCCGTCGATCACCAATTCATCGAGCGCGCGCTTCAGCCGCATCAGGCATTCCGGCCGGGTCTTGCCGTGGACGATGAGCTTGCCGACCAGCGAGTCGTAGTAAGGCGGAATGGTGTAGCCCTGGTACACCGCCGAATCGATCCGCACGCCAAGCCCACCGGGCGCGTGATAATGCAGGATCTTGCCGGGCGAGGGACGAAACGACACCGGATTTTCCGCATTGATGCGGCATTCGATGGAATGGCCGTGGAATTTTACGTCCTTCTGCGTCAGCGTCAGGTCGCCGCCCGCGGCGGTGCGGATTTGTTCGAGCACCAGATCGATGTCGGTAATCATCTCCGTCACCGGATGCTCGACCTGAATCCGGGTATTCATCTCGATGAAATAGAAGTTGCCGTCCTCGTAAAGGAACTCGACCGTGCCGACGCCGAGATATTTCAGCTCACGCATGGCCACCGCCACCGTCTCGCCGATAACATCGCGCGCCGCGGTATTGAGAGCAGGCGAGGGGCCTTCCTCCCAAATCTTCTGATGCCGGCGCTGTAGCGAGCAATCGCGCTCGCCGAGATGGATGGCATTGCCGTTGCCGTCGCCAAGCACCTGGATTTCGATATGGCGCGGCCGCTGCAGATAGCGTTCCAAATAGACGGCGTCGTCGCCGAAAGCCGCCATGGCTTCCGAGCGCGCCGTGGCCAGCGCGGTCGCAAGTTCGGCTTCCGTATGCGCGACCTTCATGCCGCGCCCGCCGCCGCCGGCTGCCGCCTTGACCAGGAGAGGGAAGCCGATCTCGCGGCCGGTCTTGAGCGCTTCCTGATCGGATTTGACGCCGCCTTCCGAGCCCGGCACCACCGGAATGCCAAGACGCATGGCCGTGCGCTTGGCCTCGATCTTGTCGCCCATCAGCCGGATATGCTCCGGCTTCGGACCGATGAAATGCACTTTGTGCTCGCCGAGGATCTCGGCAAAGCGCGCATTCTCTGACAAGAAGCCATAACCGGGATGCACCGCATCGGCGCCGGTGATCTCGCAGGCGGCAAGCAGCGCAGGAATATTGAGATAGCTGTCCTTCGCCGCGGGGGCCCCGATGCACACGCTTTCATCCGCGAGCCGCACGTGCATGGCGTCGGCGTCGGCGGTGGAATGCACCGCGACGGTGGCGATGCCAAGCTCCTTGCAGGCGCGCAGCACCCGAAGTGCGATCTCGCCGCGATTGGCGATCAGGATCTTGTCGAACATGATCCGGCCTGACGGCGCCTTTCGTCATGGCCGGGCTCGTCCCGGCCATCCACGTCTTTCTTTTGAATTGAAGACGTGGATGCCCGGCACAAGGCCGGGCATGACGGTGAAAATTCAATCATGCCCATCACTCGACGATCATCATCGGCTCGCCGAATTCGACCGGCTGGCCGTCTTCAATGAGAACCTGGATCACCGTGCCGGAACGCGGCGCCGGAATTTGATTCATGGTCTTCATCGCCTCGATGATGAGAAGCGTTTGTCCGGCTAGCACCCGGCTTCCGATCTCGACAAATACTTTGGCGCCCGGCTCCGGACTTAAGTAAGCGGTGCCGACCATGGGCGAGGTGACGACGCCGGGGTGCTTTGCGGGATCGAGTGCCGCGAGCGAGGTGATGCCGGCGGCCGCGGGGAGGGGAGCGGGTGTAATCGGAGAATGGGAAGTAAGCGACGTAGCTTGCGCCTGACGCCCGACGCGAACGCGCATTCCGGCCTGCTCGATCTCGATGTCGGTGAGACCTGTTTCCTCCAACAGCGCGGCGAGTTCGCGGATCAGGTCTTTGTCGATGGCTGGCTTTTGCTTCGGCATGGGTGTTCCGTGCGGCGCGCGTGCCACGACTTTAGCTCTTCGCCTTCGCGCCGGCCATGGCGGCCAGTCCGGTGATGGCGAGGGCGTAACCTTCGGTGCCGAAGCCGCTGAGCGTCGCCTTGGCGGCGGCGGCGACATGGGAGTGGTGACGGAAATTCTCCCGCGCATAGATGTTGGTGATATGCACCTCGATCACAGGCACATTCGCCGCCAGCAAGGCGTCATGTATTGCCACCGACGTGTGACTATAGCCGCCCGCGTTGATGATGATCCCGGCGGCCTTCTGCGCGCGCGCCTCATGGATCCAATCGATCAATTCGCCTTCTCGGTTCGATTGCCGGAACTCGACAGCAAAACCATGGGACTCCGCCGTCTTGCGGCAAAGTGCCTCGACATCCCCGAGAGTGGCGTGACCGTACTTCTCTGGCTCGCGGCTGCCGAGCAGGTTGAGGTTCGGGCCATTGAGGACGTAGACGGTCTTCGCCATAAGGGGACTCGAGGTGCGGGATTTTAGGCAGACTCAAAAGAGTGCGCGCCAAGCGTCAGCGTTTATAAGTAGATGCGGGGACAAGGGGAAGCCCGCCCCCGCCCGGTTGCCGTCGGGAATGCTAAAAAGTCGGCGCCGTGCCTCAGCAGATGGCCTTGCCGCAACGTGCGGTATTAACCTTTTCCTTCAGCGCCGGCAGGCCGACAGCGCCGACGACAATGTTGGAGCCGACGACATAGCTCGGCGTGCCGGTTAGGCCCAACGCGTCAGCAAGCTTGAAGCTTTCCTCAAGGCTCGCCTTCACCTCGTCGCTCGCCATATCCTTTTCCAGGCGCGTCATGTCGAGACCGATTTCCTTGGCAACCGCGAGCGCATGCGCGCGGTCAGCCTGACCGCGGCCGCCGAGCAGCTTCTGGTGGAAATCGAGATATTTCTTGCCGCTCTTGTCTTGCATCCGCACCGCCACGGCGACCTGCGCCGCCTGCGTCGAGCCTTCGCCGAGGACCGGGAATTCCTTGAGCACGATTTTAAGCTTCGGATCGCTCTTCATCAGGTCGAGCATGTCGGTCATGGCGCGCTTGCAGAAGCCGCAATTATAATCGAAGAACTCCACCATGGTGATGTCGCCTTGGGGATTGCCGAGCACGACCTGTCGCTCGGAAGTGAACAATGTTTTGGCATTGTCCTTCACCGCGGCCTGATGCTTTTCCGCGTCGGCGGCGGTTTGCCGTTTTTCCAGTTCTCCCAATGCTTCCTGCAACACCTCGGGATGCGCCATGAGATAGCTTTTGATGATCGCTTCGATCTCCGTGCGCTCGGGCGCGGAAATGTTTTGCGCCTGCGCCATGGGCAGCGCGGTAAATGCCAGAAGGATACCCGCCATGCCGGCAAGTGAGCGAAGAGCTGAGGTCATGGACATATCCCTTTCGGCATCATGGTGAGTTATTTCCCGCCGGCGGTTTGGAGCCGACGATGTCGTCGGCCTTTACCCAGCCCGGCGTGCCGACAGCAAAGCGGGTCTTAGCACGGGCCGCGAGGTCGCGCGCCGTTTTCAAGTCGCCGCGCGCTGCCGCGGCCTGAGCCGAAGCGAGATCGGCCTGCGCCAAATCACCCTTACGCCCATAGGCCATGGCCAATTGAGTATAGCCTTCCGGCACCTCGGGTTCACGCGTCATCGCCGTGCGCAAGGTCGACACGGCCTCGTCGGCGAGCTTCGGATCGTTGGCTGCGACCAACGCCTGTCCAAGCAAGACTTGGATCAATGCGGGATTCGGCGCGAGTTGGACCGCCCGCCGCAACGGCGCAATCGCCGCCGCCGCGTGGCCGCTTTCCAGCAAAGCTTGGCCTTTGAGCTCGTAAAAATAAGCGTTGTTCGGCTGCGCCTGGATCAAGGCATCGATCTGAGCATTGGCCTCGCGCAAGTCGGAATGGCGGTAGCTTGAGATCGCCCGCGCGTAGCGTGCCGGCAGGCTGGTGTCGCTCGCCGGATAGCGGCGCGCGACCGTATCCGGCCGCTCCATGAAACCGGAGAGCTTCGCCCGCATCAGATCGTGCCGCAGCTGAAGCTCCGGCGAATCTTTCTTGTCCCAGTAAGGACTGGTCTTGGCCAATTCCCCGAGCGAGGCCACCCGCTCCGTCGGCATGGGATGCGACTGCACATAAGGATCGATATAGGCCGAGGTGAACAACATCTGGTCGGCGAAGCGTTTGAAGGTCTCGTACATGCCCTTCGCCGACTGGCCGGTGGCGCTCAGAAACTTCACCCCGGCGCGATCGGCCTGTTCCTCCTGCGTGCGCACATAGGCCAACAGCGACCGCTGGATCATCGATTGCGGGCCGCTCAGCGCCGCCGCGCCGGCTTGAGCGAGGCCTCCGGAGCCTCCGCCGGATCGCGCGCCCGCGACCATGGCGCCGACGCCGATCAACATGGCGATGATCGACTGCGTCGTGGCATTGGCGATTTGCTCACGCATCTTCGAGAGGTGGCCGCCGGCGATGTGGCCGGTCTCGTGAGCGAAGACGCCGATGATCTGGTTCGGCGTCTGCGCCTCCATCAGCGCGCCCGAATTGACGAAGATGCGGCGCGCGTCGGCAACGAAGGCGTTGAAGCTGCGGTCGTTGATGATGACGACGCGGATATTCTGCTGAGCGAGGCCAGCCGCGCGCAGGATCGGCTGGGTGTAGTCGCGCAGCAATTGCTCGATCTCGGCATCGCGGACCAGCGGCAGTCCTTTGGTTTCCTGAGCGTATACAGGACTGCTAGCGGCAACGAGTGCGACGGCCGTCAGCAACGCGACGGCGCGGGACGCCGGCGTCGCGCGTGAAGACTTTGTCGGTCGCGCGGCTGTGATCATATGGGCGAGGGTCTCAATAGTTGCCCGTCTCTCCTGAACCGGAAATTAGCGACGGCGCAGGCTAGAAGCGAGTAACAAAGAACAACTTAACGCGCATCGCGAGGCAAAGGCGTCCATATAGCTGTTTTGACGTGATTTCCGCAGTACCGAAGCCGTGGAATGCGGCAATAGCGGGGCCGCCCCGCGTGTCAAAGGGCAGGCGAAGCAATGACCGCGGCGGCGAGATGACATAAAAGGTCCATATGCTGGAAAAGGCTAAACAGCTTATGGCGCCGTCGCGGCGCGGCGATGTCCCGCCCTTCATGGTCATGGACGTAATGGCGGCTGCCGCGCGGATCGAGGCCGCCGGCGGCCGCGTCATTCATATGGAAGTCGGCCAGCCGGCCGCTTCCGCGCCCTCGACCGCCATCGCCGCAGCGGGCGCCGCGCTCGCGCATGGGCGGCTCGGCTATACCCAGGCCCTGGGCATCCCATCGCTGCGGGTACGGATCGCGCGGCACTATCAGGAGCAACATGGGCTTGAGGTCGATCCCGCCCGTGTCATCGTCACCACCGGATCGTCAGCCGGATTCCTTCTCGCCTTCCTGGCGCTGTTCGAAGCCGGCGACCGCGTGGCGATGGCAAGCCCCGGCTATCCGCCTTACCGCCATATCCTCACTGCGCTTGGCTGCGAACCGGTGCTGATCGAGACCTCGGCGCAGACCCGCTGGGCGATCACGCCCGAGGCGCTGATCGCGGAACATCGTCGGCGTCCGCTCAAAGGCGTGATCGTCGCCAGTCCTGCCAATCCGACCGGCACCATGATGGACGCCAGCGCACTCGCCGCCCTGATCGCCACCGCCGAAGCGGAAGGCATCGGTTTCGTCTCCGACGAAATTTATCACGGTCTCGATTATGCTTTCGCGGCGGAAACCGCGGCGCGGTTGTCGGCGCATGCGATCGTCATCAACTCCTTCTCCAAATATTTCTGCATGACCGGCTGGCGGGTCGGTTGGATGATCGTGCCCGAGCCCTTCGTGCGCCCGATCGAACGCTTGCAGCAAAATCTCGCGATCTCGGTGCCGACGCTGTCGCAGATCGCGGCCGAGGCGGCGTTCGAGGCGCGCGTGGAGCTGGAGGAAATCAAACACGGTTATGAGGAAAATCGGCGCATCCTGACGCAAGGCCTGCCCCGGGTGGGGCTGGACAGCTTCCTGCCGGTGGATGGCGCCTTCTATCTCTATGCCGACGTGTCGCGCTTCACCGATGACAGTTTCGATTTTGCCAAGCGCATGCTGGAGCAGGCGGGCGTGGCGGCGACGCCGGGCGTCGATTTCGATCCGATCCGCGGCAAGCACTTCCTGCGGTTTTGCTACGCCGGTTCCGCCGCCGAGATGCGCGAGGCGGTGGAGCGGATCGGCGGGTGGCTGAAGAAAGGGTGAATCGCCGCTCAGGCGTCATTCAAGCCTGGCCGCCCTGCCTCGACCACCAAGGATTTGCGCGTGAGGATAGGCGCGTCGCGCGTACTCACTTTTTCCACCACCCGATGATCCGCCCGCCACTGTTTCGGCGTCACCGTGTGGCGGGTATAGCCGCGCTCATTGCCGCTGAATTTCAGATGCGGATTCTGCGCATGCAGCGCTTCCTTGTTTTCCAACGCGGCGCTGCCATCGCCGCCCGACGAGATCGAGGTGGCCAAAAACTCGACGCCGAGGCAGCGGGATTTCGGGTCTTTCCAGTCCTCCTTGATCTCCAGCGCCAGCGCCATATGCGCGTCGCCGGTAAGCACCACCGGATTTGCGGTGGGAGCAAACATGCTTATCACTCGATTGCGCGCGGCGGTGGCGCCGTCCCAGCCGTCGAGGTCAACGGCAACGTCCGAGGCTTTCGCCCATTCGAATGAGCGCCAATCCATCTGCGCGAACAGCACCTGCTGCGCCAGCACTTGCCACGTCGCCTTGGTCGACCGCAGCCGCTCTGCGAGCCAGCGTTCCTGCGGCTCTCCCATCATGGTGCGGCTTGGTTCATCGGCTTCCTTGCAAGCGGCCTTGATGCCATCGCCGCACGGCTGTTTGGAACGGAACTGCCGGGTATCGAGCACGGCGACGTCGGCAAGCTTGCCGAATCCGAGATTGCGGTAAGCGAGCATGTCCGGGCCGCGCGGCAACATGCTGCGGCGGACTGGCATGTGCTCGTACCAGGCCTGGAACGCTGCGGCGCGGCGAAACAGGAAAGCTTCCGCCGGTGTATCCTTCGGATCGGTGTCCGCCGCCCAGTTGTCGGTGACTTCGTGGTCGTCAAAGCTGGGCAGGAAGGGGCAGGACGCGTGCGCCGCCTGCAGATCGGGGTCGCTCTTATAGAGCCCGTAGCGGCGGCGATAATCGATCAGGTTGACGCAGGTTCGGAAACCTTCCGGCATCGCCCGCGGCAGCGGATTCTTGTTGCGGTCCACCAGGTAGCGCGCGTGCTCATAGATATAGTCGCCGTAGTGAAAGACGAAATCGAAGTTTTCCTCGGCGATCCGCCGCCATGCCGTGTAGAAGCCGCCCTCCCAGGCCTGGCAGCCCGCACTGGCGAAGCGTAGTTGCGCGACGTCTGCTCCGGGCCCCGGCAGCGTGCGCGATCGGCCGATGGGACTGTCGGCGCCGCCGGCGCGAAACCGGTAGAAATAATCGCGCGCGGGATCGAGGCCGTCGATCTCCACATGCAGCGAATGGGCGACCTCGGCGCGGGCGATCGCCTTGCCTGACCGCAGCACCTGCTTCATGCCGGAATCGGCGGCGACCTCCCAAGTGACCTCGACAGGAACAGGAGGAATGCCGCCACCGAGATTCGCGGGCTCAGGCGCAAGACGGGTCCACAGCACGAAACCATCGGCAGCCGGTTCGCCGGAAGCGACACCCAGCGAAAACGGATAGGTCTTGAACGAGATTTGCGCTGATGCGCGCGTGAGTGGATAGAATCCGCTGGCGGCGATGCCGGCACCCAGCGCGCCCTTGAGCACGGCACGGCGATCAAAAAGCAATCGAGGTGTTTGTTCGAGCCGCGCCATGGCAAGTGCATCCCACCGTTGAGGAGGATTATCCGCGGCACATTACAAGACTTGCGGTGGCAGAGCGACGGTAGATATTTTCTCGTTACCCTTTATTCTTGAGCGACTTGTATATCTCCAACGCCTCCGCCGGTTTGGTATTCTTGTGCACGACGGCGTTGACGGCGGCGATCATCGCCTTGGGAGCGTCGGACTGGAAGATATTGCGTCCCATGTCCACGCCCGACGCGCCTTGCTGGACGGCGTTGTAGGCCATGGTCAGCGCCTCGAGCTCGGGCAGCTTCTTGCCGCCGGCCATGACAATCGGCACCGGACATGACGCGGTGACGGTCTCGAAGCCTTCGTCCACGTAATAGGTCTTGACGTATTGCGCGCCCAGCTCGGCGATGATGCGGCAGGCGAGACGAAAATATTTGGCGTCGCGCTTCATGTCCTTGCCGACGGCGGTGATGCCCATCACCGGGACGCCGTAACGCAATCCCCGGTCCACCAGCCGCGTCATGTTGTGAATGGACTGCGTTTCGTAGTCGCTGCCGACGAAGACCTGTACGCCGACGCCGGCGGCGTTCAGGCGCACGGCATCTTCCATGTCGAGCGCGATCTGTTCATTGGACAATTCTTTCAGGATGCTGGGTCCGCCGCTGGCGCGCAGCACCATGGGTTTGCCCGACTGCGCCGGAATCACCGAGCGCAAGATGCCGCGGGTGCAGAACAGCGCGTCACACAACGGCAGCAGCGGGACGATACTCAGATCAATCCGCTCGAGTCCGGTGGTTGGGCCCTGAATGTAACCGTGATCGATGGCGAGCATGACCGTGCGGCCGCTCTCCGGATTGAAGGTGCGGGCGAGGCGGTTCTTCATGCCCCAGTCGAGCTGGTGCGAGCCTTTCAGGAAAAAGCCAGGCGCGGCCTGCGGCTCGTTGACGGAGTAGCGTTCACCTTCTTTGTCAGCTTCTGGCATATTCCCCTCGTGCTATCAACTTTATCGATTTCCTATCGCAGCGCCGCGGCGTGTTGCCGCTGGCGGCGGATATTATGAAGTCTCTCTACGGCTGTTGTATTTTGGGTAAAGTTGTAGCGGAATCTATTATTATATCACCATTTTCTTCACTCGCCTTTTTCCAAACGAACTCTTATTCGCCTGGTTCAACAATCCATAGCTTGCCGTGGACCGGCTCGGTTGCGGCAAGTGCAAGAAATTCACCCAGGCGGTCGAGTAGAGCACGCAAGGAGGCAGGGGTGCCAAGCTCGAGGATGACAATGCCAGCGCTTTGGCCGGGCGGAAAACGTGGAATCTGGCTGAAATCGCGATCCAATGTGATCAGCGTGCGGTCCTCTGCCTTGCAAGCTTGAAACACGACCGTATCCGCTGCGCCAGCAAGCCCCTGTTCGCGGACGGTCATCACGTCATGGCCGCTTCGTCGCAAGAGGTCGACTCCACTCCTGCCGATGTTCTCATCGACTTTGATCCTCACACGGCCGGCTCCAGTGGAATGGGAATTATGCGCTCACGCGAAGCCTCGGCGCCGTAGGCAATGGCGGCCAAAATGTCGTCGTGCATAAGTTCGGGATACTCGGCGCGCAGCTTCGTCTCCGACATGCCACCTGCCAGCAGGTCGAGAATGAGCGATACCCAGATGCGCGTTCCCTTGACGCAGGGTTTGCCGCCGCAAACCGCGGGGTCAATGCTGATGCGGTCCAAAAGATTTGCCATGTCCGATACCTCTCATCACATTATGCGCCGCGTCGTAGAAAGTGACAACGTGCGACGCCAAAGACGGCGATTCCTTATCGCAGCGCCGCGGCGATGTTGCCGCCGTCGACGGTGGTGACGTCGCCGGTGGTTTTTAGCGCCAGCGCATGATGCAGGAATGCTTGCGCCACGTCATCGGCGGTGACTTCGCGGCCGAGCAGATTGCCGCTCATATAGTCCTTTTCGCTTTGGCCGCGCGCTTTCGAGCGTTGCTTGATGAAATCGCCGGTGAGCAGGCCGGAGCGGATGCGATCCGCATTCACCGCGTTGGAGCGGATACCGTCGGCGCCGTAGTCGACCGCGTATTGCCGCACTAGAAAGAGCGTCGCCGCCTTGGGGAGTCCGTAGGGACCGAAATTCGGTCCGGGATTCACCGCCTGCTTGGAGACATTGAACAACAAACAGCCCCCAGTGCCCTGGGCGAGCATGATCTTCACCGCCGCCTGCGCCACGCGCTGATGACCGTAGAAGTTCAATTCGAAACTTTGGCGCAGCACCGCCTCGTCGACTTCGCCGATGCGGCCCTGCCACGCGGCGCCCGCATTCGACACCAGAATATCGACGCCGCCGAAAGTCTCGACGATTTTGTCGAAGGCGGAGCGCACCGACTGCGCATCCGTCACATCGCAGCGGAACGCGACCGCGTTGCCGCCAATGGCTTTTGCTTGCGCCTGCGCCGCATTCTCGTCGATGTCGAGCAGTGCCACTTCAGCGCCCGCCGTGGCGAAAGCCCGCGCCGTCGCGGCGCCGATAGCGCCGCCGGCCCCGGTGACGACCGCGATCTGTCCTGCCAGCGGCAACTCCTTCGCCGAGCCGAGCTTGGCCTGTTCCAGCGACCAATATTCGCAATCGAATATGTCCTCTTCGCTGATGGATTCGAAGCGACCGATGGCTTCGGCGTCGGTGATGCCCTTCACCGCGGCTTCCGCCACGTCTGCGGCGACGCGCGCTTCCCGCCTCGAGCGGCCGAGACCGAACAGGCCGAGCCCCGGCACTAATGCCACGCGGGGCAGGGGATCGAGCATGATCTTGTTGCCGCCGACGCGGGCGGATTGGCGTTCGAAATAGCCGCGGTAATGCTCGGCGAATTTCTTTGCCGCCTGCCGCGTGGCTGCCTTGAACGTGTCGAGATCGCCATCGGCGGGTGCCGGCGCGATCAGGGGCCAATTCTTGGTGCGGATGATGTGATCGGGCGTGATCACGCCTTGCGAAGCGTAACGTGCTATCTCTTTGCCGTTGACGAAATTGAGAATGGTCTCGTTGGCGCGGAAATCGAGAACGAGACGGCGCCACGCACCTTCGACTTTTTCGTCCTGAAGGCTGCAGGCGCCGCGCAGGATCGGCGCGATCTCGGCGCGCCGTGCGATCTTTTGCGGCAACTGCGCGCTGGCGAACACTGTCTTGCGGTTCTTCTGCAACCGTTCCTCGGCAAGCGTGACCATCTCGATCATGCGCTCGTAGGCCTCGCGCGCGGTGGCGCCGAAAGTGAAGATGCCGTGCTTGAGCAGGATCAGACCCCAAACCTTCGGATCGGCGTCGAATACGTCCGCCGCCTTCTTCGCTAGATCGAAGCCCGGCATCAGGTAAGGCACCAGACCCATGCGTTCGCCGTAAACTTCACGGCACAGGTCCGGCCCGTTGGGCTGATCGGTGAGGCTGACCACCGCGGTGGAATGCGTGTGATCGATGAACTTATGCGGCATGAAGGCATGCAGCAGCATTTCCAAGGAAGGGTTCGGCGCCATTGGGTCGAGAAGGCTAGCCCGCTCGATACGCACCCGATCTTCGTCGGCCAGCGCATCGCGTGCGCGCAGGCTTTTGATCGCATCCAGCCGCACAGCCGGAAGACCGGCGGGCTCAATTGCAGCCATGTCAGAGCCCGAGCCCTTGACGCAAAGCACGTCCACCTCCTCGCCGAGGAGGTCTTTCATGCGAGTCTTGACCGAGGTGTTGCCGCCGCCGTGAAGGACGAGCTTCGGGTCTTGGCCGAGCAGGCGCGTGGTGTAGACGCGCAATGCCAGATCGCGGCCGACGCCCGCTTTGGCGTAGCGGTCGGCCAAAGCCTCGGCGTCCCGCTCGACGAAGCGGCTTTGCATCGGTCTAGCTGTTTCCGCCCAGCAAACGCTTTGCCCACCAGCCGGTCTTGCGCGGCTTGCCGGCTTCCTCGTTTTGCGGCTCCGGCGCGTTCGATACCGGCGGAGCCGGCTTGGCGCGGGGAGCCGGGGCCTCGTCGCGCGGGAAAGTCGGCGCCGGCTCGCGAATGGTTGAACGGCGGCGCGGCGGCTCGGCTTCCGGCTGCGGGGTGGGCGGTGCGGCTGCCTGACTAAAGCTATCGGCGGCTGGCTGGTAATTTGTCTCCATTCCCACCGCGCTTGGCTCGATCCGCGGAACATGCGTGGATTCGGCGATATCCGGTGTGCTGCGGAAGGATTGTTCGCCATGGCTCTCTTCGGGACGGCTCTCGCCATTGGGAGGACCGCCCTCACGGTCGCGCCGATTGCGCCTACCGCCTCGACGGCCGCGCCGGCGTCGGCGTGGTTCGCCGTCGGGACGCGGATGGCCGTTTTCGCCGGCAGGCATTGCGCCAGCTTCGGTGGCGGTGTTCTCGCTTTCGTAGCCGTGCTCGGCGTCGTTGCTTGGCTGATCGTGGGGCTGGCCTTCGAAGGCGGCATCTGGCGTCGCCGTTGCGGGGTGGCTTCCGGGTTCGCGATTTTCCTGTCCTTCGCCTCCGCCGTGCCTCCGCCGCCGACGTCGCTTGCGCCGGGGAGTGCCATCCTCATGGCTATCGTCCGCGCGTGGCGTATCCGGGGCCATAGTCTGCTCAGTGTAGGCCTCGGCCTGCTCCTCAACCTCAGCCTCATCCTCTTGGCCGATATCGGCTTCCTCTTCCTCTTCCGGCGCACTCGTGATGGTGTCGGATTGGAGCGCCATCAGCGCCTTCGCCGCCTCGATCGTATGCACCTGTTCACCGCGGTCGACGGCGAACGAGATTTGGCCGGTGATCGATGGATCTGTAGTCACAGTCAGCGTGACGCGGAATCTCTCCTCCAGACTCCGCAGATGCGCGCGCTTGTGGTTAAGCACGTAAATTGCGACATCGGCTCGGGTGCGCACGATAAGGTTATGCGTCGCGCTTTTGATGAGCGTCTCTTCCAGCGAGCGCAGAAGCTGCAGTGCGACCGAAGAAACCGAACGCACATGGCCGACGCCGCCGCAGAGCGGGCATTTCTCTGTCGAACTTTCAAGCACGCTGGTGCGGATGCGCTGCCGCGACATTTCCAGCAAGCCGAAATGTGAGATGCCGCCGACCTGGATGCGCGCGCGGTCGTGCCTCAGGCATTCCTTTAAGCGCCGTTCGACGGCTCGGTTGTTACGCTTCTCCTCCATGTCGATGAAGTCGATGACGATCAGGCCGGCCAAGTCGCGCATGCGCAGTTGCCGAGCGACCTCTTCCGAGGCTTCGAGGTTGGTTTTGAGCGCGGTGTCCTCGATATGGTGCTCGCGCGTGGCGCGGCCGGAATTGACGTCGATGGCGACCAGCGCCTCGGCCTGGTTGATGACGATGTAGCCCCCCGAGCGCAACTGCACGGTGGGCGAAAACATGGCATCGAGTTGGCTCTCGATGCCGTAGCGGGAGAACAGAGGTTGGACATCCTTATACGGTTTCACGTTTTTCGCATGACTGGGCATCAGCATGCGCATGAAGTCCTTAGCGTCCTTGTAGGCTTCGTCGCCGGCGACAACGACTTCTTCTATGTCTTTGTTGTAGAGGTCGCGGATTGAGCGTTTGACCAGCGAACCTTCCTCGTACACAAGCTTGGGGGCAGTCGATTTCAGCGTCAGATCGCGCACCGTCTCCCACAGCCGCAGCAGATATTCGAAATCGCGCTTCACTTCTGTCTTGGTGCGACTCGCGCCGGCTGTGCGCAGGATCACGCCCATGCCTTCCGGCACTTCCAGTTCCTCGGCGATCTCCTTGAGCTTTTTGCGGTCGACGGAATCCGTGATCTTGCGGCTGATGCCGCCGCCGCGCGCGGTGTTCGGCATCAGCACCGAATAGCGGCCCGCGAGTGAGAGATAGGTAGTAAGCGCCGCTCCCTTGGTGCCGCGCTCCTCTTTGACGACCTGCACCAGCATAACCTGCCGGCGCTTGATCACTTCCTGGATTTTGTATTGGCGGCGTCCGCGCGGCATCCGCTCCGGTACTTCCTCCAAAGCGTCGGCACCGCCCACCATTTCGACCGGCTGCTCTTCGCTCTCGGTGTCCTCGCCGTTGCCATTGTCGGTAGGGATGCCGTTACCCGCCCCGTCGCTTGGGGGGACGTTGGCGTCACCCGCCGGCTCATGATCGTGGGCCTCCGCGACATCGGAAGACTCGGCTTGTTGGATCATGCCGATAGGCTCTTCCGGCGTCAGTTCGGCGGAGGCAAGATGCTCGGGCGCAGAGATTTCTTCGCTGCCTTGCGGGGCGGTTTCAGCATATTCCAAAACTGGTTCGCCGAGCGGCGGCGTCCCGTCGGGCTGCCCACTAGAACTGCCGGACGTATCGGCCTCGACGTCGACAGGTTCGCTTCTAACCATTTCGCGGGGGCGTTCGGCCCCCCGATGGCGTGATCCCCGTCTGCGGCCTGCCCGATTATCGGCTTCGGCGTCCGCGGCGTGGTGCGCCTGCTCCTCTTCTTCGATCAACGCCTGCCGGTCGGCGACCGGGATTTGGTAGTAATCGGGATGGATTTCGCTAAAGGCGAGGAAGCCGTGGCGATTGCCGCCATAATCGACGAAAGCAGCCTGGAGCGACGGCTCCACGCGCGTTACTTTGGCAAGATAAATATTTCCGCGGAGCTGTTTACGGTTGGCGGATTCGAAGTCGAATTCTTCGACACGGTTGCCGCGCAGGACGACCACCCGGGTTTCCTCCGGATGTGTCGCGTCGATCAGCATTTTGTTGGCCATTGATTCTTCTCATAACGGCGAACCGACTCGGCTGGCGCCCCCCGATGCAACGGGGGCGGCGGAGAGCGGCGCAAAGCGCGGTCTGCCTGATTTCAGGTGGAAATGATGGGCGCGATGGCATGAGGGATCGTGCGCCAGCAGACAAAAAGTTGTCTGCCACCGCGATATCTCTACCGCGACATAGTTGGATTTCGGCACACGTCTTGGCCATGATCTCGGGCCCGTAACGGACGGCAGCGGGAGCGCCGCCGGGTTCTTGCTAACGATTTTCGGCACGGGCAACCGAGACTTACACAGATTGGCCGCGCGCTGATCTGGTTGTCCTTGACCAAGGGTTTCGGCTCGCAAACCGCCTGTTTGTCCGCTGCCTCATCGAGGAGCGCGGTCCATGCGGCGTGCCGGAAGCCCGAACACGGTACAACCGGAACAATTACCGTCAGCACTCCTTCTTAAGGCTGGGTGGGGGGGATAGCAAGCAGCCGTTACAGGGAAGCAAGAACCTGACCCCCGGTCATGAATCCGCTTTAAGTTCCGATTAACCATGCCCCTCTAATGGAGTAAGAGACGCTCGGAGGGCCGGGATTAAGTGTCTATCCGCGCCATAAACCTGATTTTTGGCATCCTCGGTGCCGGCTTCTTCGCCGGCAGCCTAGCCGTGTCGGCCGAGCGCACGAATGTTGCGGCAGCCGCTGGCGCCTTCCCGCTGGCGACCGACTTCCGCATCGGCGGCGATGAGACCCAAACCCGCTTCGTGGTGGACCTCAGCAGTAAGGTCAATTTGCGGGCCTTCGCGCTCGCCGACCCCTACCGCGTCGTCATCGACCTGCCACAGGTGGCCTTTCAGCTCAAACCGCGGGCAGGCGACAGCGGACGCGGCCTCGTCAAGGCATTCCGCTACGGCGTCGTCATGGCGGGCGGATCGCGCATCGTGCTCGACCTGACGAAACCAGCGCGGATCGAGAAGGCGTTTGCCCTCGATGCCACCGACGCCCAGCCGGCGCGGCTGGTGATCGACCTTGCCGCCGTCGACCGGGATACCTTCATGCGCGGAATCGCGCTCGACAACCAAGTTCCGCGCCAAGAGCCGAAGAGGCGGGAACTCGAAATCGCCAATAAAAATCCCAGCGACTCACGGCCTCTCATCGTCATCGATCCAGGGCATGGCGGCATCGACAATGGCACCAAGTCGGCAAGCGGAGAGATGGAGAAGTCGATCGTGCTCGATTTCGCCCTCCTGCTGCGCGACAAGATCGAAAAGGCTGGAAAATATCGCGTTGTCATGACGCGAACCGACGATACCTTTGTCCCGCTCGGAGAACGGGTGCGACTCGCTCGCTTGCGGCAGGCTTCATTGTTTATTTCGATACATGCCGACGCGCTGCCGCGCGGGGAGGGGGACGCACAGGGCGCGACGGTCTATACCCTGTCGGAGACGGCCTCGGACGCGGAAGCCGCCCGGCTCGCCGACGCCGAGAACAAGGCTGACGTCATCGCCGGTGTCGATCTTTCCGCAGAGCCAGGCGACGTCGCCGATATCCTGATCGATTTGGCACAACGGGAAACCAAAACTTTTTCCACGCAGTTTGCCCGCGCTCTCGTCGGCGAGATCAAAAGCGTGGCGCGGCTGCATAAGAACCCGCTGAAGTCGGCGGGATTCCGCGTGTTGAAAGCGGCCGACGTTCCTTCCGTCCTGGTGGAGCTTGGCTATGTATCGAATCAGCAGGATTTGAAGCAGCTAACGTCAGACGTTTGGCGGGCACGGACCGCCGATTCGATCGTAAAGGCCGTGGACACCTTCTTCACCACGCGCTTTGCTGGCGCTCCGGCGACAATCGATCCGAATTAAGGCCTGGGATGGCTTACAGCCTCAGTTTTAACATAAAACGGCGCGAGGAAATTCGCTATGAAACGCAGCAAGGGGCCGGGCCGCGGCCTCGGAGAATGCCCTAAAGTCCGAATGGGATCGGCGGAACTTCGACGATGAAGCTCACACTGCGTTTCCTTGGCTTTTTGTTCGCGGGCGGGACAATCTTGTTCCTTGTCGGTGTCGCGGCGGCCGCTGGCTTGATGTGGCATTTCTCCAAGGACCTGCCGGACTATTCGCAATTGCAGGACTACGAACCTCCGGTGATGACCCGGGTTCATGCCAGCGACGGTTCGCTGGTCGCTGAATATGCCACCCAGCGGCGGCTCTATCTCCCGATCCAGGCGGTGCCCAAGCTCGTCGTCAATGCCTTCCTCGCCGCCGAGGATAAGAACTTCTATGAGCACGGCGGGCTCGACTTCTCCGGCATCGCCCGCGCGCTGGTTCTCTACGCCCAGAACTACGGCAGCAACCGCCGTCCGCAGGGCGCCTCCACCATCACCCAACAAGTCGCGAAGAATTTTCTGCTGACCAACGAGGTTTCCTTTGAGCGCAAGATCAAGGAGGCGTTGCTGGCGCTGAAAATCGAGCGGACCTATTCCAAGGATAAAATCCTGGAACTCTATCTCAACGAGATTTATCTCGGCCTTGGCGCTTACGGCATCGCCGCTGCCTCGCTGATCTATTTCGACAAGTCGGTTCACGAGCTCACCGTCGCGGAAGCGGCCTATCTTGCGGCGCTGCCAAAAGCGCCGACCAGCCTTAATCCGTATAGGCAGCGCGACCGCGCCATTGAGCGGCGTAATTACGTGGTCGATCGCATGCTCGAAAATGGTTTTGTAACCGCGCAGGAAGGCGAGAAGGCCAAGAAGGCGCCGCTCGACATCACTGTGCGTCCCACCGGCGCGCATATCTTCGCGGCCGAATATTTCGCCGAGGAAGTGCGCCGCGAAGTCTATGACCGCTACGGCGAGAAAAAGCTGTACGAAGGCGGGCTCTCGGTGCGCACCACGCTTGATCCGAAGCTCCAGGTCCTCGCGCGCAAATCTCTGGTCGACGGCCTCGTGCAATTCGACGAGACGCAAGGCTGGCGCGGTCCGGTAAGCAAGCTCGATCTCACTGGCGATTGGGGGGTCAAGCTGGCAGACGTGCGGGTGCTCGCCGACGTGTCGCCCTGGCGACTCGCGGTGGTGCTGGAAACTGGCGATCAATCCGCACGGATCGGCTTTCAGCCGGCGCGCGAGCCGGGGGGCGCCGTCGTTCAGGAACGGCAGGTCGGGATCGTGCCGCTTGAAGGCGTGAAATGGGCGAAGGCTGCCGCCGGCCCGAGCAAGGGGAAGGTGCCGGCCAAGGTCTCACAGGCGCTGGAACCTGGCGACGTCGTTTATGTCGAACCCCTGCCTGCCAAGGAGGGCCAGTTCCGCCTGCGGCAGGTACCCGAGATTTCCGGCGCGTTGCTCGCAATGGATCCGCTGACCGGCCGGGTGCTCGCCATGGTGGGCGGCTTCTCTTACGACCAGAGCCAGTTCAACCGTGCAACCCAGGCGCTGCGGCAACCCGGCTCGGCTTTCAAGCCGATCGTCTATGCCACCGCGCTCGATAATGGCTACACACCATCCTCTATCGTGCCGGACTCGCCGGTGGAGATCGATCAGGGCCCGGGCCAGGAGCCCTGGAGGCCCGAGAATTACGACGGCAAGTTCAATGGGCCGTCGACGTTGCGTTACGGCGTCGAGCATTCCCGCAACGTCATGACCGTGCACCTCGCCCAGGACGTGGGAATGCCGTTGATCGCCGACTACGCCAAGCGTCTGGGCGTCTATGACGATCTGCCGCCCTACCTCGCATTCGCGCTTGGCGCCGGCGAGACCACGCTGCTGCGGATGGTCACCGCCTATTCGATGTTCGATAACGGCGGCAGACGCGTGAAACCCACGTTGATCGATCGCATCCAGGATCGTTACGGTCACACCATCTATCGGCACGACGAGCGAGAGTGCCGCGGCTGTGACGCGGACAAATGGAAAGATCAGCCGGAGCCGGGGCTCGTCGATCGACGCGAGCAGGTGATCGATCCGATGACGGCCTATCAGATCGTCTCGATCATGGAGGGCGTGGTCCAGCGTGGCACCGCCGCAGGAGCGGGGTTCCAGAAAGAGGTCGGCAAGCCCATCGCCGGCAAGACCGGCACCACCAATGATGAGAAGGATGTCTGGTTCATCGGCTTCTCGCCCGATCTCGCGGTTGGCGTCTATCTCGGTTACGACAAGCCTCGTCATATCGGCAACCGCGCGACCGGAGGGGGTCTTTCCGCTCCTATCGTGAAAAATTTCTTCAAGGTCGCTCTCGCGAACAAACCGGCGGTGCCATTCAAAGTGCCAGCGGGGATCAAACTTATCCGCGTAGACGCCAGGAGCGGAACGCGCGCAGGCCCTAATAGTGGTGGCACCGTCATCACGGAAGCGTTCAAACCCGGCACCGCACCTCCGGATGGCGGCTATTCGAGCGACGGATACGTTGATGCCGGCGGCCGCATGAGCGTCTCGCCCGACTCCGACCGCGTCATCCGTTCGGGAACCGGCGGGCTGTACTGAACGCATCGAACGTTGGTTGCCTTGCCGGTTCGAGACGGATAAACCCCATCAACTTGCAAATCTAAATGTGGCCTTCGCGGCTCGATGGGACATTACATGCGCGCCGAAACTCAAAGCATCATCGAGGAGATCAAGCAGTCGGTCGGGCTGCTGAGGAGGCATCTTTGACTTTGATGCGTCGAAGGTCCGCCTTGCCGAGCTGAATCAGCAGGCCGAGGACCCTAACCTCTGGAACGATACCGCGCGCGCGCAGCGGGTGATGCAAGAGCGCACCACACTCGAAAATCAGCTCAATTCCATTGCTCGCATCGAGCAGGAACTCGACGATCAAGTGACGATGATCGCGCTTGGCGAGGCCGAGAACGATCAGCAAGTGGTCGCCGAGGCTGAAGCGGCGCTGAAGAATCTCAAAACCGAAGTCGAGCGGCGCCAGTTGGAAGCGCTGCTTTCCGGCGAAGCCGATGCCAACAACAGCTACCTCGAGGTTCATGCGGGCGCGGGCGGCACGGAGAGCCAAGACTGGGCCAATATGCTGTTGCGCATGTACACGCGATGGGCCGAGCAGCATGGCTACAAAGTGGAATATCTCGAAGAGACACCGGGCGAAGAGGCCGGCATCAAATCGGCAACGGTGCAGATCAAGGGCCATAACGCCTTCGGCTGGCTCAAGAGCGAGGACGGCGTGCACCGCCTGGTGCGCATCTCGCCGTTCGATTCCAACGCGCGGCGCCACACCTCCTTTGCCAGCGTCAAGATTTATCCGGTGATCGACGACCGCATCATTATCGACATCCCCGAGTCCGAGGTGAAGGTCGATACCATGCGCGCCAGCGGCGCCGGCGGCCAGCACGTCAACAAGACGGACTCCGCTGTGCGTCTCACCCACATCCCGACCAACACCGTCGTCTTCTGCCAGAACGATCGCTCGCAGCATCGCAACCGGGCGCAGGCGTGGGACATGCTGCGCGCCAAGCTTTACGAGCGCGAACTCAAGAAGCGCGAGGAGAAGGCTGCGGCCGAACAGGCCGCCAAGACCGATATCGGCTGGGGCCATCAGATCCGGTCTTACGTTTTGCAGCCCTATCAGATGATCAAGGATCTGCGCACCGGCGTGCAGACCTCGAACACCGCCGGTGTGCTCGACGGCGACCTCGACCCATTCATGGCGGCGGCGCTGGCGCAGAAGGCCTTCGGCACTGGACCGGCTGAAGTCGAGGACGTGGAGTGAGCAGGTCTCGACTCGAACGGATGCGGGCTAATCCGGCGGGAGACTGGACGATAGCGGATATTGAAACGGTTTGCGGCGAATACGATGTGCGTTGCAGCCCGCCGACCGGCGGCGGTTCGCATTACAAGGTGTCCCACCTCTCGCGACGTGATATTCTAACGATCCCAAGGCGAAAACCGGTGAAACCTATCTACATCCGTAAGCTTGTCCGTTTCATCGAAGCTGTGAAGGAAGGAAAACGGGATGCAGAATCTTGACTACCCCGTTCTGATCGAACCTCTTGCCGCAGAGGACGGTGGCGGCTTTGTTGCGACGGTGCCTGACCTTCCCGGCTGTGCGTCGGACGGCGAAACGCCGGAAGGCGCGCTCACCAATGTGCGCGACGCGATCGCAGCGTGGATCGAGGAAGCTCACGTGCTCGGAAGGCCGATACCAAAGCCGTCACAACGGCACGTGGCCGCGGAATAATTTTGGCCATATTACAGAATACCGTTTAGCCGCCCAGGCGGCTTCCAGCGCGCAAGAATTTCTGCGGATCGACCGCCTCGCCGTCGATCCGCGTTTCGTAATGCAGATGCGGACCCGTGGAGCGGCCGGTCGAGCCAAGCCGCCCGACGGTTTGCCCGATGCGGATCGACTGTCCCACGACGACATCAATCTCGGACAAGTGGCCATAGCGCGTGGCAAAGCCGTTGCCGTGGTCGACTTCCACCAGCTTGCCGTAACCGCCGTTCCAGCCGGCTTGCGTGACCTTGCCTACGGCGGTGGCGCGGATCGCGTCGCCGGTGGTGCCGCGGAAATCGAGGCCGGTATGCATGGCGGGCGCGTGCAGAAACGGATCCATCCGCACGCCGAAGGTTGACGTCGTATCGATCTCGCCCAGGACCGGCTTGCGTACCGGGACTGTCACCAGCGTGCGGTTGAGCTGATCGACCTGCGCGCGCGCGAGGTTGATGCGGTAGAGCTGGCGTTCGAACGCATCGACATCGCCGTGGGGCTTTATCGGGACGAAAGGCCCGCCCGTTCCGCCACTGAGCGATCCCGGCGGGGCTTTGCCCGGTCCGATGCCGAGATCGGCGAGGACGCTGCGAATTCTGCGCGCCTTGCCGTCGTAGCTCTGCTCAAGCGAATTGAGAGCGAAATTCTGCCGCGCTTCGACACTATCGAGCGCAGCCTGGACGCGCGCCAGAACCCCGCCGATGCCGGTGTCGCTCGTCTTGCCGGCGATGCGCGTTGCTGATGCTGACGACGCATGCGGTTGCAGCCGTGTGTCGCGGCCGGGCGGCGCGAAGATGAGACTATCGTTGATTGGCGACGGCTTCGACGGCCCCGACAAGTCCATCGGACGCGCGTTCGACTTAATCGAACCGGTCGGGCTCGGATCGGCTGCCGAGGTAAGCGTCAAGGTCCGCGATTCCAACGTGGCCTGACGGCGTACGAGCTGATCGAGTTTTTGTTCGAATTGTTCCTGGTCGAGAAGCTGCCGGCTGGTGATGCGGTCGATCTGGGCGCGCAGGTCGGCGACGCGGTCCTCATAGGCGAATTGCATTTCCGCCTGTCGGCCAATCAGCCGCGTGAGGACGTTTTCCCGGAAGGCGAAATAGGTGGCGGTGGCGATGGTCCACACACCCATGATGACAAGGGTGCCGACCACGATCCAGAAAGCGATAGGACCGAGCCGCACTTGGCGGCCAGCATGGCCAAGCGTGTAATCCGCCGCTGCCGCGCCATGACGATGCGGGGCGACAGCTTGCGCCCTTGCTTGGGGCGGGCGGGCGGAATGATCTGCGTGATGGTAATAGGACCCGGACCGGTACGACATCAACGCTCCCACGCCGGTCCAGCCGGCAGCTCACCGGTCCAATCTCACCTCCTCATGGTTAATTTTCAGCAAATACGCGGTGGGCGGCGCGTTGGAGGCTTCAGGAAGCCTTGGCCGCTTCGAGTACTTCCTCAGCGTGGCCGTCGACGGACACTTTGGGCCAGACCCGTAGGATTCGACTCTGCGCATCGAGCAGAAACGTGGTCCGCATGACGCCCAAGTAGGTTCGCCCATACATCGATTTCTCACCCCAAGCTCCATACGCTTCCAACATCTCATGCGTCTCGTCGGAGGCCAGCGGGATGGCGAGATTGTATTTGACCTTGAACTTGTCCTGCGCCTTTACCGGATCGGCGGAGACGCCAATCACGGCGGTTCCTGCTTTCTCGAAAGCCGGCAGCAGCGCCGAAAACGCCTGGGCTTCGCGCGTGCATCCGGGTGTATCTGCCCGCGGATAGAAAAACAGCACCAGTTTGCGGCCCCTGAAGTCGGCCAACGAAATGGAGCCACCGCCGTCACGCGGCAGTGAGAAGGCCGGCGCTTTGGCGCCAGGAGTAAGAACTGGGGGCATACGCCTTCCTTTGGTCGTTTTAGGGGGCCAAAGTGGTAGTTTATGACATGCTGAACGGTCTGGGTGGTAAGATGATTGGCTTTGGGAGACCCCGGCCACAGGCTACGAATCGCCTTTCGGGATATATCGCAGCAGGTATGACCTTGGGCGGGAAGAAGCCCGGATAGGGCATGGCGGACAAAGACAGCAGTCCGAGCATCGCAGCGCTTCGACGATGGGAAGCGAGCCTGCATCTGCACTGGCAGGCGCGCAAGGCCTACTTCGCGCGCGCGCGTCGGCCGTCGCTTGCTCGTCTTCGGCGCGGAATCCGCAAGCTCTACCAGCGGAAGCTGCTACGACGATCCGTGATCGGCGCGGGGATCGCCACCGGAATTATCGGCGTGCTCCTCGTCGGCCTCTGGTGGCGGTTGGCAAGCGGTCCCATTGATCTCGATCTGGCGACGCCTTGGCTTGCTGCCGCGATCGAGGAGAATTTTGGCAGCCACCATCGGGTAGAAGTCGGCGGCACCCAGCTTGAACGCGACGAGTCCGGACGCACACGCCTTCGCATTCGCGACATCGTCGTGCGCGATGTGAACGGCACGGTGGTGGCGAGTGCGCCGAAAGCAGAGGTTGGATTTTCCGGCGCGAGTTTGCTGTTAGGTCGTATCCGCGCCGAGCGCCTGAGTTTGGTGGGCGCGGAAATGGCGGTGCGCATCGAACCGCGCGGCACCGTTACCGTCTTTGCTGGCGCCGATAAGCAACCGATCGCGACAGCTTTGGCGATGGCGACGGAGCCACCCATTGCAGGTAGTGCGCCCGGAGAGCCCAATGTCCCGCCGGAATCAACGACCTCGGCAGATGCGCCAAAAAACGGATTAGAAAATCTCACCGCCTTGATGGGCTGGATCGATGGCCTGAGTGCCAGCGGGCTCGACGGCCACGATCTCGCGGAGCTTGGCCTGAAGAGCGGCAATCTCGTCGTCGACGACCAGCGTAATGGAAAGCGCTGGAATTTTGAGAATATCAATTTGAGTCTGACGCGGTCGGACGATGGCGGCGTCATCTTCAGCGTCAGCTCCGACGCAGTGGACCGGCCATGGCTGTTGTCTGCTGCGGCAGCTCCGGCACGCTACGGTCACCGCGTCTTCAACGTCGAAGCGCGCAAGGTTTTAGCCAAGGACTTGTTGCTGGCGCTACGCATCGGCGGTGCGCCTGTCATTGCCGATCTGCCGATTTCGGCGAGCCTTCACGCGGAAATTGGTCCGGACGGAGTGACGCAAGCGCTGCAGGGCCGGATCATTGTCGATGCCGGCTCCCTGAACGATGCAAATGATCCGAGCACCAATATTCCCATAGACCACGCCGAATTCAATCTGGATTGGGATGCGTCCCGCCGCGTTCTAGTCGTCCCGTTTCAAGTTGTTTCCGGGGGTAATCGGCTGACGCTTTTCGCGCAAATCGAGCCTCCGCGCGACCAGGGCGGGATATGGACCGTGGGAATGACGGGAGGCACCGTCCTCCTCGGTTCCAGCGGCAAACAAGACGACGATCCCCTGATCTTTAACCGCATTCTTGTACATGCCCGCATCGACCCGCAGCAGAAACGGATCGAACTGGAGCATGGCGATCTGGGCAGCGTAGAGACCGGCTTGGCGCTGTCTGGAACCTTCGACTACGGGAGCGACGATCCGAGGCTGGCGCTCGGGCTTGCCGGCACGCGCATGAAGCTCTCGGTTCTGAAGCGGCTGTGGCCTTCCTTCATCGCTTACGACGTTCGCCGCTGGGTCGAAGACCACCTGGTCGGCGGCGCTGTCGAGCGCCTCGTCATCGCAACGAACGCGCCACTGTCGACATTCAAAGCCGACGGACCGCCGATTCCGGACGAGGGTTTGTCCGTCGAGATGACCACCAGCGATACTTCGCTCCGCCCGATCGATACGCTGCCGCAAATCCGCGAGGCCGATCTCAATATACGTGTCACTGGTCGCACAGCGACCGTCAGTGTTGGGCGTGGAACGGTCGAATTGCCATCCGGCCGCAAGTTAACGATGGCGAGTGGAGTGTTCGAAGTACCAAACATGTCTTTGCCGGCGCCCGGTGCGCGTACGCGCTTTCGCGTCGAAGGGACCGTCGCCGCCGCGGCCGAATTGCTGGCGATGGAACGGTTGCGGGATTTTTCCAATATGCCCTTCGACGCGGCCGCGGCACGCGGAAACGTGGCAGGTCAGGTCACGCTGGCATTCCCGCTCAGGCGCGATCTACCCAAAGGCTCATCGGACTATGCGGTGAATGTCGATATCGCCAACTTCGCCGCCGATCGGATGATCATGGGGCAGAAGATGGAGGCGGGGAGCCTCCATATCAGTGCCAGCAATCAGGGTTATCAGATCAAAGGTGACGTCAAGATCGGAGGCACTCCGGCCGCGCTGGATTACCGTAAACCGAAGGGCGATGCCGATGCGGAAATTCGAATTCAGGCCACCGTGGATGAGGCAGCCCGCGCCAAGCTCGGTTTTGACGTTGGCAGCGCCATCAGCGGTCCCGTTTCAGTCAAATTAGCTGGCCACATCGCTTCGAACGATCGGGAGAACCGCTTTGCCGTCGAAGCGGATCTGACGCAGGCGCGGATCGACAATCTCTTGCCGGGTTGGTCCAAGGCGGCCGGCAAGTCTGCACGGGCCAACTTCCAGTTCGTCAACAAGACGCAATCGACGCGCTTCGAAGAGCTCGCGATCGATGGTTCAGGCGTCCAGGTGAAGGGAAGCATTGAACTGGACGGATCGGGCGATATCATTTCGGCGAATTTCCCTGTCTTCAGTCTGTCGGAAGGCGACAAGACCGCGTTCAAGGCGGAGCGCGGGGCGGATGGCGTCTTGAAAGCGACGATGCGCGGCGAGGTCTACGATGGAAGGGGGTTCGTGAAATCCACCTTGGCTGGAGTGCCGCCGGCAAATAGCGCCAAACGCCCCATCAGCGATCTGGAATTGGATATCAAGCTGGGCGCCGTCGTCGGTTTCAACGGCGAAACGTTGCGCGGCGTTGGCCTCAAGCTGTCGCGCCGTGGCGGGCAGATTCGCAACTTCGCGCTTAGTGCCAAGCTCGGACGCGATACGCCACTTGTTGGCGACCTGCGCGGAAGCGCCAACGGCCGTCAGGTGGCCTATTTGGAAACCAAGGATGCCGGCGCGTTGTTCCGGTTTACCGATACCTATCCGCGCATGGTTGGTGGTCACATGTCGATGGCGATCGATCCGCCGACGGCCAGTCTCTCACCGCAAAACGGTATTCTTAACATTCAGGACTTTGCGGTGCGTGGGGAAGCAGCGCTCGACCGCGTCATCTCGGGAGCACCCAACGCGCAACGTAACGGCATTCAGTTTTCGCGGATGCGGGTCGACTTCACGCGCATGCCGGGCCGGTTGTCGATCCGCGACGGTATTGTTCGCGGGCCAATGGTCGGTGCGACGATCGATGGCCAGATCGATTATTCGGCGGATGAAGTGCGCTTGCGCGGCACCTTTGTGCCGCTTTACGAACTGAACAATATTTTGAACAAAGTCCCCATCCTCGGCCTTTTCCTCGGTGGCAGCGACGAGGGAATTCTAGGCGTCACTTATGAGGTTGTCGGCACGCCGGCTGCGCCTCGTCTCAATGTCAACCCGTTCTCCGCCGTAGCGCCCGGCGTGTTTCGCAAGCTTTTTGAATTCCGCAATAGCAACGACAACAGCGCAGGGGAATCGTTGCGCTAGCCGGTCTTACACCGGCTTTACCAGCATGTGGCGCTTCTTACCGAGCGAGAGCTTGATCACGCCCTCGGGCGTTAGGTCTTTCGGCGTCAGCATCATTTTGTCGTCGGTCACCGCGACGTCGTTCACCTTCAAACCGCCGCTCTTGATTTGACGCCGCGCTTCGCTCGTGGACGTGACGAGGCCTGTTTTAGCAAAGGCGGTAAGAACGCCGATTCCCGGATCGATGTCACCGCGGGCAATCTCGAAAGTTGGCAGTGTTGTGGCCAGCCCGCCTTCCTCGAAGGTGGTACGCGCGGTGAGCTCCGCCTCTTCCGCCGCCGCGCGGCCGTGAAGCAGGGCAGTTGCCTCTGTCGCCAGGATCTTCTTCGCCTCGTTGATCTCCTGACCGTGGAGCGCGGCGAGTCGCCCAATCTCGTCAAGCGGAAGCTCGGTGAAGAGCTTGAGAAGCTTCACGACATCGCCGTCCTCGGTATTGCGCCAGAACTGCCAGTAGTCGTAGGGACGCGTCATGTCGGCGTTAAGCCAGACCGCGCCTGCAGCGGTTTTTCCCATCTTAGCGCCGGAAGATGTGGTGAGTAGTGCTGTCGTGAGCCCAAAGAGTTCAAGGCCGCCGACACGGCGTCCGAGTTCGATGCCGCTGACGATGTTGCCCCATTGATCCGAACCGCCGATTTGTAACAGGCATCCATGCGTGCGGTGCAGCTCCACGAAGTCGTAAGCTTGCAGGATCATGTAATTGAATTCGAGGAAGGTCAGCGGCTGTTCGCGCTCCAGCCGGAGCTTCACCGAGTCGAAGCTGAGCATCCGGTTGATGGAAAAGTGCCGGCCATAATCGCGGAGGAATTGGATGTAGTTGAGCGAATCAAGCCAGTCCCTGTTGTTAACGAGAACGGCATCCCGCTGCCCGTTGCCGAAGTTGAGAAATTTGCCAAATACAGTACGTATGCCGGCGATGTTGGCGTCGATTTGCTGGTCGGTTAAAAGCTGACGCGATTCGTCCTTCCCCGAAGGGTCGCCGACGCGAGTCGTACCGCCGCCGATCAGTGCGATCGGCCGGTGTCCCGTCTTCTGCAGCCACCGCAGCATCATGATGCCGAGGAGATTGCCGATATGCAGACTTGGCGCCGTGCAGTCGAAGCCTTGATAGCCGGTGACCACGCCCGCTGCGGCGCGCGAGTCAAGACCTTCGGCGTCCGACAGCTGGTGGATAAATCCCCGGCTATGAAGGACGTTGAGGAAGTCGGACTTGTAGGTGGTCATCAGCTTATCTTATCGATGTTTTGTGGCCGGTTGTGTAACAGGTCCGGCGAGTGATTCAACTGGACCCCGCGCCATGTCGGTTTTGACGGCCATCGGCTTGATGAGCGGCACCTCGCTGGATGGGGTGGACGTGGCGCTGATTGAGACCGATGGCGAGCGCATCGCCCGCTTCGGTCCGACCGGTTACCGGCCCTATACGGACGCCGAGCGCGCCTTGCTGCGCCAAGCACTCGTGGAAGGCGTTTCGCTGTCAGAACGCGGGCCGCGCCCCGGTATTCTTGCGGAAGCCGAGGCGTTCGTGACGCAGGTCCATGCCGAAGTCGTCGAGACGTTTCTCGACACCAACGAAATCCGCCGCACCGACATTGGCGTAGTTGGCTTCCACGGCCAGACGGTGCTGCACCGGCCGCAAGCCAAACTCACGGTGCAGATCGGCGACGGCGCGGCGCTGGCTGCAAGGCTTGGTGTGCCGATTGCTTGCGACTTCCGCGCGGCCGACATAGCCGCGGGAGGGCAGGGGGCACCGATCGTGCCGGTCTTCCATCGCGCCATCGCCGAGGACCTCGACCGGACCGGGCCGATTGCCGTGCTCAACATCGGCGGCGTCGCCAATGTCACCTATGTGGAGAATGGGCAGGAGCCGGTCGCCTGCGATACCGGCCCGGGCAATGCGCTGATCGACGATTTCATGCGCGCGCGCACGGGCCGGCCTCTGGACCGGGACGGCGATCAGGCCGCTAAGGGGCGGGTGGACGAGGAATTCGTCGCCCGCGTGCTTGCGCATGCATTTTTTTCGCAGCCTTATCCGAAGTCGCTCGACCGCAACGCCTTTGCCTTCGCCAATATGGGACTGCCGGATTTTTCCGTGGTCGATGGTGCAGCGACGTTGTCGGCGCTGACGGCGACCGCGGTGGCGCGGATCGTGCCGCATCTGCCGCAAGCGCCGCGTTCATGGATCGTGGCCGGCGGTGGCGCGCATAACCCGACGCTGGTGCGCATGTTGGCGGAACGGCTGGCGCCGGCGTCAGTGGAGACCGCGAGTGCCGTCGGCTGGTCGGCCGACGCCTTGGAGGCTCAGGCCTTCGCCTATCTGGCGGTGCGGGTGTTGAAGAATCTACCGATCACGTTTCCGGCCACCACTGGCGTGGGCCAGCCGATGACGGGAGGCGTGGTGGTGCAACCCTAACGCAAGTGCTGGGTTAAGCCGCGCTGGTCTTGCGTCCGGTGGTGCCGAGGCGCTTGTCGAGATAGGCGCTCACCGCAGTCATCAGCGGCTCTATCCGGGCATCGAAGAAATGATTGGCGCCGGAGACCACCTTTTGGTCGATGACGATGCCTTTCTGCGTCTTCAGCTTATCGACCAAGCCGGTCACATCCTTGTGGGGTACGACGGCATCCTTGTCGCCGTGGATGATAAGACCGGAAGAGGGGCACGGGGCTAAAAAGGAGAAGTCGTAAAGATTAGCCGGCGGGGCGATAGAGATGAAACCTTCGATCTCTGGACGGCGCATGAGCAGCTGCATGCCGATCCAGGCACCGAAGGAGAAGCCCGCGATCCAGCAGCTTCGCGCTTCCGGGTTGATCGTTTGCGCCCAGTCCAGAGCGGCCGCGGAATCCGACAATTCCCCGGTGCCGTGGTCGAAGTTGCCCTGACTACGCCCCACGCCGCGGAAATTGAAGCGCAAAACGGAGAAGTTGCGGTGCGCGAAAGCGTAATAGAGCTGATAAATGATCTGATGATTCATGTTCCCGCCGAATTGCGGGTGCGGGTGCAGCACGATCGCAATGGGGGCGTTTCTTTGCCGCGCGGGGTGATAGCGGCCTTCGATCCGTCCGGCCGGACCGGTGAAGATGACTTCGGGCATTGCGTCTGAACCTCGATTGGCCCGGGATTCGCCACGCGATGGCGGACGAAACGGGACTAAGCGCGCTTAACGGAAACAGCGGGCGCACGTAACTGTCTGAAACCACGATAAATTCTGGAATCACGGCCGGCGGGACCCCAAAGGCACCCGTCAGGCGCGGTTTTTTTACCACGATCGGGGGGGCGAAAAGCAAGCTTTATCAAGCGTGCGGAAGCCCTTTAGCTGCTAGGATGGCTGGAACCATGGACAGGGACATGCCGGAAAGGGTCTATCTCGACTGGAATGCGACTGCGCCGTTGCGGCCTGAAGCCCGCGCTGCCGTGATCGCGGCATTGGATTGCCTGGGCAATCCGTCGTCGATGCATGGGGAAGGCCGGGAGGCGCGGCGGCTAATCGAGGAGGCGCGGGAAAGGGTGGCCGCCTTGGTGGGCACCGCCGCCGGAAACGTCACCTTCACCTCGGGCGGCACCGAGGCGAATATGCTGGCGCTGTCGCCCGCATTGGAGACTGCGGGGACTAAGGCGCCCTTTGACCGGTTGCTGGTATCGGCCATTGAGCACCCCTCAGTCCGGGCCGGGGCCCGGTTCGCGTCCGAGGCGGTTGAGGAGATCCCGGTAACGCAGCAGGGCGTCCTGGACTTAGCCGCGTTGGAGCGCCGGCTTGCTGTGCTGAAAGGCGAGGGCCGGCGCGTGCTGGTCTCGATCATGGCTGCAAATAACGAGACCGGCGTCGTTCAACCAGTTTCTGAAGCTGCTCGGATCGTGCATCAGACGGGCGGGTTGCTGCATGTGGATTCCGTCCAGGCGGCGGGGCGTATTCCGTGCGATATCAATAAATTGGACGCCGATCTTCTCACGGTTTCTGGTCACAAGCTGGGTGGACCGCAGGGAGCGGGAGCCTTGATCCGGCGCGATCAGAACCTGCATCCGGCGGCGCTGCTCAAAGGCGGCGGCCAAGAACGGGGGCTTCGTGCCGGTACGGAGAATGTGGCGGCCATCGCCGGATTCGGTGCTGCCGCTCTGGCCGCGGGCTGGGCGCTTACAGCCGATGCGCCCCGCTTGATGGGGCTGCGCCAGCGGTTGGAGGCGGGTCTGAAGGCCGCCTCGCCGGAGGCCGTTATCTTCGGCGCCGAGATAGAGCGGGTGCCCAATACGACCTTGTTTGCCGTGGCCGGCATCAAAGCCGAAACCGCCGTAATCGCTCTCGATCTCGATGGTGTCGCGGTGTCCTCGGGGGCGGCCTGTTCCTCAGGGAAGGTGCAACCGTCCCACGTGCTTGCGGCCATGGGCGTTTCCCCCGATCTGGTACGCGCTGGCGTGCGCGTCAGCCTGGGCTGGACCACGACCGAATCCGACATCGATCGCCTTCTCAACGCTTGGATAAAGGTCGCAAGAGCATTACTTAAGGAGAGACGGGGTATCGCCGCCTGAGCGGCATCGCAGAAGGGGTGTTCGTCCGAGCGCGATAAACGACCCATAACCGACTTAATCCAACCCGCGGTCCTTGAAACCGCGAGCGAGGGAAGAATGCCGGCATTACAAGAGACCGTCGATCAGGTCCGCCGCATCGACGTGGACCAGTATAAGTACGGTTTCGTCACCGACATCGAATCCGACAAGGCTCCCAAGGGCCTGTCCGAGGATACCGTCCGCTTCATCTCGGCGAAGAAGGGCGAGCCGGAATGGATGCTGGCGTGGCGGCTCGACGCCTATCGCCGCTGGTTGACCATGCGCGAGCCGCAATGGGCACGCGTCGACTACGGCCCGATCGATTACCAGGACCTTTATTACTACTCGGCGCCGAAGCGGAAGCCGCTGGCGTCGCTCGACGAAGTCGATCCGGAAATCCTGCGGACCTATGAGAAGCTCGGCATTCCGCTGCGCGAGCAAGAAATCCTCGCCGGCGTGGAACGGCCAGACGGCACTCGCTCGCGCGTCGCGGTGGATGCGGTTTTCGACTCGGTTTCGGTCGCTACCACCTTCCAGAAGGAATTAAAGCAGGCCGGCGTGATCTTCATGCCGATCTCCGAGGCCTTGCGCGAGCATCCGGAATTGGTGCGTAAATATCTCGGCACCGTGGTGCCGGTGAGCGACAATTTCTTCGCTACGCTGAATGCGGCGGTGTTCTCCGATGGTTCCTTTGTCTATGTGCCGCCCGGCGTGCGCTGCCCAATGGAACTTTCCACCTATTTCCGCATCAACGAGAAGAATACCGGCCAGTTCGAGCGGACGCTGATTATCGCCGACAAGGGCGCGTATGTTTCTTACCTCGAAGGCTGCACCGCGCCATCGCGCGACGAGAACCAGTTGCATGCGGCCGTCGTCGAGCTGATCGCGCATGACGACGCCGAGATCAAATACTCGACCATCCAGAACTGGTATCCCGGCGATAAGGAAGGCAAGGGCGGCGTCTACAACTTCGTCACCAAGCGCGGCGATTGCCGCGGCAAGAATGCGAAGATTTCCTGGACGCAGTTGGAAACCGGCTCCGCCATCACCTGGAAATATCCAAGCTGCATTCTGCGCGGCGACAATTCGCGCGGCGAATTTTATTCCATCGCCATCTCGAACGGAAAGCAGCAGGTCGACAGCGGCACTAAGATGATCCATCTCGGGAAGAACACCACGAGCCGGATCATCTCCAAGGGCATCGCCGCCGGCCGCTCCAACAACACCTATCGTGGTTTGGTTTCGGCCCACCGGAAAGCCTCGGGCGCGCGTAACTTCACCAATTGCGACTCGCTCCTGATCGGCGACAAATGCGGCGCGCACACCATTCCTTATATCGAGGCGAAGAATTCCTCGGCGGTATTCGAGCATGAAGCGACAACCTCGAAAATCTCTGAGGACATCCTGTTCTATTGCCGTCAGCGCGGGCTTTCCGCCGAGGAAGCGGTGGCGCTGGTGGTCAATGGCTTTGTCAAAGACGTGTTGCAGCAATTGCCAATGGAATTCGCCGTCGAGGCGCAGAAGCTGATTTCGATCTCGCTGGAAGGGTCGGTCGGCTAAGCGGTGGAGATTGCCATGCAGCAATATTGGTTCAGGCCGAAAACCTATGGGTATGGGGCGACGCCGGTCACCTGGGAGGGCTGGGCCTTCATGATCGGCTACCTCGTCTTCATCGTGGCGATGAGCGTTGCGTTGCTGGCCAATCAGCCGGGCGTCGAGGCGTGGCTCACCTGGATCGCGGTCTTGGTCCCGGCGACCATCGCGATCATGTTGCTCGCACGGCAGAAAACCGAAGGCGAGTGGCGCTGGCGGTGGGGCCGCAAAAATTCAAGGAACGCAAGCTGATGGTTTTGCTCGAAATCAAGAATCTGCATGCCGAAGTGGACGGCAGGAAAATCCTGAACGGCCTGGACCTCATCGTAAACAAAGGCGAGGTCCACGCCATCATGGGCCCGAACGGCTCGGGCAAGTCGACGCTCGCGCATGTGCTTGCCGGCAAGCCGGGTTACACAGCGACAGAAGGTCAAGTGCTGCTGAACGGCGAAAACGTGCTGGACATGCAGCCGGACGAGCGTGCCGCCAAGGGCGTCTTCCTCGCCTTCCAGTATCCGATGGAAATCCCCGGCGTCGCCAGCATGACCTTCCTGCGTACCGCGCTCAACGCTCAGCGCACGAAGCGCGGCGAGCCGGAGTTTTCCACCCCGGAATTCATCAAGCGGGTGCGGGAAGTCGCGGGCAAGCTCGGCATTGATCAGGAAATGCTGCGCCGCGCCGTCAATGTCGGATTTTCCGGCGGCGAGAAGAAGCGCAACGAGATTTTGCAGATGTCGATGCTGGAGCCGAAGCTTGCCGTGCTCGACGAGACGGACTCGGGGCTCGATATCGACGCACTGAAAATCGTGTCGGAAGGCGTCAACCGGCTGCGATCGCCCGAGCGATCCATGATCGTCATCACGCATTACCAGCGACTGCTGGATTATATCGTGCCCGACGTGGTGCATGTGCTGTCCAAAGGCCGGATCGTGAAGACCGGCGACAAGGATTTGGCGCACGAACTCGAAGCGCGCGGCTATGCCGAATATCAGGACGAGGCTGCGGCCTGACCGCGCCCTCTGGATGACCCAATGAACGCCGAAATTAAACCCATGAAGACCGCGGCCGAGCTTTCGCTCGCGCAAAACTTTGCGTCGGCAAAAGGTAAGTTGCCCGGCGCAGGTGAAGTCGCGGCCTTGCGCGAGGATGCCTTCCGCCGCTTCGACGCCCGCGGCCTGCCGCACCGGCGCGTGGAGGAATGGAAATATACCGACCTGCGCGCGCTCATGCGCGACGCCAAACCGCTTGCGGAACCGCCTGACGCCGCCGCGAAGGCGCGCGCCAAAACGGCGGGTACGCTGGCAGGCGACGTCGAATGCCGCCGCCTTGTTTTCGTCAATGGCGCTTTTGTTCCCGAGCTTTCCGACCTCGCCAATTGCGAGCCGGGCTTGACCATCGGCTCGATGGCGCAAGCGCTGGCCGTGGCCGATCCGCTTGTGACCGCCCATCTCGGCAAAGTCGTTGCGGTGGATGACGCGGCGCTCGCGCTCAATACCGCTTTTATGGGTGACGGCGCGGTGATCCGGCTCGCGGGGGGAGCCAGCGTCGACCGGCCGCTGCATCTCGTTTTTGTCGCTCCGCAGACGCCCGCTGCGATGTTTCCGCGCTCGCTCGTCGTCGTGGAGAAGGGCGCGCGGCTGATGCTGATCGAGAGCCACGAAGGCGCGGCGGGCATCGACTATCAGGTCAATGCCGCGCTTGAACTCGTCGTCGGCGACGAGGCCCACGTCGATCACGTCAAGATCGTCGGCGATGGAAGCGCTGCGCTTCACGTCTCCTCGTTGATGGCGGCGATCGGCGCCCGCGCGCGGTTTAACGCTTTCGCCTGCACCACCGGCGGCGCGGTGGTCCGCAATCAGATATTCCTGCGCTTCGACGGCTCCGATACGGTTGCTGCCGTTCGCGGTGCGTCTCTGCTGAGGAACCGGCAACACGTGGACACCACGCTCGTTGCCGATCATGTGGCGACGGGCTGCCAGAGCCGCGAATTATTCAAGACCGTGCTCGACGACGAAAGCCGCGGCATTTTCCAGGGCAAGATCATCGTGCGGCAGAAGGCGCAAAAGACCGACGCCAGGATGCTGACGAACGCGCTGCTGTTGTCGGACAATGCCGAAGCCGACAACAAGCCGGAGCTGGAGATTTTCGCCGACGACGTGCAGTGCGGGCACGGCGCGACGTCTGGAGCGCTGGATGAAGATCTTCTGTTCTACATGAAGGCGCGCGGCATTCCGCAGAAAGAGGCCGAGGCGCTGATGATCCAGTCTTTCGTGGGCGAAGCCATTGAAGGCATCGAGCACGCCGGGCTGCGCGAGGTGTTGATGGAAGCGGTCGTGGCTTGGCTGAAGGCGCGGGGACGGCCATGACGCATCCGGCGGTCAGCAACGGTTCCTACGACGTCGAACGCATCCGCGACGATTTCCCGATCCTCGCCATGCACGTCTATGGCAAGCCGCTGGTGTATCTCGATAACGCGGCGTCGGCGCAGAAGCCGAGGCCGGTGCTCGACCATATGTACAAGAGTTACACGTCGAACTACGCCAATGTTCACCGCGGGCTGCATTACCTCGCCAATGAGGCGACGGAAGCCTACGAAGGCGCGCGCGAGAAAGTGCGTGGCTTCCTCAACGCTGCGCGCAAGGAAGAGATCATCTTCACCCGCAATGCGACGGAGGCGATCAATCTGGTCGCGGCCACTTTCGGCCGCGAGCGCATCAAACCCGGCGACGAGATCGTGCTCTCGATCCTGGAGCATCACTCCAACATCGTGCCCTGGCATTTCCTGCGCGAGCGCCACGGCGCCGTGATCAAATGGGCTCCCGTCGACGACAAAGGCAATTTCCTTCTGGACGAATTCGCCAAGCTGCTTGGCCCGCGCACCAAGATGGTGGCGATCACGCAGATGTCGAATGCGCTCGGCACCATCGTTCCGGTGAAAGAGGTGGTGAAGCTTGCGCATGCGCGAAACATCCCGGTATTGGTCGACGGCAGCCAGGGCGCGGTGCATCTCGATGTCGACGTCCAGGATATCGGCTGCGACTTCTACGTCTTCACCGGACACAAGCTCTATGGCCCGACCGGAATCGGCGTGCTTTATGGTAAGCACGACCATCTCGTGGCGATGCCGCCCTTCAATGGCGGCGGCGAGATGATCCGTGAGGTGTTCGAGGATCGTGTCACCTACGGCGATCCGCCGCACAAGTTCGAGGCCGGTACGCCTTCTATCGTCCAGGCGATAGGGCTCGGCGCCGCCGTCGACTACGTCAATTCCATCGGCAAGGCACGGATCAGGGCGCATGAGAACGCGCTCGTCGCCTATGCGCAAGATCGGCTGCGCGAAATCAATTCGTTGCGTATCATTGGCACGGCGAAGGAAAAAGGCGCCATCGTCTCGTTCGAGATGAAAGGCGCGCATCCTCACGATGTTGCCACTATTATCGATCGCGCCGGCGTGGCGGTACGCGCTGGCACCCATTGCACCATGCCGCTGCTCGCCCGTTTCGGCGTCACCGCGACCTGCCGCGCCTCGTTCGCGATGTACAATACCCGGCAGGAAGTCGACAGTCTTGCTCAGGCCTTGATTAAAGCTCAGGGGTTCTTCGCATGAATGACGACAGCAAAGAACACGAGTCGGTTTCGGTGGCGCCTGCGCATAACGGCGACGCTGCTGCACCCGATGTGCTTGGCGCGGGAAAGGCTTCCGCGTTGCCGCAGGAGGAGGTCGCGCGCCTCACCGACGACATCGTTGCCGCCCTTAAGACTGTCTATGATCCGGAAATTCCCGCCGACATCTACGAGATCGGTTTGATCTATAAGATCGATATCGAGGACAACCGCGCGGTCAAAGTTGACATGACCCTAACGACTCCGAACTGCCCTTCCGCGCAGGAACTGCCGATCATGGTCGAGAACGCAGTCGCGAGCGTGGCGGGCGTCGGCAAGGTCAAGGTGAATGTGGTTTGGGACCCGCCATGGGACGCGAGCCGCATGTCCGACGAGGCGCGGCTTGTGCTGAACATGTGGTGACGTTGCCTCTAGAATTTGAAGGCTTACATATCTGGAAGTGAAGCCACGAGCGGCTTTGAAGAGGAAAGAAGCAATGGCCACTGCGACCCTGCGGCCGCGACCTCAAGTGATGCGGCTCACCGACGCCGCCGCTATGCGCATCAAAGACGTGATGGCAAAGGCGGAGGGCTCGATCATTGCCGTGCGTGTCGGCGTCAAGAACGGCGGCTGCGCCGGCATGGCCTACACGATGGAATATGCCACGCAGGCCGGCCCGCACGACGAGGTGGTCGAGGATAAGGGCGTGCGCATCCTCGTCGATCCGAAGGCGGTGATGTTTTTGCTCGGCACCGAGATGGACTACAAGACCGACAAGCTTTCCACGCAATTCGTTTTCAACAATCCGAACCAGACGTCCGCCTGCGGCTGCGGCGAGTCGGTACAGCTAACCCCGGCGCAGGATTCCGCGGCAGCTCCAGCCAACAGCCACTAACTTTGAATCAGGCCACCTGGGCCTCGGCGACAGCGGACGCTTTCGGATCGGTCTCGCTGACCACTAGATTGCGCCCGTTGTGCTTGGCGGCATAGAGGCAGGAATCTGCGCGCCCGAGCAAGGATTGCGCCGTATCGCCGTTGCGCAGCGTGGCAACGCCGATCGATACCGTGATGCGCCCAAGCTGCTCATGGGTGGAGCGCTTCATCAACTGCTTTGTCATCACCGCCTGGCGAATGTGATCGGCAACCGTGATCGCCGATCGCAGCACGGTATTGGGAAGCAGGATGGCAAATTCTTCTCCGCCGTAACGCGCCGCGATGTCCTGGCCCTTCACGTTGTTTTTCACCGCGATGGCGACAAGGCGGAGCACTTGGTCGCCGGTGAGATGGCCGAAGCTATCGTTGAAATTCTTGAAGTGATCAATGTCCGTCATCATCAATGACAGCGGCTCGCGCTTGGTGACAGCCTCGGCGATCGCTTTGTCTAACGCTTGGTCGAAATATTTGCGGTTGGCCAGCGTCGTCAGCGGATCGGTCAGGTTCTCGTGGCGTACCGTTTCCAGCACGTGTTGGAGCTGATTGATTTCTTCCTTGGAAGCGGACAACCGCGCCTCCAACGTTTGGTTACTCTGCTCCATCTCCTTGGCAGTGTGGACCAAGCTCTCCACGATAGCGCGCAAGCCTTCTCTGTCTCTGGTGGAACCGAGCTGTTGGCTCACGTCCGCCAGACTTTCGGTATAATTCGTGGCTGAGCCGGCCGCGACCTCGATCATGGCCATGACCTGATCGATCTCGTCCTTGACCTGCGACCCCACCTGGTCGAGCCGCTGCGTCAGACGAGCGGGAGAAAAATGCGTATCGTGGATGCGATCGAGGTCGGCCTCGGTGATATGCCCATGGCGTTCCAGCATCTCGTTGATTGCTGTGTTCAGCTGAGGATTGTAACCGGTGGCGTATGTATACCACACCTCGTAATTTCTCGGGGAGGCGGCTTGGCGTAACGCTCGAATCTGGCTGAAAACGACTTTTGCGAACGCCAAGGTGCGTTCGTATTCGTCCCCAATTTTCTCAGCCATTCCCCCACTCCATCACCGAAATCGGCCCGGCGGACGATAGTGCTCATATGCGGGCAAACGGTATTGCAGGCGGGTGAAGGACGGGTAAACGGTTCAGTGTCGGCGCCTAGCACAAAGGCTAACGCCCAATATTGTTACGCCTTGGCGCGCACGGGCCGCAGCAGAAACGCCGGAAGATGAGACCCGTCGGTTTCCTCGGAACGTTCAGCAGGTATTTCCGGACGCTCTTGGTTAGGCTCCCGGCGGGCGGGCCGCACGTCGTCGAGCCGAGCGACAGGACTGGGAGTGTGCTTGGGCCGCTGAGGTGACGCGCTGCGGCTTCGTTTCCCGCGATGAGTGTCTTCGCGCCGAGGTTCTACTGCGTCGGTTCGTGGCGGCTCGCCCATCCAAGGGATGGTTTGGCCTGTGAGTTTCTCGATTGCTACGACGGCCTTTTGATCGATGGGAGCAACGATAGTGATCGCCGTTCCACTTTTACCGGCACGGCCGGTGCGTCCGATGCGGTGGACGTAATCGTCGGCATGATGAGGGACATCGAAGTTAAAGACGTGGCTGACTTCGGGAATATCGAGTCCGCGCGCAGCCACATCGGATGCAATCAGCAGCTTGGCCTCACCGTTACGGAACTGATCGAGCGCCGCGGTGCGGGCGCGGACTGATCGAGGTCCCCGTGCAATGCGACCGCGTTGAAGCCATGGCTCACGAGTGACTTGTGGAGCAGGGCGACCTCGCGCTTGCGATTGCAGAAAATGATCGCGTTCTTGAAATTATCCGCCGAACGCAGCAGGCGGCGCAGAGTTTCGCGTTTCTCATGCGGCTCGCGGGTCGTCGCGACGAGAGCTTGGGCCACGGTGATAGCGGTTGTCGCCGGGCGGGAAACTTCCACGCGTACTGGATTGTGCAGGAAGGTGTCGGCGATGCGCTGGATTTCCGCCGGCATCGTCGCGGTGAAGAACAAGGTCTGGCGTGTGAATGGCACCAGCTTGCCGATGCGCTCGATATCGGGAATGAATCCCATGTCGAGCATGCGGTCGGCCTCGTCGATCACCAGAAGCTCGACGCCGCTGAGCAACAAACCTCCGCGCCCGGCATGGTCAAGCAGGCGGCCAGGCGTCGCGATCAACACGTCGACGCCGCGCGTTAGCTTGGTATCTTGATTGTCGAACGACACACCGCCGATCAGCAGCGCGACGTTGAGTTTATGATTGGCGCCGTATTTGATGAAGTGATCCTGCACCTGCGCCGCGAGTTCGCGCGTCGGCTCGAGGATCAGCGTGCGCGGCATCCGCGCGCGGGCGCGGCCCTTCTCCAGCAAGTTCAGCATCGGCCAGACGAAAGCCGCGGTCTTGCCGGTGCCGGTCTGAGCAATGCCGAGCACGTCGCGCCTTGCGAGCACGTGCGGTATCGCTTGTTCTTGGATGGGGGTTGGAGCGGGATAACCAGCCGTCGCAATGGCGGCGAGAACTTTGTCGGACAAACCAAGTTGAGAAAAAGCCATATAACCTCAATGAGGACCGCCCGATCCCGGCGCCGGATCTGAACGACGAACTGCAATTGCGCGGGGGCGAGCGGTCGAATCTATCGTTCGGACCGTTACCGGAACATAAGCACGTAGGCGTTAAAGTCAACCTTTGGCGCTGCAATAAGTCCGATAATCATTAATCTTTTTCACGGAATCGTCACGGCTTTGGCGTCCATTTGACGTTCCGTGGTCCAGGCTTGGCCGACGCCTGCGCTGGTCGGGAAGATCAAGGATTTGATCACAACTGTCACCGCGCCCGAGCTCTCAAGCATCGCACCAATGTCGATATAGTCGAATTCTTTCAGCTCCAGTCCGTCGATCGACACGATCGGATTGGCGAACCGCATCTCCTCACGCAAATGGATGCCCAGAAGACCGCCGACATCACCGTCGCCGACAAGCACCAGCGGATGTCCTCGCTTGAGGATCGCGGAGAGACCCTCCACCGCGCCGCGGCAAAAGCCATCGAGCCGCTGGAACGTCGCCGAACCGCGCCAGGGTACGAAAATAGCGACGGGAGTTTTTCCCTCGGCCAGATCGAGCTGCCGCAACGCGGTCTGGATCGCGGTGGCGACCGCTGCGGCGTCAATCGTTTCGTCCAGCGGCAAGGCGGGCGCAATCACCGGCACATTGCGCAGCGGCAGCGTTTCCAGCGGCGAGACAAAGATAGTGCTGCCGCTCACTTGCGTGGTGTATTGCGATGCGCCGATCACGGTGGCGCGAATGCCTTGATCGGGAACCTCGATACGCGGGCCCCATGCCTCGACCCGCTTGCGGATTTCCGCGGCGAGCAACGGGCCGAGATCGCCGAAGGAACTCTTCTCCCGCGCATAGATGAATTCGGAAACGCCGCCGGAAAAGGTGATTTCATCTACCTTGCCAGTGTGGGGCAGGCGGGCTAGCCGCAGCAGCTTGGCGCCGCCCGCGCTCGGTGATTGCCCGCGCATGGCTTCAAACAAGCATCCTGCCATCTGCGCCGCCATGTCTTGCGCGGCTTTCGTTGGAAGCACATCGCCGAGCTTGAGGCTGATGCCAAGCTCCGCGGCGAAGCGTCGGCCGGATTCCTCGATCCGCACGATCTTTCCGGCCTCATCGACACACACGAGCCGCGCCCCAACATCCACGGCAGTCAGCGCGATCACCTTGCCGTCGGCGCAGACGGCGATCTTCGACGTGCCGCCGCCGACGTCGACATTCATCACCGTGGATTGGTCGCGGATCGAGCGCGCAGCGGCGCCGGAGCCATAGGCCGCCATCACGGTTTCCAGATTGTCGCCCGCGCTCACCGCGACAAGTTTGCCAGCCTGCTGCGCGAACAACTCGCCGATCTTGCGCGCGTTGCGCCGGCGCACCGCGACGCCGGTGAGGATCAACGCACCGGTATCGATCTCGTTGGGGTCGACGTCGGCATCCTTATACTGTTGCTCGATGAAGGCGCCGAGCGCGGCCGCGTTTATTTCCTCGTCGGCGAGATAAGGCGTGAGCAAGATGTCGGATTGATAAAAAGTTTCCCGCTGAACGACGACATAGCGGCTGTCGAGACGTTCCAGCACGATACGCGAGAAGACGAGGTGCGAAGTCGAGGATCCGATATCGACGCCGACACTGAGGATGCAGATTTCGTCTTCGCCTTCGAGCGTGCGTCCGGTGCTGGAAAAGTAGATCCGGCCGCCGCTTTCATCTTGTTCGATGGACATTCGTTGGAGGCTCCGGTCGCGATCTCCCTCGCCCCGCTTGCGGGGAGAGGGTAGGGGTGAGGGGGGATTTCCAAGCAGATAGCCTGTCGAGAGTCCCCCTCACCCGCCACGCCTCCGCCCTGCGGGCTTCGGCGGGCGACCTCTCCCCGCAAGCGGGGAGAGGTAACACCCACTAGTCCGTCGGCAGCGGGCCCTTGTAGTTCTTGTCGTAGTATTCCGCGCGCATGCGGTTTTCGACGCCTTCCGTTTTGAGCCTTGTGTCGTATTCCTCGCGGATGAACGGATCCTCCATCCAGTAGGGGATGGCGGTGCCGCCTTCGGGAATGTCGCGGCCGGTATAGTCGGTGTGTTTTTCCCCCGGAGGGCCTGGCTCGCGGCCGGGATTAAATGGGCCGAACCAGGCGCTGAGCCGCAGCGGGTCTTTCGATGCGGCGAAATGCTGGTGATACCAGCGCGCGCCTCCCGGCGCCGCGGTGACGATGCCGCCGAATTCGTAATCGACGCGCTGGACCTCTTCGCCCTTGCCGTCTTTCCACGGCGTCACGCCGTTCCGCTCCGGCCAAGTGTAGGTGTAGCCCTTGCCCTTCAGGCAGACGAGCACCGCGGCGGACGTATGCGCGTGCGCCTTGGAGTAGCGGCCCATCTCGTGTTGACCGATCCAGTAATAGAACTGGTTGTTGGTCATGAAGGGTTCGACGCGCCGCCAGCCGGGCGACCGGCGATTGTCCAATGGCAAGTCGCAGTTGATGACGTCGGGAATGAAGTTGGTGCGCCGCATGGCAAGGCCGCGCACCGGATCGGGCTCGACGTCGTCCTTATATTTGTAGAAGTCATCGGCACCGCTGAAGCGATCGGTGAACTTGAAGGGGTTGTTGAACACCGCCTCGACGTTGTTGATCATGTTCAGCACGTTGGGTGCGGTGGTGCCGGCCAGCAGCAACGCCGGGCTCGAACTGGCGTTGACGATGCGATGCATGGCGTTCATCGGGATCGAAAACATCGAGCCCTTCTGCCATTCGAACGTGTGGCGCTTGGTGTCGCCTTCGAGCCAGACCTCAGTGGAGCCGCGACCTTCGAGCACGAGGTAGATTTCCTCGTACATATGCTTCTCGGGATTGAGCGCGCCGGCGCCCGGCACCTCGACCACGTAGCAGCCCCATTTGCCTTCGGTGCCATAGAGTTGGATGTAGCTGCCGCGCCCGCCCGTGCGCTTCCACGGTTGCAGCGGGAGGTCCTGCGTGCGCTTGCAACCGACGCCGCGGAAGATCGGGATGCCTTCCGACTCCATGAACAGGTCATAGGGGGTCTTCGGCCGGCCGAAATCGCCGAAGCCAGCTTTCCGGCCGCCGGACGGTTCGTGCCAATGGGATTTCGCAGTTACTTCATGCATGGCAACTCTCTTCCTCTGCCAGCTGATCTCGGCAGCTTATTGCACAGCGCTCGGGTGCGGATCGCCGCTCCCTCCTTGCCCGAAAGCTCCACTCAGTCAAGCAATGGAGACATAGGCCTACCAGGGCCAGGCGGCAACCAGGACACTTTAGTGCAGGCACCGCGCTTTGCCTTGTTCCGCTTCCCGAAATCACCCTTCTCGCCGCTTTGACGATCCCTATAGGATGTGGGCAGGGGATGTTGATGCACACGCAGGTCGGAATCATAGGCGCGGGCCCGGCGGGGCTGATGCTGTCGCATCTGTTGCACCGCGCCGGCATCGAATCCGTCATCCTGGAATCCCGCAGCCGCGACTATGTCGAGCAACGCGTCCGCGCCGGACTTCTGGAACAATGGTCGAGCGACTTGCTGGCCGAGGTCGGCGTTGGCGACCGCATGAAGCGGGAAGGGATGTTCCACAACGGAATCCATCTCTGCTTCAATCGGGAGCTGCATTACCTCGATTTTCGCAAGCTCGTCGGCAGAGGGGTCGCCGTCTACGGGCAGCAGGAAATCGTCAAGGATTTGATCGCGCGGCGCTTGGCGGATGGCGGAAAAATCCTGTTCGACGTCGAAGACGTGAGTATCCATGACTTCGACGGCACCAAACCAAAAATCCGGTTTCGCCACGAGGGCGGCGATCACGAAATTTCTTGCGGCTTTATCGGCGGTTGCGACGGCTTTCACGGAATATGCCGCCCCAGCATCCCCGCCGATACGCTGACGGCCTATGAACGTGACTATCCGTTCGCTTGGCTCGGCATCCTCGCCGACTCGCCGCCGCCTGACAGCGAGTTGATCTACGCCTACAACCCGCGTGGCTTCGCGCTCTACACGATGCGCTCGCCTACGATTGCGCGACTCTACATCCAGTGCGGCGTCGATGACGATATCGCCAATTGGCCGGACGAAAGGATTTGGGAAGAATTGCACCTGCGCCTGGATGGCACGCGACTGCTGGCAGAGGGCAAGATTCTGCAGAAGGGGATTACGCCCATGCGCAGCTTCGTTGCTGAACCGATGCGGCGCGGACGTCTGTTTCTCGCCGGCGATGCCGCGCATATCGTGCCGCCGACCGGCGCCAAGGGCATGAACCTCGCGCTTGCGGACGTGCTGGTGCTCTCGCGCGCCATCGCCGCCTTCTATCGCTCCGGCGAAACCGACCTTCTCGACAATTATTCAACGACATGTCTGCGACGCGTTTGGAAAGCGCAACGGTTTTCCGGCTGGATGACGCAGATGCTGCATCGCTTCAATTTGGAAAACGACTTCGACTATCGCCGGCAGCTTGCCGAGCTCGACTATGTGACGAGCTCGCAAGCGGCGGCGACGTCGCTGGCGGAGAATTACACCGGCTTGCCCATCGAGTGAGGTATCAGTCTTGCGGCTCTACCTTAATGAGCGCGGCGCCATGGTTGTTGCCGATCCAGAAAGTCGGCTTGGCGGTGGTGTCGTCGACAAAGACGCGGCGCACGTTGGTGTAACGCGGCAGCGGGTATTCGACGAACTTACCGGTCTCCGGGTCAAGACGCAGGACGCGATCGGCATTCATTCCAGCCGTCCAGACCTTGCCTTCCTTGTCGCGCACGGCATCGTAAGGCGCGAAGAACTTGGTCGGGACTGACCACTCCTTGAATTGCTCGGTTTTGGTATCGAATACGCCGATCTTTTCCGCGCCAAATTCCGCGAACCACAGCCGGCCTTCATTATCGAACCGCCCCCGCCGCGGCCGCGATTTCTTGGTTGGCGTCGGGAAAAGCGTCACTTCTCCCGATGCCGCATCGATCTTGCCGACATTCTCGCCGCCGAAGTCGAGGAACCAGAGGTTATTCTTCGCATCGGGGTAAATTCCATAAACTGAGTGCGGCGCCTTCGGCAGTTTTTCGTAAGGCTTCCACTGCTCGGTTTTCCCCGACGTCATATCGACGCGATAAACCCCCGGCAGGCTCGGGTCTTGCAGCCAAAGCTTGTTGTCCACCGTCCAGGAGGTGGGACCGACCATGGCTTGCTGCGTCTCCGAATTCAGGAATTCGGCCGACAGCTGCATGGTTTCGAATTTTTCGGCTTTCTTGTCGAATTTCGCGACACCGCCCTGGAACATCAGGGCCATCCAATAATTGCCTTGCGGATCGACCTCGAGATCAAGCGAGCCCTTCGGCATCTCGGCGCGGTGCACGGGGACCGGAAATTCCTTGTATTCGAGAGTTTTCGGGTTCAGCCGGCCGAGGAACTGCCCGCCGAAGTCCGTGTACCAAATCATACCATCGGCATCGACGATGACGTCGTGCGGTTGGGATTCCTTCCGCGGCAGGTCATATTCGGTGATGATAACTTTGGTGCCTTCGCCCTTTACCCGAGGCAAAGTTTTGAGTTCGATTTTCCGGTCATCCGCGCTCTTGTTGATGCTGGCGAGATAAGCGGCGTCCTTCGAGACATTCGGGGCGAGCCGGCCTGGGTCCCGAGGCACCGCGCGCAATTGCGGTTTGAGGAAGAAGCTATTGTTGGAATAGCCCGCCATACGCGTGACAACCTGGAGGAATTCCTCCGCCGTGTGCGTCGACGTGACGATGCGCTCGACGCTATGACAATTGGTGCAGCCGAACAGAAATTTCTTTTCGTCGTCCGTGCCAGGAACGCTGGTGATCCATTCCTGGTTGGTGAGCTGCGCGGCCAGCCTCTTGGTCTGCACCAGCTTCACGTCGAGGGTGGCCGGTTTGTCGCCTGCAAGGGTCGCCGATTTCGGTCCTTCAAGGTCATACCCGTTGGCGCGAATGCTAAGGGCATAGTCGCCGGCTTCCAATCTGTCGGCGGGGAAGCTGAATTGACCTTTGTCGTCGGTTACGACGCTGGTTGTGACGATCCCTTTCTTTGCGCTGACGACCACGCCTTCCATCGCGCCTTCCTCGGCGGAGGAGACCTTGCCGGTTAGCGCCGAAGTCAGCTTGCTTTGTGCCTGGACTGGAGGCGCAGCGGCCTGGCCGAGAACGAGGGCAAATGAAATTACCGCAACCAAATAAAGGCCATTTGCGCGCATTGGCGTCTCCCCAGAGATTATTAAAAGGCAACGGCGGTGTCGCCTGCCGTATTTTCGAGAAGCATAGAAGCGAAGCCTCCATGCCGCAACTATGGCTGGGCCGTGGTCGAGCTTTGACAGCAGGTTTTCCTCTGCTAGGGTTCAAGTAATTCGCCAATAACAATGTCTTCAGACAGGCTCCGGGGAGGAATTCGATGCGCGTAAACTCGTCGCTTTTGGGCTTGTGCCTGCTCGTCTTGACGACGGATACAGTCTTTGCAGATGGCACGGTCGCGCTGGTTACCGGCCGCCGCGATCCAAGGATCTATGCGATCGACCTCACCGCAGCGTTGAAGCCTGCCAACAACAATACCGCGAATGCTATCTTGGCGCGAACTTTGGTTGGACCACGCCGGCTGGATGGCGTGTTGTTGGGCGATCCCGCGAACATCGTGCTGAGCGCCGACCGCAAGACCGCCTACGTCATGAATCATCACGGCGCCATCGCCAATGCGGAATTCCTGCAGCACGGAGCGCGCGCCAACGTTGCGATCATGGACGTCAAGAAGATGCTGCAGAAGTCATCCGACAATACAGATGCGGCTGTTCTCAAGGTTATCGATGGCGGCTGGTTCGGCGGCGTCGGACTGTTGCCGCTCAACAATCCGAATTTGCTGCTCACCAGCGCTTCAGAAAATTGGCTTGGAGAAGACGGTTCCAACCGGATCACGATCATCGATCCGAAGACCGGAGGTTTTGTCGGGCAAATCCAGATGCCGGTGACAGGCAAGGGTGTGCGCCAGCTCGCTCCCAACTGCGCTCCGTATCCGGTCCCCTTTACCTCGCCCGGTCACCCGCCTGCTTATGTGCATTCGGCTCCGTCGCCGGATTTTGGCTGCTGGCCTGATCCGGAGTCTCTCGCTCTTGGCAGAGGCAGCGATGGAAAAACTTACCTCTTCTCCGGCAACGCCGGCACGGAGGACGTCGCGGTCATGGACCTCGAGCAGGCGCTTAAAGGCGTTCCTGTCGTCGAGGTAGCGCCGCGGATTCCCGTCCAGTCCGGCCCCTTCGGCATCGCGGCGAGCCCGAATGGAAAGTTGATCGCGGTCACCTCGCGTGAGAGCGGCAGGGAGGATTTCGAAGGCAACACAATCTCCATTATCGACGTGGACCTGGCCCGAGAGGGCAAGCCGGGCGCGGAAGCTGCCCGGGTGCAAGTCGGCACGGACGACCCGAAAGGCCAGGGGCGGCCATTCGCGGTGGCCTGGACGCCCGATGGAAAACAGGTCCTGGTAACTAACTTCCGGACCAATAATGTATCCATCGTCGACGTCGATCTTGCTCTGGCGAAGAAACCCGGCGCGGAAGTTGCGCGGATCGCGCTCACCCGCGCCGACAAGGAGCCCCCGCGGCCCAAAGGTATAGGCATCACCGCGGATGGCCATTACGCCGTCGTCGCCGGCGGTAACAATACCATCAAGGCTTCCGCCACCAACCTGACCGGCTCGGTCTTCATCATCGATCTACAAAAGAAGACCGTCGTTGCCAACGTGTCGAACGTCGGGATCGATCCTTACGGCGTGGCTATCCTCGAAAATGCGAACAGCATTAAATGAATGTTAGGCCGAGCGACGCATCTCGCGTAATCGCATTGGCTACTTATCCAAGCAGGATCTCGGCACGCTGCGCCAAGGCCCGCAAATAAATCCGCAGCACAGGGAGGAATCGTATGAAGCGACTTTTGTTGGCGAGTTGCGCGGTGGGCGTGATGCTTGCCGTTCCGGCTTACGCATTCGACGGCTGGCATCAGGAAAGCGCGACGACGGTCGCGAGCAAAAACGCCGGCTATGATTACATAAGTTTCGACGCGGCAAGCAATCGTCTGTTCCTTGGTCACCGTGGCGAAGGTCTGCAGGTCTTCGACGTTGCCGGCAAGAAGATCGTCAAGGTCATCGACGGCACGCCCGCGCATAGTTCCAACGGCGGGTTGCTGTTGCCGGAATTCGATCTCGGCATCTCCAATAACGAAGACGGCACGATTACGCCGTTCAAGCTGTCGACGCTGGAGGCAAAAGAAGCGATCAAGCTCGCGGAAGGGATCGACACCAGCCATTACGACCCGGCAACCAAGCGCATCGTCGTCAACACCTCGGCTGGCAAGGATGGGACGGATCTGTTGGTTCTCGATGTGCCTTCGCTCAAACAGGTCGGCAGCATCAAGGTCGGCACGCAGAAGGCGGAACATGCGGAAGGCGACGGCAAGGGCAATTTCTACCTGGCCTCCCGCGATCCGGCGAAGCTCTACCGGATCGACACCAAGGAGATGAAGGTGACGGCGGAGTGGGCCACGCCCGGATGCGATCAGACCAACAGCCTGGCGCTCGATAAGGCCAACAATCGCATCATCCTCGGCTGCCGCGGCAGCGACAAGGTGAAGCCGTCGCTGACGGTCGTGAATGCCGAGACCGGCGCGGTGGTTTACACCGCCGAGATGGGCGCCAACAACGACGGCGTGATTTTCGATCCGGCGACGAAGCGCATCTTCGCCGCCAACGGCAACAGCGCCCTGATCAACGTCTTCGAGCAGATCGACGCCGACCACTACAAGCCGCTCGAAGCATTGAACACGCGCATCAACGCCAAGGTTTTGGCGTATGACGCCAAGAACCAGAAGCTATTCTCCATGGCGTCGGAAGAAAGCCTCGACCAGCAGACCAAGAAGAAGACGATCTTCCCGAATACCTTCACCGTCTTCAGCTACGTGAAGAACTGATCTGAGGGATTTTGACTTAAATATCTGCCGGCGCGGTGCGCCGGCAGATTGCGTTTAGACGTCCAGCAGTTCCTCGTTCGCGAACTCCGCCTTTTCCTGGATGAAAGCGAAGCGGGACTCTGCCTTGGTGCCCATCAATCGCTCCACCGAGTCGGCGGTGTCCTCGCGGTCCTCGGCAAGCAGCATCACGCGCAGCAAGGTGCGCTTGCGCCGATCCATGGTGGTTTCCTTGAGCTGCGCCGCCATCATCTCACCCAGGCCTTTGAAACGGCCGATATCGACCTTGGCGTTGGCGTGGAATTCCTTTTTCAGCAGTTCGTCCTTGTGCTTGTCGTCGCGGGCATAGACCGTCTTCGCGCCATGCGTGAGCCGATAGAGCGGCGGCACCGCGAGATAAAGATGGCCATTGTCGATCAGCTTCGGCATTTCCCGGTAGAAGAATGTAATCAGCAGCGAGGCGATGTGAGCGCCATCGACGTCGGCGTCTGTCATCACGATGACCTTCTCGTAGCGCAAATCCTCGTTGCGGTAATGCACGCCGGTGCCGCAGCCGAGCGCCTGCACCAGATCGGCGAGCTGCTGGTTCTGCATCAGCTTGTCTTTGGTCGCCGAGGCGACGTTGAGGATTTTACCGCGCAGCGGCATCACGGCTTGCGTTGCGCGGTCACGCGCTTGCTTGGCGCTGCCGCCGGCGCTGTCGCCCTCAACGATGAAAATCTCCGAGCCTTCGGCGCCGGTATTGCTG
>JAXDOR010000122.1:0-31183 GCA_034668825.1 Alphaproteobacteria bacterium | reverse complement strand
GAGCGCGCCGGGGTGGGGTGAAGGGGGCTACTTACACGCGACCTTCGAGTGTGTTTCAGCGGCTTTGGCTCTGCGTCACGCGAGCCATAGAGCCGCTCTTGAATTGTATACAGCACGCCCTGGATGTTTTCGAAGACTTCGTTGTTCCAGAAACGGATGACCTGATAACCTTCTGTCTCTAACCACCGCGTCCGCGTGTTATCGTAAGTTAGATGTTTGTCCACGCCATGTTGCGATCCATCGATCTCGATCACCAGACGAACAGCCATACAGGCAAAATCCGCGATATATGGTCCAATGGACACCTGTCGCCGAAAGTGAGTGCCGAGCACAGGTGAGCGGCGTAGAAAACGCCACAGCCGGTCCTCTGCGCTTGTCGCATTCTTACGCAGCCGACGAGCTGTCTGTCGCCGAAAGCTGGCGATCGGATGCTTTGCCACTGTAATCACCCCACCCCGCTCGCTACGCGAGCGACCCTCCCCCTCCAGGGGAGGGTAAAAGAGAAGCCCCCCCTCCCGCTTCGGTCGCCAGCCACGCCTCGCCGCAGGCCTTCGCCAATTCGCGCACGCGCAAGATATAGCTCTGCCGCTCGGTGACCGAGATGACGCCGCGGGCATCAAGCAGATTGAACACGTGACTGGCCTTGATGCACTGGTCGTAGGCGGGCAGCGCCATCAGGTGACGACGCTTGTCGCCCTCCCCGCTCCAGCCCACGTCGAGATATTTTTTGCAGGCGGCTTCCGCCATCTTGAATTGCGCGAATAGCATGTCGGTATCGGCATGTTCGAAATTGTGCCGGGAATATTCCTTCTCTGCCTGTAGAAAAATGTCGCCGTAGGTCACCTTCCGCGCATCCTCGCGGCCGTTGAAGTTGAGATCGAAGACGCGGTCGACGCCCTGCACATACATGGCCAGACGCTCCAGGCCATACGTAAGCTCGCCCGACACCGGCGCGCATTCGAAGCCCGCGAGTTGCTGGAAGTAAGTGAACTGCGACACTTCCATGCCGTCGCACCAGCATTCCCAGCCGAGTCCCCAGGCGCCGAGCGTCGGCGATTCCCAATCATCCTCGACGAAGCGCAGATCGTGAAGCTTCGGGTCGATGCCGATGGCGTAGAGCGATTTGAGATAGAGGTCCTGGATGTCGGGCGGCGACGGCTTCAGCATCACCTGAAGCTGATAATAATGCTGCAGCCGGTTGGGATTTTCACCATAGCGACCATCCTTGGGCCGCCGCGAAGGCTGCACGAAAGCGACATTCCACGGCTTCGGCCCGAGCGCGCGCAGGGTCGCTGGATGAAAGGTGCCGGCGCCGACTTCCATGTCGTAAGGCTGCAGGATGACGCAGCCATAGTCCGCCCAATAGCGCTGCAGCGTTAGGATCAGTCCTTGAAAGGAGCGCCGGGGATCCATGTGATCTTGGCGAAGCTGGGCGGATTGTTCGGCGGCGCTCATGGCGCCGGTCTATCGGCGGCCCGAAGGGGGGTCAAGCTGCGGCGGGCGCCGGCGCAAACGCGGAAACACCCGATTGGTCATAGAATTTTAGGGATGTGGAGCAAAAAAGCCGCGGCGTTAAATCTCGCCAAGGCGGGATTTACCGAAATGAGAAGACGCTCGCGCTAGCCTGGAAACAGGACAGAGGGCTGGGGAGCTTTCATGCTTGCTTTTCAAATGGTCGGCGCGGGTTTCATCGTGTTGTTCTTCGCCGTTTTAGTCTCGGGTAAATTGCCGGTGCGCAGCCGTTAAGCTCAAGATCAGCAGGGCCGGTATTCGCCGGTCAGCGGATCGCGCTTAAGCATCGGCCAGGTCTCACGGCCCGGAATCCGCACGGTCGCCTCTCTATCGAGTTCGGCGTTGGCCCGGCGTACTTCCTTGACCACCCAATGCACCGCGGCGGCGGCGCCGAGAGCAGCGAGCGTCCATTTGACGAGCGGTGGAATTACAATTGGCGGCATGTTCGTTTTCCCTCCAATTCCAAAACCTATAGTCCGTAACGCGCCCACAACGCCCGAGCCTCGAGAGCGGAAACAACTTCCTCGGGCCAGGTCGAACCACTCCAGAACTCATCGAATCCGCGCAACGCTATACCGGACCCGCGCCGGCCGAAGAAGCCGCGCTCGGCGGCGACTAGCGGGGTGAACACCTCGTCGCCGTAACGCTCACGCAACGTCGAGCGCAAATCCCCTAGGGCGTCAGCGATCCCCAGTTCGATCGCCGTAGCACCGGTCCAATATTCTCCGGAGAACAAGGTTTTTTCTGGACCTTGGAGCCGCGTTCCCCGGCGGCCCTTGACCAGCGCGATGAAGCTCTCGTGGATCTCATTCTGCAGCTGTTTGAGCCGCTCCACATCCTCCGGCTTCTCCGGCAGGAAGGGGTCAAGCATCGCCTTGCGCTCGCCCGACGTATAAAGCCGCCGCTCGATGCCGATCTTCTCGATCAGCTTGTCGAAACCGAACGAACCGCCGACCACACCGATGGATCCGATCATGGAAGACGAGTCACAAATGATCTCATCGGCGGCGCAGGCGATCATGTAGCCGCCGGAAGCCCCGACATCCTCGACAAAGGCGATGACCGGCAGCCCTTTTTCCTCGGCCAATTGGCGGATGCGCCGGAAGATCAGGTGCGACTGTACCGGCGAGCCGCCGGGCGAGTTGATAAGCAGCGCCACCGCCTTGGCATTGCGCATGGAAAAGGCGCGTTGGAGCGAGCGCGCAACACTGGAAAGCGTCAATCCGGGCTTCAGCGGCGTGGAAAATCCGATGATGCCCGTCAGCCTGACCACGGGCACCAGCGGTATATCGCTGCGAAAACGCCGCGGCAGGATCGGGCGCAACACCTCAACGAGACGTTTAAGGAAAGTCTCAAAAGTCGAAGTCGGCAAAATCGTTTCGCTCATAACCACCCCATAAGCCACGGTGACGCAGGGCTCAAGTTACGCATTCTTAACGCCTGGAATGCTTCTTGCTGGGATATCGCCAGCCGGTCCCACGATGGCAATAACAACAAGGTGGAAGATGGAGCCCAAACTTTACCTGCTGGCGCTGATAGTCGGCACGATCATTGGCTTTTCCTGCCTCCAAGAGGCGGGTGCGCTCATCCGCAAGCTTCAATTTGCCTGGCCGCGGCTACCTAGTAAGCGGGCAGAGGCGCATAAAAGCTAAGCAAATAGCCCTGGCTGGATACAATCACAGTTCAGCGAGCGGTAGCGTTGAACCGTCCCGCAGAATAGCTTCCGCTTCGGCGGTCGGACGGCCATTCTCATCGTTCAGCGTCAAACCGGGATAAAGCGCCAGCGGGGCACGGCTTCCCTTTACCGCGCGCACCAGGACGCGGATCGCCGGCTGGCCCATCCGGCCATGCACCGGGAGAATGGCAACTCCGCCGAAATGCGGTGACAGTGTCGCCATCACCTCCTGCAGTCCGTCCGCGCGCCAGATCATGGTCAGGGTGCCAGCAGAATGCAGTAGTCGCGCCGCGGCGGCAATCCAGTCGGCCAACAAAGCAGGCTGCGCCATATGCGCGGCGCGGCGTTGCGCATCAGTTGAGGCATTTTGCCGTTCGGGATTAAACGGCGGATTCATCAGCACGCGATCGGCCTCCCCAGACGGCAACCCCGCTGCCGCGAACACATCGGGTGGCGATTGGACGTCGACCACCAACACGCGAGCGCGCGAGGCAAAGCCGTTGCGCTGAATATTTTCGGCGGCGAGTTCCGCGAGCGCTGGATCAACCTCCACCAGCGTCACCATCACGTCCGGCACGCGTAGCGCCAGCGCCAGCCCGGCCGCACCGACACCGGAGCCAAGATCGATTGCGTAATCGCCGGCGCGTGCGCCGGTCGCAGCCGCGAGCAGGATCGCGTCGTGCCCGACACGATGGCCGCGCCGTTGCTGCTTCAGCCGCAGCCTGCCGCCGAGCACGGCGTCATCGGTCTGCTCGGATTCTTGTCCGGCCGGAAGTGACCGCAATTCGTGCGCTAGTCCCGCATCTTCGAGCAGCCGGCGGGCGCCTTCCTGATCGTCATCGCCGACCAGAATGCGGCGCGGCAGGATACCGAGCGAGCCTTCCAGCACGCTCATGTTCTGATCGAGCACAAGATGTTGGATGTCGGCGCCGTCGAGCAGCGCGCTCACCGCCGAAACCAAAACCGGATCGTTGGTGCGAAGGAGTTCACGCACGCCGCTTCTCCGCGGTCACATCTGGCGTCTGTCGTCGCCGGGCGCTCGATGCGCCAGATAGGCCAGAAGCTTCAACTCGCGCCGTCCGCGCGTCACCGTGTCCAGGATCAGGCCGGCGACGAATGAGAGTAGCGCCGCCAGCATCAAGCCGGTGGCGAGAATGGCGGTCGGGAAGCGGGGAACGATGCCTTCGCGCAGAAAGGTCGCCACAATCGGGATGGCGAGCACGATGGCCACGACGGCCAGAACTCCGGCTATCGCGGAGAAAAACTGCAGCGGCCGTTCGGAGCGATAAAGCCGGCCGATGGTCCAGAGAATCCGGAACCCGTCACTCCAGGTGTTAAGCTTCGAGGCGGAACCGACCGGCCGCGCGTAATACGGCGTTTCCACTTCGGCGACCGGCAATTCGAGTTCCAAGGCATGGACCGTGAGTTCGGTTTCGATCTCAAAGCCGCCGGACAACACTGGAAAGGATTTCACGAAACGGCGCGAGAACACCCGATAGCCCGACAGCATATCGGTGAAGGCGCGGCCGAAAACCACGGTGACGAAGCTGGTGAGAAGCCAATTTCCGGCCCGATGGCCGGGCCGATAAGCCGCCACTTCCTGATCGACTCGCGCCGCCACCACCATGTCGAGACGGTCTTCGAACAGCCGGTCGATCATGGTGCGGACGCTGGGCGCGTCGTAAGTCGCGTCGCCATCGACCAGGACGTAGATGTCGGCTTCCACGTCGGTGAACATGCGCCGCACCACATGGCCTTTGCCCTGGTGCAGCTCACGGCGGACGACCGCGCCGGCCGCTCGGGCCATCTCCACGGTGCGGTCCTGGGAATTGTTGTCGTAAACATAGATGGGAGCATGGGGCAAAGCCGCGCGGAAATCGGCCACGACTTTGGCGATGGCCTTCTCTTCATTATAGCAAGGCACCAGAACGGCGATCCGATGGCTCTCGGGAAGATTAAGTGCGGTTTTCGCACCCAAAAGCATTTCTGCGGTCGTCATCGTCCCCTCTGGCCATTGCGCGTTTGTAACGGCAGCCTAAATGCATCTTGCCGCCGCACCATAGCGTTTCTATGCTCGCCCGTCCCTCCTGGAGACCCTCTTTGGCTGTCGTCGTCCCCTTTGAAAGCCGCGCGCCGACGCTGATCGACCGCCTGGTCGAGCTAGTGTCCGACGACATGGGCCGCGTCAACACCACGATCCTGTCGCGAACAGGGTCGGAGGTGACAATGATTCCCGAGGTCGCCAATCACCTGATCTCGTCGGGCGGCAAAAGGCTGCGGCCGATGCTGACCCTCGCCATGGCCGAGATCGCGGATTATTCCGGCGACGGTCACATCAAGCTCGCCGCCTCCGTCGAGTTCATGCACACGGCGACCTTGCTGCATGACGATGTCGTTGACGAAAGCGAATTGCGGCGCGGCAAGCTTGCCGCCCGCATGCTGTGGGGCAATGAGGCAAGCGTGCTGGTCGGCGATTTCCTACTCGGACAGGCTTTCAAGATGATGGTGGAGGTGGGATCGCTGCGCGCACTCGAAATTCTGTCCTCAGCTGCCGCCGTGATCGCCGAGGGTGAAGTGATGCAACTCGCGGTCGCGAAGAATACCTCGACGACCGAGGATGAATATCTCTCGGTCATCCGCGCCAAGACGGCGGAGCTGTTCGCTGCCGCCTGTGAGGTCGGCCCGGCACTGGCCGGCCGGCCGAAAGCGGAGCAAGCCGCTTGCCGCTCCTTCGGCATGAATCTGGGAATCGCGTTTCAGCTTGTCGACGACGCGCTGGACTACGGTGGCAAGGCGGCGAAGCTCGGTAAGAATGTCGGCGACGATTTCCGCGAGGGCAAGATCACTCTGCCCGTGGTGCTGTCATTTCGCCGCGGCAATGATGCGGAACGAGCTTTTTGGACGCGCACACTCGAACGCAACGAGACTGCCGAGAACGACCTGGAATATGCCATCGGCCTGATGACCAAGCACCGCGCGCTCGAGGACACCATCAAGCGTGCCCACCATTACGGCGCCATGGCCAAGGACGCGCTCGGACTTTTCCCTGCCTCGGCGATGAAGCAGGCGCTGGAAGAGACCGTCGAATTCTGCATCGCGCGCGCGCACTAAGCCGCGCCGAGCGTCGTCGCGCGTACCCACCATCCTGGATGATCGGCAGCGAGTCTGCCCGCCATAGCCTTCGCCGCACGCTCAGAATCGCACACCGCAAAACAAGTCGCGCCCGAACCGGACATGCGCGCGAGCCGGCATTCCGGCAGACTGCGAAACGCGCTCAGCACGTCCGCGATCACCGGCGCCCGCGAGATGGCCGCCGGCTCAAGATCGTTCGGCTGTTGTTCGAGGAAGGCGAGCAGCGCCTTGCGTTCACCGGGGATGGTGGAAATCTCGCTCCTGGCGAACAGATAAGGCGAAGCCTCGAGATCCGCCGAGCGATCACATTCCGCGAATACCATATTGGTCGCCAGCGGCACGCCGGGATTGACCAGCACCGCGGCCAGCTTCAGCAAAGACACCGGTTCGGACAACAGCTCACCGATACCCCGCATCACCCGCGGCTTGCCATCGAGGCATACCGGCACATCGGCGCCAATCTCGCGCGCAGCTTCCAGGAGGCGTGCATCGTCGAGTGCGAGACGGCTTGCCCGCGCGAGAAGACGCAGCGCCGCGGCAGCATCGCTTGAGCCTCCGCCAAGACCGCCCGCCACGGGGATGCGCTTGAGGAGAGTAAAATAGCCAAGCTGAAGGTTGGGAACGCGCGCGGCGAGTGCGTCTGCGGCCTTGATGATGAGGTTATCGGCCACGGACCCGCAGGCTTCCCGGTCGGCGCCGCGAACGGCGAGGCCAAGGGGGGAAGCCGTGTCCAAGGTCAGACGGTCGGCCACCCGAGCGAAAGCAACGAGGCTTTCGATCTCATGCCAGCCATCGTCACGGCGGGCGCGCAGGCGTAGCGTCAGATTGACTTTGGCAGGTGCGCGCTCGACGAGCGGGGGCATCATGCGCCGCGAGGCTTACCCGCCGCTGCCGGTTTTCTTTGCTTTCTCAGCTTCCGCGGCGGACGAGGTTTCATCGGCAAGGCCGGATTTCAGCTTTTGCTCGATCTTCGGGATTTCCTCCGGCTCGGGTTTGAGATCGCGCGCATGCGACCACTGGAACCTGGCCTCTTGGGTGCGCCCGATCCGCCAATAAACGTCGCCGAGATGATCGTTGACGGTCGGGTCTTCGGGCTTGAGCTCGACGGCCCGCTCCAGCTGTTTCACCGCGTCATCGTAATTGCCGAGCCGGAAATAGGCCCAGCCGAGTGAATCAACGATGTAGCCGTCATCGGGCTTCTGCTCGACGGCGCGGCGGATCATCTTCATGCCTTCGTCGAGATTCACGCCTTGGTCGATCCAGGAATAGCCGAGGTAGTTCAGGACCTGCGGCTGTTCGGGGAAAAGCACGAGCGCCTTCTTCAGGTCGGCTTCGGCTTTCTCCCACTGCTTCGCGCGCTCCAAGCAGATGCCGCGGAAATAGAACATCACCCAATCGGACTTCTGCGGATTATCGATTGTCGCTATGCCTTTGGAATAGACATCCGCGCACTCGCTGAACATCTTGCGGCCACGCAAGATGTTGCCGAGCGCCAGGATGGCTTCGATATCCTTGGGCCGCTCCGCGATCAGCTTATCGAGCTGCTTCTTCGCTTCGTCGGTGCGGTCAAGGCCGTCAAGATCGAGGGCGAGTTGGATGTTGGCATTGCGCCGCAGCGGAGAATTCGCCGGCACCCGTTCATAAAGCTTGATCGCGAGCTGCGGTTTCTTCACCGCCGAATAAAGATCGGCGAGTGAGATCAAAGCCAATGGATGTGTCGGCTCAAGGTAGAGCGCGAGTTGAAGATAGACTAGACCGAGATCCTCGCCACCTCGGCGTCCGACCCAGGAGCCGAGTCCATAGAGTGCCTCCGCCGCGCCTTGCTGCGGGGAACCGACGATGAGCGGAAGCTTGTCTCCTTTGTTGACGGCGTCCTGTGCCGCGGAGATCAACGGATGGCGCGGCAGGAGCTTGTCGAAGTCACTGAATATTTTGGTCGCCTGATCCTTGGCGCCATTGCGGGCGGACCAGCCGCCATAGGCTTCCACCAGCCGCATCTCGGAGGGATCGAGCTTATAAGCGCGCTCAAGGCGCTTGCCGGCTTCCTTCTTATTGCCGGCCAGATCAAGAATAAGGCCGGCGTGCAGGTCCTTAAACAGCCCATACCAATCGGGCCCGGTGAGCCGGTCGATATTTTCGACGGCGCCGCGAGAGTCGTTCGCCCCGTAGGACGCCCAGCCTGACAACAATGTCGCCGCCAGATCGGTGATTGGGCCGCGAATTGATAGCGCCAGTTGCTGACGCGCGGACTGATATTGCTTTTGCTTGAGGGCGCGAACGCCGAGCACAAGCCGCGCGATGCGGTCGGTGCGATCGATCTGAATGATCCGCTCCGCCGTCTTAACAGCTTCGTCCACTTCGCCGTTGGCAAGCAGCGACAGGAAGGCGCGATCAAGCAGTTCGTTGTTATTTGGATCAGCCTTCAGCGCCGCGCGATAATAGGCAGCGGCGGCGGCGGCATCGCGCTCGGTCCCTGCATGGCGGGCCGCTAGGTAGGCGCCAAATGGCGCGAGCCGCGAAAGTTCCTGCGGCGTCGGCACATCAGCTAGGGCGTTGGCAGGCGCTAGCAGGGCGAATGCTGTGAGCACTGGGCCGGCGAAACGCCGAAATAGGATCGAAACGTTCACGGGCAATAGTCTCCATATAACGAAACTGACGAAAAACGCGCCTGGGCGCAGCCCGCCGATATAGCCGAAGAATGGCCCTTTTGCACTATGACCGCAAGGATGGGCGGCACGGCCGCATCGGGCCAGCTTGAAAGCCGCCGTGTGGCAGCATCGTGACCGGCAGCGACCTTTGTCTTCACATATTCGGGTAGTGGTCTCCAGCCCTCAGGGCCGAACCGGGCGATATTTAGATTCGCGGATTGCTCATGTCTCAGTTTGTGCAGTGGACGTAGTTTTGGGCATTGACGATCAAGCGCTGTCTCAAGTCTCAAAAACGCCGCAGGTTGCACAATTCCGGCATTTGCTATACATGTATATCCCCAAGGGAGGCCATCATGCTCGCGTTGCGACTGCCCGCTGCAATCGAAAAACGCCTTGGTCAACTTGCGAAGAAGACCGGCCGCACCAAAAGCTTCTATGCCCGCGAGGCGATCCTGCGCCATATCGAGGACCTTGAAGATTACCACTTGGCCACGCGGCGACTCGCCCGCCCTGGGCCACGCACGACGCTTGAGACCTTGGAACAACAGCTTTCCGAAGTCCGCTAAGGCCGCGTCATGGCTGAAGCGCCCATCTGGCGCGTGGAGTTCGATCGCGCTGCGGCACGCGATCTGCGCAAACTTGGGGCGGAGGCCGAGCGCGCGATCCTGCGCTACCTGCGCGAGCGCATAGCCACCGCCGAAAATCCGCGCCGCTTCGGCCGTCCGCTTATGGGCGACCTCAAGGGCCTATGGCGCTACTGCGTTGGCGACTATCGGATTGTTGCCTCGATCGAGGACGACCGCTTCGTGGTGCTCGTCGTCACCGTGGGGCATCGGCGCGAAGTATACGATTGACTACATTTGCTACGACCGACGCAGCACCCCGAGCGCGGCGCCGAGACGTTCTTCGACAAGTTCGGCAAGCTTGGAGGCAGCCGGGGAACCCGCGTTCTTCCCGCCGTAAAGCGAGAGAGCAAGCGTGCCGAGCGCAGGCAACCGTCGGATGCGCGGGATATATCGCAAGCCGCTGGCCGGCCAAGAAAGCGTCCTCGGCGTGACGCCAAGCCCGGCCTTGACCGCGGCGTGCAGGCCCGAAAGGCTCGACGTGCCATAGACAATGCGCCATGGGATGCGATGGGCATCGAGAGCGTTGATCGCAAGTTCTCGGAATATGCAGGGCGCATCCAATAGAACAAGCGGCACCGGCTGGACTGGCTCGAGTTTGAAGTCGCGGGCGGCGATCCACTTCACTTTCTGCTTTCCCAGCTCCTGCCGTTTAGGCGTTTCGCCCAGAGCAATTGGCAGATCGAGGCTGCCGGCACGAAACCCCCGCACCAACTCGTGGCTGCGCTCAACCACGACTTCGAGCTTCACCCCGGCATGCGCTGCGCAGAATTCCTTGAGAATGCCGGGCAGGAAATCCTCCGCCACGTCGGTAGTCGCGCCGAGACGCACGGTGCCCTCAACCACCGTGCCGCGCAAAGCCTGCAGCGTCTCGTCGTTGAGCGCGAGCAGCTTGCGCGCGCGATTGAGCAGTACGTCGCCGGCATCGGTGATCTGCATCTGCCGCCCCGCCCGCTTGAACAGCGCGGTGCCCGCCATCGATTCAAGCCGCTGCATCTGCAGGCTGACCGCCGACTGCGAGCGGTGGACGCGCTTCGCCGCGTGAGCGAAACCGCCATGGTCGGCGATGGCGACGAATGTGTGCAAGAGATCGAGGTCCAGCCGCTGCATGATCCATTTATATCCTAAATGTATTTTTGATGTAAAATCAATTTTACAAATGTATCTCGGCCGCTTACCTAAGTCCATACATTCTCATTTGGAAGGAGGCCGTTATGCCTTTCGTTTCGGTCAAGATTGCCGGCGAGCCGGCCTCTCCGGCGCAGAAAAGCGCGTTGCAGTCAGGGCTTACCGAATTGATGGGGCGTGTCATGCGCAAGGTGCCGACGCTCACGGCGGTGGCAATCGAGCAGATCGCGTCCAGCGACTGGACCATCGGCGCGGCGCCAGTCTCAAGCCGCGCGGCGCATATCGACGTGAAGGTAACACAAGGCACCAATTCGCCGGCGGAGATGGCGCGTTTCGTCAAGGAAGCACACGCCCTGCTTAAAGCCACGCTGGGCGAACTGCCCGAGGCAACCTATGTGGTGATCCACGAGATTCCGGCCGTAGCCTGGGGCTATGGCGGGTTGACTCAAGAGGCTCGTCGCCAGCAGCTCGCGTCCGTCTAGGAGAGCGCCATGCCTTTGGTCAGAATTTCACTGCTGCAAGGAAAGCCGGCGGACTACCGCGCCGCTATCGGCGAGGCGGTGCATCGCGCCATGGTCGAGACCATCAATTGTCCGCCGCTCGACCGCTTCCAAGTCATCACCGAGCATGCGCGCGGGGATTTGGTCTACGACCGGACTTATCTCGACATCGCGCGCACGGATGACGTGGTCTTTATCCAGATCACGCTCAACGCGGGACGAAGCGTCGAAATGAAGCGCGCGCTCTATAAGCGGATCGCAGAGCTGCTCGGCGACAACCCGGGAATTCGTCAGCAGAATGTGCTGATCAATCTTGTTGAAGTTCAGAAGGAGAATTGGTCCTTCGGCAATGGCCTTGCGTCCTATGCGCTCTATGGTCAAACGCTGCGAGCCGGCAGGACCAATCACATATTCGGATAATTCGGCCCGCCACCGCCCTCGGGCGAAACCCAATTGATGTTCTGATTGGGATCCTTGATGTCGCAGGTTTTGCAGTGGACACAGTTCTGCGCGTTGATGACATAGCGCGGCTGGCCGCTCTCCTCGACCCATTCATAGACTCCCGCTGGGCAATAGCGCGCTGAAGGACCGGCATAGACGTCGTGCTCGGATGCTTTTTGCAGGCCTAAGTCGGCGACGATGAGGTGCACCGGCTGGTCTTCTTCATGGTTGGTGTTCGACAGGAACACGGAGGAAAGCTTGTCGAAGGTTAGCGTGCCGTCCGGCTTCGGGTAGGCGATACGCTCTGCCTCCGACGCTGGCTTAAGTGTTTCGTGGTCGCGCTTGCCGTGGCCCAGCGTGCCAAACAACGAAAAGCCGAGCGTGTTGGTCCACATGTCGAGAGCGCCGAGCGCGATGCCGGCGAAGGTGCCGAGCTTCGACCACAGCGGCTTCGCGTTGCGCACCTTCCAGAGATCGTCGCCGATGTCGCCCTCGCGCCAAGTCTCGTCGTAGCCGCCGATCTCGTCGTTGGAGCGGTCTTCCGATAGCGCGTTGGTCACATACTCAGCCGCGAGCATTCCGGAAAGCATGGCATTATGGCTACCCTTGATGCGCGGCACGTTCATAAATCCCGCGGCGCAGCCCACCAGCGCACCGCCGGGGAATGTCAGCCTCGGCACCGACTGATAGCCGCCCTCGGTGATCGCACGTGCGCCGTAAGATAGCCGCTTGCCGCCGGCAAAAGTGTCGCGGATGAGCGGATGCGTCTTGAAGCGCTGGAATTCATCGAACGGCGACAGATACGGATTCTCATAATTGAGATGCACGACGAATCCGACCGACACGAGATTGTCGCCGAAGTGATAGAGGAACGAGCCGCCGCCGGTGCGACTGTCGAGCGGCCAGCCGAACGAGTGCTGCACCAAGCCGGGCCGGTGCTTTTCCGGCGCGACTTGCCAGAGTTCTTTCAAGCCGATGCCGAATTTTTGCGGCTCGCGATCCTTGTCCAAGCCAAAGCGCGCGATCAGGGATTTGGTCAGGCTGCCGCGCGCACCTTCCGCAAACAGCGTGTATCTCGCCCGCAGCTCGATGCCGCGGGTGAAATTCGCTTTCGGCTTGCCGTCCTTGCCGACGCCCATGTCGCCGGTGGCGACGCCGCGGACTTCAGCATATTCGCCATAGAGCACTTCGGCGGCAGCGAAGCCCGGATAGATTTCGACGCCCAAGGCCTCCGCCTTCTTCGCCAGCCAGCGGCACACGTCCGCGAGTGACACGATGAAATTGCCCTGATTGCTCATCAACGGCGGCATCAGGAAGTTCGGCAAACGCAGCCCGCCCAATTGCGAAAGCCAGTAGAAGCGGTCCTCGCTGACTTGCGTCTTGACCGGGCTGTCCTCATCGCGCCACTCCGGCAGCAGCTTGTCGAGACCTATGGGGTCGATCACCGCGCCGGAGAGGATATGGGCGCCGACCTCGGAGCCCTTCTCCACCACAACCACAGACGCTTCCGGATTGAGCTGCTTCAGGCGGATCGCCGCCGCCAAACCAGCAGGCCCGGCGCCGACAATGACCACGTCGAATTCCATCGCTTCGCGGGCGGGCGATTCCGTTACGGGCATGATTTCCCAATTACCTCACGGGACTTCGGCTATAATGGGCGTCGCCGGTTTTCTGTTCTTTCACGTTTGTTATGAGGCGACAATCGACCTATGCAGAATCGGACAGACACCGCCTTTTCAGGTTCCATTCCTGAGATCTATGACCGCTATTTGGGGCCGCTGATCTTCGAGCCCTACGCAGCCGATCTTGCCCAGCGTCTCGCCGTGATGACGATAGAAAGCGTCCTCGAAACCGCGGCCGGCACCGGCATCGTAACGCGGGCGCTCGCGCGCTCCCTGCCGGCGACGGCCTCAATCGTCGCGACCGATCTCAACCAACCGATGCTGGATTCCGCAGCGGCGCGAGAAAGCTCCGCGCGGGTGACGTGGCGCCAGGCCGACGCCCAAAGCCTGCCGTTCAAGGATCAAAGTTTTGATACCGTTGTCTGCCAGTTCGGCGTGATGTTTTTTCCGAACAAACGCGCTGCATATCGCGAGGCGTTGCGGGTATTAAAGCCAGGCGGCCGTTTCCTCTTTAACGTGTGGGATCGCATCGAGGACAACGAAATACCTCACGTCGTAATTGAAGCCCTGGCGGCAGTCTTTCCCCAGGACCCTCCGCGTTTTCTAGCAAGAACGCCGCACGGCTATCATGACCCCAGAGTGATCAGGGATGACGTCGAGGCAGCCGGTTTCACGCATGTCGAGATCGAAACCGTAGAAAAACGTAGTCGCGCACCGTCACCGCGCCATCCTGCAATCGGCTTTTGCCAAGGCACGCCACTGCGCAATGAAATCGAGGCGCGCGACAAAAGCCGGCTGGAGGAAGCCACGGACGCTGCCGCGACCGCCGTTGCCGCTCGCTTCGGCGCCGGTATGGTGGACGGAAAGATCCAGGCCCTTGTGATCACGGCGGTGCGGTGACGTGTCCATGACGGCCGACCGCGACACAGCCGCCCGCGAGTTGCTCGCCTTCTATCTGGAGGCCGGCGTGGATGCGCTCGTGGGCGAGGCGCCGGTGGATCGGTTTGCCGGGGACAAGTCCTCGGAAACTGCCCGTCCCATGGTTCGAGACGCCGGGCGAAGCCGGGCTCCCCACCATGAGGCGGCAAGAAATCCTCGTCATGAGGAGCGATCCGCAGGATCGCGTCTCGAAGGACGGGCACCAACCGCCGTCGCCCCACCCTCCCCCGACGCCGCCGCCATGGCGGCGCGAGAGGCGGTCAAGAATATCGGCACCCTGGAGGAGCTGCGCGCGGCGCTCGACGTCTTCACTGGCTGCGCGCTGAAGGGCACCGCCAAGCAACTCGTTTTCGCAGACGGCAATCCGCAGTCGAAGCTGATGTTCGTCGGCGAAGCGCCGGGCCGCGACGAGGATATCGAGGGCCTGCCCTTTGTCGGCCGTTCGGGCAAATTGCTCGACCGCATGATCGCGGCGATCGGGCTCGACCGCTCGAACGTCTACATCGCCAACATCATCCCCTGGCGCCCGCCGGGAAACCGCACGCCGACGCCGCAGGAGTCGCAAATCTGCCTGCCCTTCATCCAGCGCCAGATCGAACTCGCCAACCCGGACGTTCTCGTCTGCCTCGGCGGCCCGTCGGCGCAGACGCTGCTCGGCATCAAGGAAGGCATCACCAAGTCGCGCGGGCGTTGGCTCAACTACCACACCGGCAAGCGCGAAATCCGCGCCATGGCGACATTCCATCCGGCGTTCCTGCTGCGCAGCCCGCTGCAGAAGCGGCTTGCCTGGCGCGATTTCCTGGCGATCAAGAAGGCGCTGGACGCGCTATGACGCGCGCCGCGCGGCTTCTGCTCGTGCTCTGCTGCATCGCGTTTCCATCTGTCGCGCAGGCTGCTTGCGAGGTGACGATCGCGTTCAATGACGTGACCGTGCCGCTGGAACCGCGGAACTGGCTTGAGCAGGAATTAAAGAAAGCCGCCGAAAAGGTTTGCGCCTGGTGGGGCCCGACCTTCTCCGGCCCGCTGACCATCGACGTCAACAATTCCACCGAGGCCGCCATGTCGCTGGTGCCGTCCTGGCGCGGCAAATCCAATTACATCGTCTTTCCCGCGCGGACGGCGTTGCAATCGAGTGCGGCGACGATCCACGAGATGACGCATATCTTCGCGCCGAACGCCAATCGTTTCCTTGCCGAAGGGCTTGCCGTTCATGCCCACGATCATCTTGGCGGCCCGCCTGCGTTTCCGAATTTCGGCAGGCCGCTGCATGCGGCCGCGAAAGCCTTCGCGCAACAGGCCGACATCGTGGCGCTCGATCATCTGCCGACGCCGAACATGTTGCAGCTCGGCGGGCAGCTCGCGCGTAAAGAGGCCTATCTCGTGGGCGGTTCCTTCGTGCGCTTCCTGATCGAACAACACGGCATGGAGAAATTCCGCCAGCTCTACGCCACGACGCCCTTTGTCCCGCGTCAGAGAAACCCCGGCGATCCGGAACGCTGGCAGCAAGTCTACGGCATGTCGGTTGATGAACTGGCGAGCGAGTGGCGGAAGCGTGTGGCGCAAATTCGCTGAGCATCGCCCGCATTGAGGTCATCCCGGTCGATGCGAGCACGAGAGCGGGACCCATGGCGCAAGAGATGGGTTCGGATAGCCGCCTACGCGGCTTCCGGGATCACAGCCAAAAGCGACGACCAATGCGCCGGAACTATCCCTTGCTTTGCGTATTCGAAAGGTGGGTAATCACGCCGTCCGCCTCCTCCGACGAGTTCAGCGATGGACCTCGATCCCGTTCTCCTCGCGCGTCTGCAATTCGCCTTCACGATTTCTTTTCATATTATTTTCCCGAGCTTCACCATCGGGCTCTCCGCCTATATCGCGACGCTGGAAGTGCTGTGGGTCACCACCGGTCACGACCGCTATCAGCGCATCGCAAAGTTCTGGACCAAGATCTTCGCGGTGTCTTTCGCCATGGGCGTGGTGTCGGGCATCGTGCTGTCCTACGAGCTTGGCACCAATTGGAGCCGCTTTTCCGTCATCGCCGGCAATGTGATTGGGCCGCTGGCGGGCTACGAGGTGCTGACCGCTTTTTTTCTCGAAGCGACGTTTCTCAGCATCCTGCTGTTCGCCGGCGACCGCGTGCCGCATTGGCTGCATGTTTTCTCCGCGTGTGCCGTGGCGGTGGGAACCGCTGTCTCGGCGTTCTGGATTCTCTCGGCCAATAGCTGGATGCACACGCCCGCCGGGCATGAAATGCGCGACGGCGTCGCTTACGCGGTGGATTGGTGGGCCATCGTCTTCAACCCGAGCTTTCCCTATCGCCTCGCGCATATGCTCAACGCCGCCTATCTGACGACCGGCTTCGTGGTGATCGCCGTCGGCGCGCGCTATCTGCTTGCCGGCCGCTATCCGGAAGATGCGCAAACCATGCTGCGCATGGGCATCGGCCTCACGGCGATACTCGCACCGCTACAGCTTTTCATCGGCGACCAGCACGGGCTGAACACGCTGAAGTATCAGCCGATGAAAGTCGCGGCGATGGAGGCGCATTGGGACGGAAGCAAGCCGGAGGATTTCCACATCTTCGCCTGGCCTGACGCCAAGGCCGAAGCCAACCGTTTCGAAATATCGATCCCGCGCGGCGCGTCGCTGATCCTGACGCATGATCCGAACGGTTTGTTCCCCGGCTTGAAGGATGTCCCGCCGCAGGACCGGCCGCCGCTGCTCAACGTGTTCTTCGGTTTCCGCATCATGCTGGCGATCGGTTTCTTCATGATCGCGGCGGCGCTCTATGGCGCCTGGCTGCTGTGGCGTCGCCGCTTGTTCGCGAAGCGCTGGTATTTGCGCATCGTCGCGCAAAGCTGGTGGATCGGTTTCGTTGCTGTCATCGCGGGCTGGGTGGTGACCGAAAGCGGCCGTCAGCCCTGGATCGTGCACGGCATCCTGCGCACCGCCGACGCCACCTCTCCGGTGCCCGCCGCCACGATCGCGACGACGCTCGCGCTTTTCGTGCTGGTCTATGGCTTCGTATTCGCGACCGGCATCTATTACATCAACAGCCTCATCAACCGCGGACCGCAAGTCGATACGCATATGCCTGACGCGAAGCTCGGTACCGCGATGGCCGCGCCGCAGGAAGGCCGCTAGCATGGAACCGTACCTGCCGCTGATCTGGGCCGGCGTGATCGGATTGTCGGTCGCGATGTACGTGATCCTCGACGGTTTCGATCTCGGCATCGGCATGCTCTTTCCCTTTGCCGGCGATGATCGCGAGCGCGAGCAGATGCTGGCCTCGATCAAGCCCTTCTGGGACGGCAACGAGACGTGGCTGGTGCTCGGCGGCGGCGGATTGCTGGTGGCTTTTCCCCGGGCCTATGCGGTCATCATGCCGGCATTTTACGTGCCGGTGATCGTGATGCTGCTGGCGCTGATCTTCCGCGGCATCGCGATCGAGTTCCGCGGCTTGGCCGGCAGCAAGATCAAATGGAACGTCGCCTTCGTGACCGGCTCGGTGATAGCCGCATTGTGTCAGGGCGCGATCCTTGGCGGGCTGATACAAGGGATCAAGGTGGAGAACGGCGCTTTCGCCGGTGGCCCGTTCGACTGGGCAACGCCCTTCGCCATCATGTGCGGGCTGGGCGTAGCCGTTGGATACGCATTGCTCGGAGCGACATGGCTGGTCATGAAGACTAAGGGTGAGATCGCGCAAGGCGCCCGAAGCCAGGCCAAGACCATGCTCGCCGCCGTGCTCGTCTTCATGGCCATTGTAAGCTTGTGGACACCGCTTTCGATCCCGCGCATCGCGGAGCGCTGGTTCTCGACACCGAATATCTTTTATCTCTGGCCGGTGCCGGTTGTTACCGCGCTCACCGCTTTCGCCTGCTGGCGGAGTTTGCAACGTGGCGGCGATACGCTGCCGTTCCTGGCGGCAATCGGCCTCTTCCTGCTCGGCTATCTCGGCCTCGTCATCTCGTCTTTCCCCTATCTGGTGCCGCCGTCGTTGACGGTGTGGGATACGTCGGCCGCGCCAGCGAGTCAGATGTTCATGCTGCTCGGCACGCTGGTGCTGCTTCCGATCATTCTTGGCTACACCGCGCTGATCTATTGGCTGTTTCGCGGTAAGGTCCGCGAAGGCGAGAGCTATCACTAATCCGTCATGCCCAATGGCTTTAACGCCCTGAAGCCGCCTCTGCCTGCGGCCGGATCACTCCCCAGCCAATACGCAACAGCGGCAACCTGCCTTCCACGGCGCGGTCGAAAACCTTGGGCACCTCGATCACCAAATCCGGAAAGCTCGCTTTAATCGAAGCCGGCGGCGTGCCAGCGCGGTCGGTTGCCAGCCAGACCACGACGGCGCCCTTCTCCCGGATATCCGCCCGACGAAGCCAGGGCGAGCGTTCAGGCGGCGCATCGCGCAGCAGGCTTGGGCGGCTGCGCGGTTCCAGCGCGACGAGCGCGGCGGTACGCGTCTCGCCGGCGACGATCGTAAGCGGCCTGCCGGTGCGGCGCTGAAAACTGTCGGCGAAGAAGCGGCCCATCTCGTCGGCGGGCTTGAGAACTTCCAGATCGACGGCAAGCGTCCACGGCAACAGCAGGACGGCGAGCACCATGGCAACCGGAGGACCAACCAGAAGCGCGACCCAGGCAACGCTCAGAAGCCGCTGCCGGTAGAGGCGGATACTGCTGCCGGCGGCAACAATCACCACGATCCCGGAGCAGACCACCAGCGGCCCCGCGCTCGCGAGCGACCAAACCTGCCCGTCCGATACATCCGTGCCCGCCATATGCTCGGCCAAAGCCGCAACAACGGTCGCGGCCAAGGCGGGCAGCAGAGCAAAAAAATAGATCATGGATCGCGCCGACGGATCGATGAACCTGCGGTCTACCGTCGACACTGCGCCGCGGCGCCAGGACCCCCAGCCGCTCGCGAGCAGCACGAAGACGATGATGCCGGCATGGGCGATGATGAGGGCGGCGAGAATGCGCAGCCAATCGATAGCGCTGCCGGCCGGGTCGACCGTTGTCAGGCGTGTCAGCTTCGGCGCCCAAAGATCTTGCGCATCGGCAAGCCACGCCAGATGCGGCAATGCCACCAAGACAGCTACCGCCGCGCAGAGCCACGGATCGATCCTGCGCAGCGCCATGCGTCCGCGCGCGCTGGCGACCGTAAAAACAGCGAGCAAGGCAAAGAGCAGGAATCCGAGATAGCTGGTGAGCAACAACAAGCCGATTTCGAGCGCAAGCAAGAACCAATATCCGCTGCGGCCTTCACCGACGGCGCGCCAATAATGCAGCAGGACGAATGCCCAGATCGGCATGGCAAGAATGGCCGGGCCGAATTCGGGAGTGGTTACCCAAACGGCGGCGATGCCCACCATGAGCAGCACCGCCAACACCGCTTGCGACATTCCGACCGTGGCGCGGCCCAGCTGAAGGATCGCCCAGAAGGCGACGATGACGCAGAGCTGCGAGAGCAGATAAACCCCAAACGGGCCACCGGTGATCCCATAGGCAATATCGGCGAGCCAGAAGGCGAGCGGCGGACCGAGATCGCTGCCGAGCTGATACTCATGCCCGACCGCGAGCACGACAGGCAGATCGCCGGGCGGCGCCGCATAGAACAGCGCCGGCACCGCCGTCCACAGCAATCCCTGCGTCAACGCCGCGGTCCAGAACATCAGCTGGGGCCGCGCGCGCAAGGATTCGGTAATCAGGGAGACATAGAGCATCGGCGCCGGGCCGGTGGGAGAAGGGGCCGGCCACAGATACGGCGCGGGCGCTACAGAGGCAACAAGCTTGCGGCTAGTTCTCTAGCCATCGTTGCGGGATCGGCAAAGGCAGCCGCCACCGGCGCGAAGGAGCGGCGATGATGGATGGTCGGCCCTAGCCGCGTCAGCGCCGCAAAATGCTCCGGCACACTATAGCCCATGTGGCGCTCGAAGCCGTAGCCCGGATGCGCGAGCCCCATTCGCGCCATCAAGCGGTCGCGGGTGACCTTGGCGACGATGGAGGCGGCGGCGATGGACAGCACCAGCGCATCGCCGCTGACGACAGTCTCGCAATCGCAGCCGCAGTCGATCTTCTGGTTGCCGTCGACGAATACGAGCTTCGGCCGCATCGGCAATGCCCTCACCGCCCGCGCAAGCGCCCAGAGCGAGGCTTGCAGGATGTTGTCGCGGTCGACGCGCGCCGTGGAACCAAAGGCAACTGCCACTTCGGCACTGGCGCAGATTTTTAGGTAAAGCGCCTCGCGGATTTCCGGCGTCAGCTTCTTGGAGTCGTTAAGCCCGCGCGGGATGCGCTTGGGATTGAGGATCACCGCGGCAGCCACGACCGGGCCGGCTAGTGGCCCCCTTCCGGCCTCGTCGCACCCGGCGACCGGGAAAATCCCGCGTTTCATGGCGCGCCGTTCCCGGTTGAAAGTAGGACGAATGTCCTCCTCCGGAATTGGCAAGCGTGTGGCGCGGGTGGGGGTGCGACTCATGCCGCGATCCTGCGCGGTAGCGGGCGTAAGTCAATGCGGGAATTAGGGCGAAGAAGAACGGGGAAAAATTACTCCGGTAGGATCAGCCTGCCGTCGTCGGTGAAGGTGAAGCCCGGCGCGGCAACTACTTCCCAGCAATGGCCATCGGGGTCGGCGAAATAGCCGCGGTAGCCGCCGTAATCCGTGGGCGCCGGAGCCCGCAGCGATTTGCCGCCAGCCGCCAGCCCGCTGGCATAGGCAGCGTCCACTTCCTCCCGGGTTTTTAAGTTCCACGCCAACGTCGAGCCGCGGAATGTCTGCGGAATGGGACCGGACGGGAGCGCGGCGTCGACTGCGAGCTTGTCCCAGTTACAAAGCGCCAATACCAAGCCGCCAGCATTCATGAAGGCGATCTCGTCACCGGTCGCGCGAAATTTCCGCTCAAAGCCTAGCCGCTCGTAGAACGCCGCGCTCGCGCGCACATCGCGCACGCCGAGTGTGACCACGGTTAGGACGGGTTTGCTCATCCAAACAAGCTGAGCTGCTTCGGGCCCTTGATTGGCGGGGAGAAATGCTCCGTGGTCATCGGCCGCTTGTTCTTGTTCAGCCCAAGCTTTTCGCACGCGATCTCGAAGCGGCGGCCCAGCATCCAGGCATAGGGACCCGTGCCGGTCTGCCGCTTGCCCCAGGTGGAATCGTAATCCTTGCCACCGCGCATGTCGCGGATCAGCTTGAACACATGCTCCACCCGATCCGGGAAATTCGCCGTCAGCCATTCGCGGAACAGGTCGCGCACTTCCAGCGGCAGTCGCAACAGCACATAACCGGCACTTTGCACCCCTGCCACCGCGGCGGCGTCGAGAATGCGCTCCATCTCGGAGTCGGTGACGGCGGGAATTACCGGCGCCACCATCACCGTCGTCGGCACGCCCGCGGCCGACAAGCGCCGCAGCGTTTCCAGGCGCCGTCCCGGCGTCGCCGCGCGCGGCTCCATCGTGCGCGCGAGTTGCGGATCGAGCGTTGTCACCGACAGCGCCACCTTGACAAGATTGCGCTTGGCCATGCGCGCGAGAATGTCGACATCGCGCAGCACCAGCGCCGATTTCGTGACGATGCCGACAGGATGGCCGGCGCGCTCCAGCACTTCGAGGATGCGGCGCATCACCTGATATTTGCGCTCGATCGGCTGATAAGGATCGGTGTTGGTACCGATGGCAATGGTGCGCGGCCTGTAGTTTTTCGCCGACAACTCCTTTTCCAAAAGCTCGGGCGCTTCCGGCTTCACGAACAGCTTGGATTCGAAATCCAGCCCCGGCGACATGCCGAGATAGGCGTGGGTCGGCCGCGCGAAGCAATAGACGCAGCCGTGCTCACAGCCGCGATAGGGGTTGATCGAGCGGTCGAAGGAAATATCCGGCGATTCGTTACGGGTGATGATTTTGCGCGTCGTATCGAGCGTCACCGTCGTCTTGAACGGCGGCAGGTCTTCGAGGCTGCGCCAGCCGTCGTCGAAGGCAATGCGTGCCAGCGGCTCGTAGCGTCCGGAAGCATTTGACAACGTGCCGCGCCCACGCCGACGCTCCCGGTCAACTCCGGTGCCGAGCAGGCCGGTGGCCAAATCGCCCGCCGGTGAGGAGGGCAACACCGGCGGGCGTTTCAGGGCTGAAGAAGACTGAGCCATAGGTGGACCCTAGCTGAATGTTCGGAACAAAACAAGAACAAACGCCAACGCCACCCTTACAAAATTCCGCATCACTAATTCGACAGTCGTGAATACAACGCGCGGTTCCGGCGTTAGTTCGAAAGGGTGGGCAGTGGAGATCTCGAATGCGCGCTTTGATTATCGCCGGCGCTTTTGCAGCGCTGCTTCTCGAATCAGGCCCGAGCCGGGCGACTGAAGGTCGGTGGTGCGCTGAAAGCCGGCACAGCAGCATCGATCGGGATTGCAGCCAGCCGAGCTATGAAATGTGCCGGCTGAGCATGGCGCCGCTGAACGGGCATTGTTACCCGAATCAAAATTACCGAGGGGCCACGCAGCGGCCGGTGCAGGCGAAAAAGCGCATAGCTCGCTGATGGCTAAGACGCACCCTTTGCTTTGCCCCGGCGCAGGTGCTCGTCGAGCCGTGGCATGATCTCGACGAAATTGCAGGGCCGATGCCGGTAATCGAGCTGGTGCTGCAAAATCTCGTCCCAGGCATCGCGGCACGCACCGGGCGATCCCGGCAGGCAAAAAATGTAAGTCGCCCCGGCGACGCCAGCGGTAGCGCGCGACTGGATGGTCGAGGACGCGATCTTGGCGAAGCTCACCATGTGGAAAGCGGTAGAGAAGCCGTCCATTCGTTTCTCGAACAGCGGCTCGATCGCTTCCGGCGTCACGTCGCGCCCGGTGAATCCGGTGCCGCCGGTGGTGATGATCACATCGACCTCGGGATCGGCGATCCAGGTGCGCACCCACATTCTGATCTTTTCGATATCGTCGGACACGATCTGCCGGTCGGCGACCACATGCCCGGCCTTTTCGATCCGCTCGGCCAGCGTGGCACCGGATTTATCCTCCGCCAGCGAGCGTGTGTCGGACATCGCCAGCACGGCGATCTTCAGCGGAATGAACTCTCGGGTTTGGTCGATGCCGGCCATGGCTGTCCTTACTCGTCATGGCCGGACTGGTTCCGGCCATCCACGTCTTTGCTGCTGATAAAGTCTAAAGACGTGGATGCCCGGCACAAGGCCGGGCATGATGGGTTAGCGCATTAAAGCTGCGCCGCGTTGAAGGTATTGCAGGCGTCGACTTTGCCTTGGGTGAAGCCGGTCATGAACCAGCGCTTGCGCTGCTCGGCAGAGCCGTGAGTGAAGGCATCGGGCACGACGCGCCCCTGAGTCTGCTTTTGCAAAGTGTCGTCGCCGATGGCGGAAGCTGTTTGCAGCGCGGCGTCGATATCGCCTGGGTCAAGAAAGTTATATTTCTTTTGCGCCTGGTTCGCCCAGATGCCGGCGAAGCAATCTGCTTGCAACTCGACCTGCACCTGGATGCGGTTCGCAGCCACTTTGTTGCCGGCCGCTTGTTGCGCCTGCTGGGCCTTCGGCAATATGCGCAGTTCATTCTGCACGTGATGACCGACCTCATGCGCGACCACATAAGCCTGCGAAAATTTGCAGGCCTTGCCCGTGCAGCCGCGGAAGCGGGTTTCGATCTGACGGAAGAAAGAAGTATCGAGATAAATCTGCTTGTCGCGCGGACAATAGAAAGGCCCCATCGCCGCCTGAGCGAGACCGCAGCCGCCCTGCACGCCGCCGGCGAAGAGATGCAGCGTCGGCGCGTGGTAGGTCTGACCGTTCTGCCGCAAGATTTCCTGCCAAGTATCTTCCGTACTGCCCAGCACGGCGGAAATAAACTGGCCGGCCTCGTCGGACGGGCGGCTGGTACGCGTTGAACGCGGCTGGACCGGCGCCTCGTAGCGCGAATCGCCGCCGGTCAGAATCTCGGCGCCGCCAATGAGGACGCTGGGATCGATGCCGAGCGCCCAGCCGATCAGACCGAGCACCACCATGCCGCCGATGCCGAGGCCGCCGGTGCCTCCCGGAAAACCGAAGCCGCCGCCATAGCCTCCGCCAAATCCACCGCCGCCGTCGCGATCGTCTATGACATTGTCGCTGCGGCGAAAATCATCCCAACGCATTTAATTTATTCCCTCTGCCGCGGCGATCATTGCCGTTGATGCGAGCTTAGTCCAGGCGCGGCATCCACAAATGACTCTACAGCGGGTTACCGCCGCGTGGATCAACCCTAAACGTTGCTTAAAGTTTCTCGGCATTTATTGCCGGGTGAAGAAGTTTTCCGATTAAGCCGATTTTTACCTTAGCCCTTCAGGATGCGTTCCTGTCGGTTGTAGGTCCCGCGTCGCCGGCCGCGTCGCCTGAGTCAGAGTTCTGAGTCATGGTTGTGTCGCGTCGCGGGGCGTCCACAAGGGCGCCCCGCAGTCATTCTGAGTCCCGCGAAGCCGCGCACATCCTTGTGGGCGACTGCGTCGCTGAAATGTCGAAGCTGACGGCGGGCTCCGTCGATCTGGTTTTTGCCGATCCTCCTTACAATCTTCAACTCCAGGGCGATCTCAAGCGTCCCGACGACTCCAAGGTCGATGCGGTTGACGACGACTGGGATAAATTTTCCAGCTTTGCCGCTTATGACGATTTTACCCGCGCTTGGCTGCTCGCCTGCCGGCGGGTGATGAAGCCTGCGGCGACGCTGTGGGTGATCGGCTCCTATCACAACATCTTCCGCGTCGGCACGATTTTACAGGATCTCGGATTTTGGATTCTCAATGACGTGGTGTGGCGCAAGACCAATCCGATGCCAAACTTTCGTGGCCGCCGCTTCACCAATGCGCATGAGACCATGATCTGGGCGACACGCGAGCAGGGCGCCAAGGGCTACACCTTCAATTACGAAGCGCTCAAAGCCGGCAATGACGGCGTGCAGATGCGCTCCGACTGGAGCTTTCCGCTATGCACGGGCGACGAGCGGCTCAAAGGCGGCGACGGCAAGAAGCTGCACCCGACGCAGAAGCCGGAAGGGCTGCTTGCCCGCGTCATCATGGCCGCATCGCGGCCCGACGATCTGGTGCTCGATCCGTTTTCCGGCACCGGCACGACCGGCGCAGTGGCGAAGCGATTGGGCCGCCGCTTCATCGGCATCGAACGTGACGCGGGTTATGCCAAGGCAGCGTCACAACGCATCGCCGCGGTCGAACCTTTCCCCGAGGCGACGCTTGCCCCGTTCATGACTGCGCGCGAGGCGCCACGCGTCGCTTTCGCAACGCTTGTGGAGCGCGGACTGGTGCGTCCGGGCAAGCATCTGGTTGATGTCAAGCGACGGCACAAAGCGCTAGTGCGCGCTGACGGCGCTATTTGCCTCGGCGATACGGTTGGATCGATCCACCGCATCGGCGCGCTGGCGCAGGGGCTTGACGCCTGTAACGGCTGGACCTTCTGGCACGTGGAAACTCCGAAAGGTCTCACCCCAATCGACGCCTTCCGCACCATAGTGCGCGCGGAAATGGCCGACGCGATTTGATGGTCTGCACTATTTTTTAGCCCGCGTGAGCGAAGCGGAATGCGGGCTTCGCAAGCATCAATGATCCCGGATGCGCGGCACGGCACCGGGCTACGAGTCCAAAGCCTCCGGCAATTTCTTCGGCAGCACTTCCGGCAGGAAGAACATCGCCGGCACGATCAAAAAGATCGCCAGCGACATGTAAACCGAGAGAAAGGCAAGCGGCACCGAAGCTGCGTAGAGCGCCGAACCAATGATGGTTTTGCGCAGAACTCTATTATGGTGCGCATCCAGCACCGCAACGTTTTTGGTCACCGCGGCGATATGCACGCGCAACAGCAGGAAGCCGATGCTGCAGGCGCACAATACAAATCCATAAAGCGCAAAAGCGAGCGGCAGAAATGGGTTCTGTCCAAGGAAATTCGTCACGAAGGGAATGAGCGACATCCAAAACAACAGATTGTTGTTCCACCACATCAGGGGGCGCGTCGCGACCGGCGCCGTCGGCATAAGCTGATGGTGATTGACCCACATCACACCGACGACAACGAAGCTCATCACATAACTGACGAGGATCGGCGCGAGCGGAACAATAACGCCCTGCCATAAGCCGCGCTCGGCGGCGCCGTCGGGCAATTTCAAATTCAACACCATGATGGTGATGATGATGGCGATCACGCCATCTGAAAAAGCCTCGATGCGTCCAGTGCCCGGCTGATGCCTCTCACCCCCGCCTTCCGATGTCTCCGATTTTTTCCCGGTCTTCGGCGCCATCGCTCAGCTCCCGTACGGAAAACGCTGCGCATGGATCGCTACCTTGCGCATCAGCGTGGGCAAAGCTTCGCCGGCAAGATCGGCTGCCGCAACCCACCGCGCGCCCTCGGGCGCACGCGTGGCGGGCGGAACCGCGGCGGCATAAACGATTAGCTCCAGCGGAAAATGCGTGAAGACATGGGTGACGAAGCCGGGGATGCGTCGCCATTGCGGCTTTGCGCGGGCTAAGGTCGGCGCCTGCGCAAGCGCCGTCCCTTCGTCAAAATCCCCTGTCCATTCCGTGGTCGGCAGTTCGGTCATGCCGCCGAGCAGACCCTTCGCCGGTCTCGACCGCAACAACACCGCACCATCGGCGCGCTGAACGAAAAATGCCGCGCCACGGCGCTGCTTACCTTTCACTTTCGGCGCCTTCACCGGAAAAACTTTCGGATCCCCGCGCCGCCGCGCCGCGCAGCCGTCGTTTAACGGACAGAGTACACAGGCCGGGCGCTGTGGCGTGCAGACGGTGGCGCCAACATCCATCAAAGCCTGTGCGAAATCGCCGAACCGCCGCTCCGGCGCCAGCGTTTCCGCCAAACGCTGGATTGTTGGCTTCGCTGCCGGAAGCGGCTCCTCAACGGCAAAAAGCCTGGCGACAATCCGTTCGATATTGCCGTCGATGGGCACGGCACGTTTATCGAAGGCAATGGCGGCGATGGCGGCCGACGTATAGCGCCCGATGCCCGGCAATGCGCGTAGTTCATCTTCGCGCGCGGGGAAGCAGCCGCCGTGGCGCTCGACGACCGCGTTGGCGCAAGCGTGGAGGTTGCGCGCGCGGGCGTAATAGCCGAGCCCGGCCCAGGCTCGCAGTATCTCCTGCAACGGCGCGGCGGCGAGGCTGCCGACGTTCGGCCAACGTTGGACGAAACGCGCGAAATACGGTGCCACGGTTTTCACCGTCGTCTGCTGCAGCATGATCTCGGAAAGCCAGACCCGGTAGGGATCGGAGGTCTCACCAGGAGCGGCGCGCCACGGCAGAATGCGGCGATGGCGGTCATACCAGGCGAGCAGCGCATTGGCGGCAAGCGGCGGGCACGGCACCGCACCCACCTGCTCGGCGAAAGGCGCGGCTATTTTCTTCTTTCGCGCCGGTTGAACTGCTAGCGTCATGTCCGACCGATGCCAGAGCCGCGCACCATGAACAAGCCCTCGAAACAATATGCTCGCCCTCTCGGGGATTTCCTTAATAGCTGCCTGTCGGACGCCTTTGCCCAGCAAGGCTTCGCCTCCGCCGAATTGGTGACCCGCTGGACCGACATCGTCGGGCCTGAGATCGCCGCCCATGCCGAGCCGATGAAAGTGCAGTGGCGCAGGCCGGAAGGCGGCGAGCCGGCGGAACCCGCCACGCTGATGTTGCGGGTGGAAGGACCGATGGCGATCGAAATCCAGCACCTGTCCGGCGTCATCATCGAGCGCGTCAACCGCTTCTTTGGCTGGCAGGCGATTGGCCGCCTGGCGCTGCGGCAAGCGCCACTGTCCCGCCGCAAGATCGCCAAGCCGCGCGCCGGTCCTGATCCCGAAGTGACGGCGCGGATCGCCGCCGGGCTGCCGGAAGTGGCGGACGATGGCCTGCGCCGGGCGCTGGCGCGGCTTGGCGCCGCGATCAAGCCAACGTGAACGGGGCCGGAACTCCCCGGCGCGGGAGTGGTCATCGCCCCATTCGCTGTTTAAGATAAGCAGCATGGGCGGCGGTGCAGCAGACGGGAGTTTCAGTTGACGATCACACGACGTGAATTTTGCGCAGGCGCCGCTGTCATCGGGGTCGGCAGCGCCTTCGTCGCTTGGGCCACCCCATTCGCCGGCTTCTTTAGCGCGGCCGAGGCGCAGACACCCTCCCAAGCCGACCTGCTGCAACCCGGCCCCCTGCCCGACATGATCCTGGGCGCGGCGGACGCGCCGGTCACCATCATCGAATATGCTTCGCTGACCTGTCCGCATTGCCGGCATTTCGAAGTGACCACGTTTCCGGAATTGAAGAAGCGCTACATCGACACCGGAAAGGTCCGTTACATCTTCCGCGAATTCGTGCTCAACGACCTCGACGCGCTCGCGATCCTGCTGGCGCGCTGCAGCGACAAGGATAAATATTTCCCCTTCGTGGAGACGTTGTACGAAACCCAGGAGCAGTGGGTGGTGCGGAATGCGATCCCCGTGCTGATGGGAATCGCCAAGCAAGTCGGCTTCACCGAGGAGAGTTTCAACAAGTGCGCCGCGAATCAGCAGCTGCTGGACAGCGTCAAATCGCAGCGCGACCGGGCCGCGGATAAGTTCGGAGTGAGCTCCACCCCGACTTTTTTCATCAATGGCAAGATCCGTTCCGGCTCTATGTCGATTGAGGAATTGGAGAAGCTGATTCAGCCCTATCTCAAGGGCTGATAAGGGTTTTTCGCCCTGGCTCGAAGCTCCCTAGCGGCCCGCATTCCGGCCTTTTATAGCCGCCCGCGCAGATAAGGTCTGGAAAAGCCCGCCGGCCGGTTGCGGTGAGACCCGGCGCGATTCATTCTCTCCCGGTGTGGCGTTCTCGGCCGTGTTCGGACGAGCTTTCGGTGATTCCTTCCTGTCGGTCCATGCCCTCAACCGGTCCTGTCGGCCGGCCTCTGCCCGTCCGGGACGAGGTGTTGGAAAGCGCTCAATGAAACTCACGCGGCTCCGCCTCATCGGTTTCAAGTCCTTCGTCGAACCGACCGACTTCCTGATCGAGCCGGGACTGACCGGCGTCGTCGGGCCGAACGGTTGCGGCAAGTCGAACCTGGTCGAAGCGCTACGCTGGGTCATGGGGGAATCCTCCTACAAGGCGATGCGCGCGTCCGGCATGGACGACGTGATCTTCTCCGGCTCGGGAACTCGCCCGCCGCGCAACACCGCCGAGGTGGCAATGGGCGTCGACAATTCCGAACGCTCGGCGCCCGCCGCCTTCAACGATTACGACACGCTGGAAGTGTCGCGCCGCATCGAGCGCGACACCGGCTCGACTTATCGCGTCAACGGCCGCGAGGTGCGCGCGCGCGACGTGCAATTACTTTTCGCCGATGCTTCCACCGGTTCCCGCTCGCCTGCGTTGGTGCATCAAGGGCGCATCGGCGAAATCATCCAGGCCAAGCCCGAACAGCGGCGGCGGGTCCTCGAAGAGGCGGCGGGAATATCCGGCCTGCATGCGCGGCGCCACGAAGCGGAACTGCGGCTGAAGGCGGCGGAGCAGAATCTCGCGCGGCTTGAGGATGTCATCGGACAACTCGCAGGGCAGATGGATGCGCTCAAGCGGCAAGCGCGCCAAGCGGTGCGCTACCGCAATGTGGCGGCGCAGGTTCGCAAGGCGGAAGCAACCCTATTCCATTTGCGCTGGGTCTCCGCGCAGGCGGAAGTGGTCGCCGCCGAACATGCCAAGGACCTCAGCGTCCGCGTCGTCGCCGAGCGCACCGGCCAGCAGGCGGAAGCATCAAAGCGCCAGGCGTTGGCGGCTGCCTCTCTCCCAGGCTTGCGCGAGACGGAAGCCAAGGCGGCCGCCGCGCTGCACCGGCTGGTGATCGCCCGTGAAACCCTCGAACGCGAAGAAACCCGCGCCAAGGAGCGCATGGCGGAACTTGATCGGCGGCTGGTTCAGCTCACCGAGGATATCGAGCGCGAGCGCCAGCGCGCCGGCGATGCCGAAGCTGCCTTGCATCGCCTTGATGCGGAGGAGACCACACTGAAGGCTGAGGCGCAGGCCAGCGCCACGCGCCGCAGCGGCGTCGACCAACGCGTTGCCGCCGCCGACGCGGTGTTGAGTCAATCGGAACGCGGCTTCGGTGAACTCACCGGCGCGCTGGCCGATCTGACCGCGCGCCGAAATCAGCTTGAAGGAACGATCCGCGAGCAGAGCGAACGCATGGCGCGGCTTGGCCGCGAGGTGGCCGAGGTCGAGGCGGAATACGCCAAGCTTGCCGCCGCCGATGGCCCTGACATCGCAGCTCTTGCCGCCGCAGTCGAAGCCGCGCAGTCCGCAATCGGCGAAGCCGAGGCGCAGGCGCTTGCTGCCGAGGCCGCACATGGCGAAGCGCGCCAAGCATTCGAAGCCACGCGACTGCCGCTTACCGACGCCGAGCGCCGCGTGCAGCGGCTGGAGACGGAAGCAAAGACACTGTCCAAGGTGCTGGCAGTAGAAACTAAGAATATGTGGCCGCCGGTGATGGACCACGTCACGGTGGAGAAGGGCTACGAAATGGCGCTCGGCGCCGCGCTCGGCGACGATCTCGACGCGCCGACCGATCCGTCTTCGCCGATGCGCTGGGTGGGCGCGGCGAGCGATCCCGCCGACCCGGCTCTCCCGATCGGCGTTGAGCCGCTGGCGCGCCATGTCCAAGCGCCGGCCGAACTCGCGCGCCGGCTCGCGCAAATCGGCGTCGTCAGTCGCGCCGAGGGGCCGCGGCTCGCGGCTTCGTTGCAGGCGGGGCAACGGCTGGTCTCGCCCGAAGGCGATCTTTGGCGCTGGGACGGTTTTGCCGCCTCCGCCCATGCGCCGACCGGCGCCGCCCGCCGTCTCGCCGAACGCAGCCGCTACGCCGACATTGAAACGGAAATGGTGACCGCGCGCGCCGAGGTCGAGACCAAACGCCGTGCCGCCGAGGCGGCGCAAGCCGCGGTCGCCGCGGCCGAGACATCCG
>JAXDOR010000121.1:0-5017 GCA_034668825.1 Alphaproteobacteria bacterium | reverse complement strand
AACCGCCTCTTCCTGGGTGATCAATCCTTCGTTTGCCAGTTCGACCGCGATGCGCAGCGCTGCCTTGGCCGTGCGCTTGCCCCCGCGCGTCTGCAGCATCCAGAGCTTGCCTTGCTCGATGGTGAACTCGAGATCCTGCATGTCGCGATAGTGACGCTCGAGAATGCCGTAGATGCGTGTGAGTTCTGTGAAAGCATCGGGCATCACCGTTTCCATCGCCGGCTTGGTGGAGCCCGCCTCCTTGCGCGCGGCTTCGGTGATCTCCTGCGGCGTGCGGATGCCGGCGACCACGTCTTCTCCCTGGGCGTTGACGAGGAATTCGCCGTAGAGCTGCTTCTCGCCGGTCGATGGATTACGAGTGAAGGCGACGCCGGTCGCCGAGGTCTCGCCCATGTTGCCGAACACCATGGCCTGGACGTTCACGGCGGTACCCCAGCTCTCGGGAATGTTGTGCAAGCGCCGATAGGTATTGGCGCGCGTGTTCATCCATGAACCGAAAACCGCGCCGATGGCGCCCCATAACTGCGCCTGCGGATCCTGCGGAAACGGCTCGCCGTGCTCCTCCTCGACGCGGGCTTTGTAGAGCGCGACCAGCTTCACCCATTCGTCGGCGGTGACGTCGGTATCGAGCGCGTAGCCTTTGCGGTCTTTGTGATCGTCGAGGATTTCCTCAAAGTGATGGTGATCGACGCCGAGCACCACGTCGGAATACATGGTGATGAAGCGACGGTAGCTGTCATAGGCAAAGCGCCGGTCGCCCGATCTCTTTGCTACCGCTTCAACGGTTTCGTCGTTGAGCCCGAGATTGAGCACGGTATCCATCATTCCCGGCATCGAGGCACGGGCGCCCGAGCGCACCGAGACCAGCAGCGGATTGTCGCTGCCGCCGAAGGTCTTGCCGGTTATGCGGCCGACTTGCGCGAGCGCGGCTTCGACTTGGTCCTTCAGTTCCTTCGGATAGGTCTGCTTATTCGCGTAGTAATAAGTGCAGACCTCGGTGGTGATGGTGAAGCCGGGCGGCACCGGCAATCCCAAATTGGCCATCTCGGCCAAGCCGGCGCCCTTGCCGCCGAGCAAGTCGCGCATGTCGGCTTTGCCCTCGGCCTTGCCGTCTCCGAATGTGTAAACCCATTTCGTCATTCTAAAAATTCCGCTTCATACCGGCGTTGCGGGCCGGCACCCGCCTTCCAGCTTCATAGCACTTGAATGGTCCAGGAACTGGTCAGAAGCGAAAGCCCAAGCCCATGATTCCGACCAGGATGAGGTAGAGCGCCACGATATAATTCAGCAGCCGCGGCACCAGCAGAATGAGGATACCGGCAACAAGAGCAACGGTCGCATCGGGATGATTTATAAAAATGGGCATAACGTTCTCCATGACGGCGCGAGGGAGGAACGGCGAACGCGGCAGCCGGTTCCCGCGCGTGAGCCCGGCCGCCTGAAATGAGTTAAGCCCCGAGCGCGCCGCGCACCTGTTCCTGCGAGAATGGAAGCTCGCGCAGGCGTAGGCCGGTCAGGGAGAAGATGGCGTTACCCACCGCGGCAGCAACCAGAGGAACGCCGTCCTCCCCTGCCCCGGTCGGCTTGTTGTCGGTGGATATGACTTTCACCTGCACGTTGGGAATGTCGGACATTCGGGTGACTTGATAGTCGGTGAAATTCGCCTGCTGCACCCGGCCATCCTTGATGGTGATCTTCTCGCGCAGCACATGGCCGAGCGCGAAGATGATGCCGCCCTCGGTCTGCGCGGCGACATTGCGCGGCTGCACCGCGAGGCCGGCGTCGATCGCCGCCCAGAAGTTATGCACCTTGAGCTTGCCGCTGGCGCGATCGATGGAGACTTCGGCGATGCCGGCGGCGAACGTGTCGTCTTTCTCCATGAAGGCGATGCCGAGGCCGGTGCCCTCGCGCTTTCGCGTCCAGTCCGACATCTCCGCGACCGTGCGCACAAGCGTCTGCGCACGCGGCTGTCCCTCCTGCAATTCGAGGCGAATGGCGAGCGGGTCCTTGCCGGTCGCCTTGGCGATCTCATCGAGGAAGCATTCGATGGCAAAGGCGTTGTGGCCGACGCCGACGCCGCGCCATGCGGAAACCCGCGTGCCGCGCGCTTCCACCACATGCTCGGCGAGCTTGTTGGCGATGCCGTAGCAGGGGATCGGTGTTCCCTTCATCACGATCTGGTCGGTTTTCGGCGGCGCGTTGCCGCGAGCCGCGGCCGTATAGGCGGAAACCGATTCCGCCACCACACGGTGATGCCAGGCGACGATCTTGCCCTTTGGGTCGAGACCGGCCTCAATATATTGCGCGGTCATCGGCCGGAACTTGCCGGAGGTCATGTCGTCCTCGCGGCTCCAGATCAGCTTGACTGGCTTGCCCGCCGCCTTCGACAACAGCACCGCGTCGACAACGACTTCATTCTGCGAGCGGCGGCCATAGGCGCCACCGACCCATTGCTGGTTAAGCTTCACGTTGGCGGCGCTGATCTTGAGCAGGCCGGCGATTTCATCGATCAAACTGCCGGGGCCTTGGGTGCCGGCCCATAGCTCGACCGACTTGCCGTCAGCGCTGACCGAAGCGGTCGCGTTCAGCGGCTCCATCTGCGCGTGATAGGTATGTCGCGTGCGGTACTCGCCGCGCATCACCGTGGCCGCGTCCATTAGCGCCGGTCCGACGTTCCCCGTCTTGGCGTATTCGGCGCCGCGGCGGCTGGTATTGCGGGCGATCTCCATGAACTCGGTCAGCGCCCGCTCGCTGTCGAAGTCCGCGCCCTTCGCATTGGTCCAGGTGACCTTAAGCGCATTCTTGCCGGCCTGCGTTCCCTCCACGGTAGAACCGAGAATGGCAACGCCGTTCGGCAGTTTGACGACATCGGTGACGCCCGGAATTTTGCGGGCGCGTTCTTCATCCACCGTCTGCGGCGCACCGCCGTCATAAGGCGACTGCAGCACCGCGGCGTAGATCATGCCAGGCACCTGCACGTCCATAGCATAGATCGCAGCGCCTTTGACTTTCAGCGGCACGTCGACGCGTGGCACATCCTTGCCGATCAAACGGAAGGCGCTCGAAGGTTTGAGATCCTTCTCCTCGATCTTCGGCAACTCCGCCGGCGCCTGGGCAAAGGCGGCAACCGCGCCGTAGCTGATTTTACGGTCCGACCTTTGATGCACGACCAAGCTCGGCTCGGTGGTGAGTTCGGCCACCGGCACATTCCACTTCGCGGCGACCGCATCGAGCAGCACGCGCCGCGCCTGCGCGCCGGCAAGCCGCAGCGGCGTGAAATAACCACGCACCGAGAAGCTCGACGTCGTCGACAGGCGGTTGCCATATTCAGGATTGCCGTAGCGTTTGGTATCCCACGGCGGCTGCGCCATCTTCACCTTGGACCAGTCGGCATCCAGCTCTTCCGCCAGGATCAGCGGCAGCGCGGTGAACGACCCCTGCCCCAACTCCGCGGCGGGCGACATGATGGTGATGGTGTCGTCGGGCGCGATGGTCACCCAGACATTGGCAACGAGCGGGCCTTCAGCGGCCTCGGCGTCGTCAATTCCAAAGCGCCCCGCCGCGGCGAAGCTCATTGCCAGGGTAAGACCCGCGGCTCCACCAACAAAATCGCGGCGGCTGAGAGCGGCGGCCTGCTTGTGCTGGGTCATGGCTCAGCCCTCCCGCGCGGCGCGTTGAATGGCGGCGATGATCTTCTGATAGGTGCCACAGCGGCAGATGTTGCCGTCCATCTGCTCGACGATCTCCTCGCGCGAAGGATTCTTATTGCGCGCCAGCAGCGCCGCCGCCTGCATGATCTGGCCGGACTGGCAGTAGCCGCATTGTGGCACCTGCTCGGCGATCCAGGCTTTTTGCAGCGGGTGGCTGCCGTCCGCCGACAGGCCTTCGATGGTGGTGACCGAGCGGCCCTCGACCATGGACACCGGCGTGATGCATGAGCGGACCGGCGCGCCGTCGATATGCACGGTGCAGGCGCCGCAGGCGGCGATGCCGCAGCCGAACTTGGTGCCGGTCATCTTCAGGTGTTCGCGCAGCACCCAGAGCAGCGGCGTGTCGCCATCGACTCCCGCCTCCTGCTTTTGGCCGTTGACGGTGAAAGCAACCATCGTTTTCCCTCGGGTCAGATAACGGGCAGCGCCCTGGCGCGTGCGGACGATAACACCAGCGGACGGCGCCTGTCTCTGCGACCTAAGCTGAAGATTAGCCTTCGATGCGGGAGAAGTCGGCGACGGCGCGGGTGGCTTCGCGGATTTCGTTCAGCAGCTTGAGGCGGTTTTTGCGCAAGTCTGGATCGTCGGCATTAACGGTGACCTTGTCGAAGAAGGCGTCGACATGGGGACGAAGCTTAGCCATGGCGCTCATGGCGGCGGCGAAATCTTCCTTGGTGACGGCAGCGGTGGCTTCTTTCTCGGCGATGGTGATGGCGGCGGCGAGCGCACGCTCCTCGTCCTGCTGGTAGGCTTTTGAGTCCGGCGCGCCGGTATATGACTTGCCGTCTTTCTTTTCTTCGATACGGATGATGTTGGTCGCGCGCTTGACGCCAGCCAGCAGGGTTTTTCCATCGTCGGTATCGAGGAATTTTTCCAGCGCCTCGACGCGGCGGACGATAAGCACCAAATCGTCCTGGCTATTATTGCTTTCTGTCGTGCCTTCGGCACTCCGCTCGCCGAGCGCAAACACGGCGTCGACCAGATCGTGGCGCGCGCCTTGATCGCGAAGCTGGACTTTGAGGCGGTCGAAGAAGAAGGAGAGCAGATCGGGAATTAGCTTTGGGTCCAGCGGTCGTTCGCGTGGATTTATAAGATCGCCGTCCTTGGTGGAGTCATACAACATCGAATTGCCGTATGCAGCTTCGTGGACGCGTTCATGAGCAGGCTTCATCGTAGAAACTAGGTGCATACGCATGCCATTGTCGAGAAGCAGCCTGATAACGCCCAGCGCCGCTCTTCTCAGCGCATATGGGTCCTTGCTTCCGGTCGGCTTCTCGTCGATCGCCCAGAAGCTCACGAGCATGTCG
>JAXDOR010000120.1:0-2716 GCA_034668825.1 Alphaproteobacteria bacterium | reverse complement strand
CTCTTCAGCCCTGGACCGGCAATTACGCCGTAGCCAGTTCCTCTTCGTCGTGCCGATGCTTTTCGGGCAGATACGCGAGCAACATCTCGCGCACGAGCGTCGGGCTCTTTGAATCGCGGATCATCAGGATGCCGTCGATGATCAGGGTGCGATTGGTTTCCTCATCCAGAAGCTTGCCATGCAGCTTGTCGGCGATCGGCAGGCAGAACAAGTTGGCGACCAGCGCGCCATACAGCGTCGCCAGCAACGCCGTCGCCATGAAAGGGCCGAGTTTCGACGGATCGGTCATATTGGCGAACATCTGCACCATGCCGATCAGCGTACCGATCATGCCGAATGCCGGCGCGCAATCGCCGATGGCGCGGTAGATCTTTCCGCCTTCATCCAGATGCATCAGAAAATTGTCGCGGTCGCGCTCCATATTGTCGCGGATGAATTCAAGATCGTAACCGTCGGCAACGTAACGGATTCCCTTGGCCAGAAACGGCTCGTCGGTTTCCACCTTCTCAAGGCCGACCGGCCCCTGCTTGCGCGCGATTTCCGCGATGCGGGCGAGTTCGTCCACGAGATCCCGCGCCGACAACCGACTCATCGTGAAGGCGAATTTGGCGCCGAGCGGAAGACCATGCAGCATCGCGCTGAATGGAAAGCGGATCATGGTGGCGGCGATCGAGCCGCCGAAGATGATGATCATCGCATGTTCCGAGATGAACATGTGCAGATCGCCGCCCATGAACACCATAACGGCCACGACAATAATGCCGAACACGAGCCCAACGCCCGTCATGATATCCATGGAGTACTCCAACGCGACCGCGAACTCCGGCCGCACTGCACGGCTGGACGGCCCGTTCTGAACCGCACCCAGACCCTACGTCCGCGCCATTAAAGACGCGTAAAGGTTAAGCCACCGCGCGGCCGAAGATGATGTGAAAAGCCGTTTTCTTTAATTCTAGCCGCAGCGGGCCTCTTTCATGCGACGGCAAACGCTTGTCCGCGTGCATTCTCAACACTCTGCTAACCATACCGGGGCGCGCGGCGAATTCTCCACCGGTCAAGCCTTGGACAAGCCCGCCAGCTCAAGGCTGAGGTCGCGGAGTTGCTTGCGGGCGGCCTCGTCATAAGCCTGCGGATTGGCCCGCGCCTCCCGCATGCCGTTGAAGAACAGTCCGGTCTTGCCGGCCACATCGCCCCCGGCGGCGAGGTGCAGGATCGCGTCGCCGCCCTGCTCCACGGTACTGATCGGCGTAATGCCGCCTTGGCGCACCATGGTGGTGTTCATGTAGGTGGCCGGATGCAGCGAATTCACCGTCACACGCGATCCCTTAAGTTCGTTGGCGAGATCAATCGTGAACATGATCTGTGCCAACTTGCTCTGCGCGTAGGCGCGCGAGCCGGAGTAGTCTTTCGTAATCATCACATCGTCGAAATCGATGGGATGCTGACCGAGCGAGGCGACGTTGACGATGCGCGACGGCGCACTTGCCTTCAGCAATGGCAGCAATAGGTGCGCGAGCAGGAAGCCGGAAAGATAGTTCACGGCGAATCGCAGTTCGTAACCGTCCGCGCTCTGCCGGCGCTCGGCGCCTTGCGTTCGCGAGCCAATTCCGGCATTGCTGATGAAGACATCGAGCCGCTTGTGATCGGCCGATACCGCTTCGGCAAGCTGCCGCGCGCCGGCTAGCGACGACAAATCCGCTTGATAGAAGACGGCCTCGCCGTGCCCTGCCCGCCGAATCTCCCCGGCAAGCGTTTTCGCCCGATCGCGGTCGCGGCCATGGATCAACACCTTTGCGCCCGCTGCGGCGAGCTTGGCGGCGACATAACGGCCAACACCATCGGTCGATCCGGTGATCAGAACGGTTTTGCCGTTCATCTCCACGTCACTGCGCCTGCGCGCCGATTCCCGCAGCCTTGATGATCGGCCACCATTTGTCGATCTCGGTTTTCTGAAACGCGGCCAGCCCTTCCGGGGTCTGTTGTTCACGCGAAGCGACGTCGAGCCCCAACTCCGTAAACCGCTTCTGCAGCGCCGGATCGGCGAGCGCCTCGACGGTGGCGGCGTTCAGCTTGGCGATGATCTCCTTCGGCGTCCCCTTGGGCGCCCAGAATCCGAACCAGCCCGACATATAGAGTCCAGGCACGCCGGTCTCGTCCGCGGTCGGAATATCCGACATCGAGGCCGAGCGCTGCGGCGACAGGTTGGCCAGCGCCTTGATCTTGCCGCCGCGGATTTGCGGCAGCGCCACCGCGCCTTGCACGACGAGCAGGTCCACCGTGCCGGAGACGAGGTCGGTCATGGCCGGACCCGCGCCGCGATAGGGAATGAACTGCACCTTCTGCTTGGTGAGGTTCTCGAACAACACGCCGCTGACATTCGCCGCCGCGTTCTGGTTGACGAAATTGATCTTGCCGGGGTTGGCCTTCATCCATGTCACGAGTTCGCCAAGAGTATTGGCCGGGAGGTCGTTCTTGGCGACCATCAACTGCGGATTGTTGGAGATCAGGGCGATCGGCTCAAAGTCTTTTTCCAGGTCGTAATCGAGCTTGTAGATGATGCTGCCAACATGGGTGTCCCACTGGCCGATGTCGAACGTATAGCCGTCCGGCGCCGCGCGCGCGACGCGCCCAACTCCGATGCTGCCGCCGGCGCCGCCGACGTTTTCAATCACGATCGGTTGCCCGAGCGGGGCGCGCATGCGCTCCGCCATGATGC
>JAXDOR010000119.1:0-6935 GCA_034668825.1 Alphaproteobacteria bacterium | reverse complement strand
GGCGCGCTGTTCTTCATCCTGTTTCGCGAATTCCTCAGCATCTACACCGAGAACTGGCTGTTCTGGTTCGGCCTGGTGTTCGTGGCCTTCATCGTGTTTTCGCCGACTGGCCTGGTCGGGGTCGCCGAGCGGCTGATCGCGCCATGGCGGAAGAAGACCACCGAAGACGCCGCGATGTCGGCGCGGCGCATCGAGCTGCTGCCGCTGCCGGAATTTTTGCGGCCGAAATCGCACGTCGACGGTCCGGTGCTTTCCGCCCGCCACATCGTCAAGAGTTTTGGCGGCATCAGGGCGGTGCGGGGCATCGATATCTCCATCGCCGACCGCACGCTGCACGCGCTGATCGGCCCCAACGGCGCCGGCAAGACCACCGCGTTCAACCTGTTGTCCGGCATGTATCCGCCGGACGAAGGCACGGTGTCGCTGCTGGGCCAGCCGATCGCGGGCCACACGCCGGAAGAGATCGCAAGCGCAGGTATCGGCCGCTCGTTTCAGATCACCAACCTGTTTCCCGCGCTCAGCGTCGGCGAGAATATCCGCCTCGCCGTACAGGCGCGGCATCCGCGCCGCTTCGATCCGGTCGCGAGCGCGCTGGCGATCGACGTCATCAATGCGGAGACCGACGCCACTATCCGCTATCTCGGCCTTGCCGGTATCGAAAAAGCCGAAGCCGGCACGCTGTCCTATGGCGGCCAGCGCCTGCTCGACATGGGTGTCGCACTCGCCACCGCGCCGCGGGTGCTGCTGCTCGACGAGCCGCTTGCGGGACTTGCCGCCGCCGAGCGCGAGCGTATCGGCGCCATCGTCAAGCGGATCTCGGCCGATCTGCCGGTGCTGCTGGTCGAGCACGATATCGACCGGGTGTTCCAGCTCGCCGACCATGTCACCGTCATGAACGAAGGCCTCGTATTGCTCGACGGCACCGTCGAGGATGCGCGCGCCAGCCCGAAGGTGCAGGAAGTTTACATCGGCTCCGGCGCCACCGCGGTCGCCGCGAAACCGCGCGAAACCGCCGCGCGCGTCAATGCGCTGCTGACGGTCGAGCACGTCGACACCTTCTACGGCAAGAGCCACATCCTCAACGACGTGAATTTCACGCTGCACGAGAACGAGATCATCGCGCTGCTCGGGCGCAACGGCGCCGGCAAATCGACGCTGCTGAAGACGCTGATCGGGATTGCGCCGGCCTCGAACGGATCGATCAAACTCGCGGGCCATGAACTGATCGGAAATTCGTCGGCGCAGAATGCGCGGCTCGGCATCGGCTATGTGCCGCAGGGCCGCGGGCTGTTCGCCGGGATGAGCGTCGAGCAGAATCTCGAGCTTGGCGGCCTGAAGCGGCAGACCGGCCATGGCGTGCACTGGACTCGCGAGCGTATCTACGAATATTTCCCGCGGATTGCCGAGCGGCTCGACAGTCCGGCGGATTACCTCTCCGGCGGCGAGCAGCAGATGGTCGCGGTCGCCCGCGCGCTATCCGGCGATGTGCGGGTGCTGCTGCTGGATGAGCCGTTCGAGGGTCTGGCGCCGGCCGTGGTCGAGCAATTGTTCGAGACTTTCGACCGCCTGCGCAAGGAAATTGCCATCATCATCGTCGACCACCATCTCGATCTGGCTTTGGCATTGTCCGACGCCACGGTCGCGCTGGAGCGCGGCCGCGTGATTCATCAAGGACCTTCCAAGGCCTTGCGGGACGATCTCGATTTGCGCCGCAAGGTGCTCTGGCTGTGAAAGAATGGGAATGACAAACACGGAACGACATGTCGCCATCGTCGGCACAGGCCTGATCGGGCGCGCCTGGGCCGCGATTTTTGCGCGCGCCGGATGGAACGTGCGGCTCACCGATCCGCATGCGGGCACGCTGGCTGCCGCGCCCGGCCTGATCCGCGACGAATTGCATGCGCTGGCGCGCCATGGTCTTGCGGCCGATCCGGATGGCGCGGCGGCGCGAATAACCGTCGCGCGCAGCGTCGAGGAAGCGGTGAGGGGCGCCGAATTCGTCCAGGAAAACGGGCCCGAAAACCTCGACCAGAAAATCACGATCTTCGCCGACCTCGACCGGCTGGCGCCGCCTGACGCGCTGCTGGTGTCATCGACGTCGGCGATCGTGGCTTCCCGTTTCACCGAAATGCTGCCGGGCCGGGCGCGTTGCCTGATCGGCCACCCCGTCAATCCGCCGCATCTGGTGCCGCTGGTCGAACTGTGCGGCGCGCCTTGGACTGCGCCGGAATGCATCGCGCGTGCGCGGGAGATTTATCGCGAAATCGGCCAGGTGCCGGTCACGGTCAACCGCGAGATCAACGGATTTGTGCTGAACCGGCTGCAGGGCGCGTTACTCGCCGAGGCGTTTCGACTCGTCGGCGAAGGTTTTATCTCCGCCGAAGACCTCGATCATACGGTCAAGGACGGCCTCGGCTTGCGCTGGTCGTTCCTCGGTCCGTTCGAGACCATCGAACTCAATGCGCCCGGGGGGATTCCGGATTACTGCGCGCGCTACACCGGCTTCTATAAGGAGCTGGCTTCCGCATCCGCCGGCCCCGAGGTCTACCAAAACCCGAATGTGGACCGGGTGATCGGAGCGTGGCCGCACCAGCCTTCGCCCGAACGCATTGCCGCGCTGACGCAGCGGCGCAACGAGCGCCTCGCGGCGCTGGCCGCGCACAAGGCATCGCAACAGGACTAGAGCATGATGTTTTCAAGTCGAATCGGCACGGCGCTCACCTCACCTCTCCCCGGACGGGAGAGGTCGACGCGCATCGTTGGATGCGCGGCGGGTGAGGGGCCTCTCCGCGAATCCGAGTGTGTGGAGAGACCCCTCACCCGAAGCCTTCGCCGGCGCTCCGGCTTCGACCTCTCCCCTCCGGGAGGTGAGAAGGAGCCGCTGCAACCTGAATTCATCATGGTTCAGTTCTGAACTGGTCGAAACGAGAAAGCGAGACAGCATGGCACGCAAAGTCATCATCACCTGCGCCGTGACCGGCGCGATCCACACGCCGTCGATGTCCAAAGCGCTGCCGGTGACGCCGCAGGAAATCGCCGACGCCGCGGTCGACGCCGCCGAGGCGGGCGCCGCGATCGTGCATCTGCACGCCCGCAATCCCAAGACCGGCCAGCCTGACCAGAGCCCCGAAGCCTTCGCGCCGTTCCTGAAAGTGATCAAGCAGCGCTCCAACTGCGTGATCAACCTTACCACCGGCGGCGCGCCGACCATGACGGTGGATGAGCGGGTGCGTCCCGCTGCGGTGTACAAGCCGGAAGTCGCCTCGCTCAACATGGGATCGATGAATTTTGCATTCTTCGGCATGCTCAACCGTTTCAAGAAATTCGAGCACGACTGGGAGCTCAAGCATCTGCAGAACAAGGACATCGTGTTCCGCAACACCTTTCAGGACATCGAATATGTGCTGAAGACGCTGTCGGAGACCGGCACCCGGTTCGAGTTCGAATGCTATGACACCGCGCATCTCTACAACCTGAATTACTTCTTGGAGCAGGGCATGGTGAAGCCGCCGCTGTTCGTGCAGACCGTGTTCGGCCTGCAGGGCGGCACCGGCGCGCATCCCGAGGACGTGCTGCACATGAAGCGCACCGCCGATCGCCTGTTCGGCGACAAGTTCGTCTGGTCGGTGCTCGGCGCCGGGCGCAACCAACTGCCGATCGCGGCGATGGCCGCCGCCATGGGCGGCAATATTCGCGTTGGCCTCGAGGATTCGCTATGGGCCGCGCCGGGCCGGATGGCGGCGTCCAACGCCGAACAGGTGACACTGGCCCGCAAGATCATCGAAGGCCTCGGGCTTGAGATTGCGACGCCGGATGAAGCCCGGGAGATTTTGGACCTCAAGGGCGGCGACAAGCTGGAGGTTTAGGGCGGAACGTAACGCCTTCCGCCGTCATTGCGAGCCAACGGTCGGCGCGAAGCGCCGCCCGTTGAGCGAAGCCAGAGGCTCCAACGAGTGGTAAGACTGGATTGCTACGTCGCAAGGGCTCCTCGCAATGACGACCGCTGCGGATCAAACTGTCGTGAGAGTTCCCGTGGACGGCCCCCGGCGTTAAAGATACCGGTCGATTGCATGGCCTTATGTATGCCAGATATTGGCGTTTTCCGGCGAGTTCAGGTACATCAGCGCCGGGCGGGTTGCCGGCGCCCGCGAGTCCAACAATCCGTTCGCTCGACCCGAGGAATGCCGCTTCTATGATCGCGCTGGTCCGCATCGCCCTGAGCCGACCCTATACTTTCGTCGTGCTCGCGTTGCTGCTCCTGATCGTCGGACCGCTAGCCGCGCTGCGCACGCCGACCGACATTTTTCCCGATATCCGGATTCCGGTGATCGGCGTGGTCTGGAACTACACCGGCCTGCCGCCGGACCAGATGGCCGGACGCATCGTCACGCCGTTCCAGCGCGCCCTGACCACGACGGTCAACGACATCGAGCACATCGTCGCCAATTCCTACAACGGCATCGGCATCATCAAGATTTTCTTCCAGCCGAACGTCAACATCCAGACCGCCAATGCCCAGGTCACCGCGATCTCGCAGACGTTGCTCAAGCAGATGCCGCCCGGCGCGACGCCGCCGCTGATCCTCAATTACAGCGCCTCCACGGTGCCCATCATCCAGGTCGCGCTGTCGGGCGAGGGGCTGACCGAACAGAACCTGGCCGATATCGGAATCAATCAACTCCGCACGCCGCTGGTCACGGTGCCGGGTGCGGCGATCCCGTACCCGTTCGGCGGCAAGCAGCGCCAGATACAGATCGATCTCAACTCGACGGCGCTGCAGGCCCGCGGGCTGTCCGGGCAGGACGTCGCCAATGCGCTGGCCGCGCAGAACCTGATCACGCCGGTGGGATCGCAGAAGATCGGCGGCTTCGAATACGTCATCCAGCTCAACAACTCGCCGCTGAAGATCGAAGAACTCGGCAACCTGCCGATCAAGACCGTCAACGGCGCCATGGTGTATGTGCGCGACGTCGCCAGCGTGCGCGACGGCAACCCGCCGCAGACCAATATCGTTCACGTCGACGGCAACCGATCCGTGCTGATGATGGTACTGAAGGCAGGCTCCACCTCGACGCTCGATATCATCGCCGGCATCAAGCAGAAGGTGATCGACGTCAAGGATTCGCTGCCCGATGCGCTCAAGATCGGCTTCATCGCCGACCAGTCGCTGTTCGTGCGCGGCGCCATCACCGGCGTCGCCAACGAAGGCGTGATCGCCGCGCTTTTGACCAGCGTGATGATCCTGCTGTTTCTCGGAAGCTGGCGCTCGACGGTGATCATCGCCATTTCGATCCCGCTCTCCGTGCTCGGCGCCATCGTGATGCTGTCGGCGATCGGCGAGACGCTCAACATCATGACACTGGGCGGCCTTGCGCTGGCGGTCGGAATTCTGGTCGATGACGCCACGGTGACGATCGAGAACATCAACTACCATCTGGAGCAGGGCAAGGCGGTCGAGCCCGCGATCATGGACGGCGCGCGGCAGATCGTAACCCCGGCCTTCGTCTCGCTGCTCTGCATCTGCATCGTGTTCGTGCCGATGTTCTTCCTGCAGGGTGTCGCGCGATTCCTGTTCGTGCCGATGGCGGAAGCTGTGATGTTCGCCATGATCTGGTCGTTCATCCTGTCGCGCACGCTGGTGCCGACCATGGCCAAATACCTGCTGCAGCCACACGTCCATCACGCCGAAGGCGAAGGGCCGCCGCCGTCGCGCAATCCGCTGGTCCGGTTCCAGCGCGGTTTTGAGGCGCGTTTCGAGCGGTTCCGCGCCGGCTATCGCGATCTGCTGGCGCTGGCGCTGACCCGGCGGCCGATCTTCGTGATCGGATTCCTGAGCTTTGTCGGGGTGTCGTTCCTGCTGGTGCCGTATCTTGTCCGCAACTTCTTTCCCTCCGTCGATGCGGGCGGCATCCTGATGCATGTGCGCACCCAGGTCGGCACAAGGGTCGAGGAAACCGCCAACCAGTTTGCCGATATCCAGAAGGCGATCCGCAAGATCATCCCGCCCGGCGAGATCGAGACGCTCGCCGACAACATCGGCATGCCGATCAGCGGCATCAACATGACCTACAACAATACCGGCGTGATCGGCCCGGCCGACGGCGACATCCAGATCAAGCTGAAAGAGGGTCATCGGCCGACCGACGAACACGTCCAGGCCTTGCGTGAGCAATTGCCGCGGCTGTTCCCGGGCATGCAGTTTGCATTCCTGCCGGCCGACATCGTCAGCCAGATCCTGAACTTCGGCGCGCCGGCGCCGATCGACCTGCAGATACGCGGCGCCGATTTGGCTGCGAATTATGCCTACGCCAATAAGCTGCTGGGCCGGATCCGCCGTATTCCCGGCATTGCCGACGCACGTATACAGCAGTCACCCAATAATCCGACATTCAACATCGACGTCGACCGCACCCGCGCACAATATGTCGGGTTGACCGAGCGTGACGTTACCAACAGCCTGGTCGTCAACCTCGCCGGCAGCGCTCAGGTCGCGCCGACCTACTATCTCAACCCCGATAACGGCGTGTCGTATTCGATCGTGATGCAGACGCCGCAATATCAGGTCGACTCGCTCGGCGCGCTGCAGACGTTGCCGATCACCGCGGCCGGCATTCCACAGTCGCCGATCTTGGGCGGCATCGCCGACATCAAGCGGTCCACATCCAGCGCGGTGGTGTCGCAATACGACATCGTGTCCATGGTGCAGATCTATGCCACGCCGCAGGGTCGCGATCTCGGCGCGGTCGCGGCCGACGTCAAAAAGGCGATCGACGAAACCGCGAACGAGGTGCCCAAGGGTTCGTCGGTTGTGCTGCTCGGCCAGGTGCAGACCATGAACAGCGCGTTTTCCGGCCTGCTGTTCGGACTGCTCGCCGCCATCGTGCTGATCTATCTGTTGATCGTGGTGAACTTCCAGTCCTGGTCCGATCCCTTCG
>JAXDOR010000118.1:0-8277 GCA_034668825.1 Alphaproteobacteria bacterium | reverse complement strand
GGCGTTCAAGAATCGCTTCGGCATCACCATGGAATATCAGAGCGCGCGCGGTTCGGATTCCGCGAACAAGATGCGCGCGGAACGCGCCGCCGGCATCTACACCGTGGACGCGGCGCTCGCCGGCATTCAAACCATGGCGACCGTTCTCCATCGAGAAAAGATGCTGGACCCGCTGAAGCCGGTGCTCATCCTCCCCGAGGTAGTGGATGGCTCGAAATGGAAAAGGGGAGAACTTTGGTTCGCGGACCCTGAGCAGCAATATGTGCTCAGGCTTTTCAACACGGTGAACAGGGCTTTCACCATTAATACCCGCGAGGTGAAGCCGGAGGAACTGCGCTCCGTCCGCGATCTGCTCGAACCCAAGTGGAAGGGGAGGATCTCTTTCATGGACCCAACTATATCCGGAACCGGCAGCAACCAGGCCGCGCAGCTTTATGCTCAGTTGGGTGACGATTTCATCAAGCAATTATTTATCGACCAGAAAACAATGATCAGCCGCGACCGGCGGCAGTTGACCGACGGGTTGGCGCGCGGCACCTATCCGATCTCGTTCGGCGCCGAAGACGGCGAATTGCAACGGTTGCGCAAAGAGGGGCTGCCGATCGTGGCAATGTACAGCTTGGAGAGCATGCGGCCGTCCGTCTCCGGCGGAGACCAGGTTGCTTTGTTCAACCACGCGCCGCATCCGAACGCAGCCAAGATTTTCGTCAACTGGATCGCTTCAAAGGAAGGCAATGAGATTTTCGGCAAAGCACTGGGCATGGTGCCGACACGCAACGATACCGACGAATCCGGTTTCCTGCCGCAGATCATTCCGCGCGCGGGTGTCGATTATTTTGATCCCTACGACTGGGAATTCACCGTGACCACCAAGGAGCAAGTTCGGCTGCGGATGAAAGAGCTGCTGTCGAAGCCCAGACCATGATGAGCGGGCAACAGATAGAGTCCAACGGCAAGACGCCCTACCAGAAATGGATCGAGGGGCAAGGCATCCCTGTTATTCGCGACTTCTATATCGAGGATCTGCGCAAGGTCGAGCTCGCGCCTTGGGAATGGAAGGGCGCGCGCGGCGCTTATCTCAATTTGATCGGCACCGGCGACATCAACGATGCTTATCTGTGCGAGATACCGGCGGGCGGTAGCGTTAAGCCGCAGCGCTTGCTGTTTGAAGAGATGGTCTATGTCCTGGAGGGACAGGGCTCGACGTCGCTCTGGAACGACGAGGACGAGAAGATCAGCTTTGAGTGGCAAGAGGGTAGCCTGTTTTCGCCGCCAGTTAGTACCTGGCGTCAGCATTTCAACGGCAGCGGCGAGCGGCCGGCCCGCTTGTTGGTGGTGACTTCGGCGCCGGTTCTCATCAATCTGTTCCGCAATCTGGATTTCGTTCTGAATAATTCTTTTTCCTTCGCGGAACGTTTGAATACCAGCCCCGACGGCTTTTCCGGCAGGGGTGAGGCGTACAAAGGCCGCGCCATGCATGTCTGGGATACCAACTTTGTGCCCGATGTTCGTACCCTACCGCTCTTTAAATGGGAAAATCGCGGCGCCGGCGGCAGTTCAGTCGCCATCGAACTGGCCGAGAATTCCATGGCGGCTCATGTCTCGCAGTTTCCGGTAGGCACTTACAAGAAGGCGCACCGGCATGGCCCCGGCGCTCATGTCGTCATTATCGGCGGCCAGGGCTATTCGCTGATGTGGCCCGAAGGAACGCCGCCGCAACGCTTCGATTGGCGCGAGGGCAGCGTTGTCGTGCCGCCGGAATATTGGTTTCATCAGCATTTCAATACCGGCCCGGCCCCGGCGCGTTATCTGGCATTGCGCTGGGGCAGCCAGAAATTTCGCCGGCCCTGGCGGAGCAAAGGCTACGGCGTGGACGAAAGCGTCAAAAGCGGCGGCGATCAGATCGAATACCAGGATGAGGACCCGCAAATCCGACAGCTATTCGAAAAAGAGCTGGCCAAGCAGGGCGTGGCCTGTTGCATGGACTCCACGTCCAGCGCATGTAGGCGCAAGCAGTGATGAAAAAAACAGTGCTGCTTCTGACGCTGCTCGTCCTCTCATCTACCGCTATGGCGCAAACCGCCGATTGGAAGCCGTCCTGGGATGAAACCCTTACCAAGGCGAGGACGGAAGGCAAGGCCTCGGTATCCGGCCCTCCCAGCCAGCAGCTGCGGCAAACAATGCCGGCCGCATTCCATGCACGCTTCGGCATCACGCTGGAGTATCTCGGCGGACGCAGCAGCGAGACGGCAACCAAGCTGCGGGCTGAGCGTCAGGCGGGAGTCGATACCGTCGACGTCATGATTGCCGGCATTCAAACCATGGCGACCATTCTTTATCGGGAAAAATTACTGGATCCGCTCAAGCCCGCGCTCGTGTTGCCCGAAGTCGTGGATGCATCGAAATGGAAGAACGGAAAACTTTGGTTCAGCGATCCGGAGGATCAATATATCCTGCGGCTATCAAACACAGTGACTACGACTTTTCATATCAACACCGACAAGGTGAAGCCGGGTGATCTGCGTTCCGTTCGCGACCTGCTCGATCCAAAATGGAAAGGGAAAATCTCGCTGCAAGATCCCACCGTGCCGGGAAGCGGAAGCAATCAGGCTGCTCACTTGTATGTCCAGTTCGGCGAGGACTTCGTCAAACGCCTCTATGTCGATCAAAAGCCCGTTATCAGCCGCGACACGCGGCAATTGACCGACTGGCTGGCGCGCGGCACCTACCCCATCACCTTAGGCGCCGAGGATGCCCAAGTGGATCAGCTGCGCAAGGAAGGCTTGCCGATATCGTCCCTGGATACTTTGGCCGATTTGCCGGGAGAAATCTCGGCAGGCTTCGGCCAGGTCGCATTGTTAAACCATGTGCCGCATCCGAACGCAGCCAAGGTGTTCGTCAACTGGCTCGCTTCAAAAGAAGGCAGCGAAATTTTCGCGCGCGCCATGGGCGTGTCGCCGACGCGCAATGATATCGACGAAAGTTTTCTGCCGCCTGAGGTCATTCCTCGTGCCGGGGTAAAATATTTTGACACCTATGACTGGGAATTTACCGTGACCAAAAAGGAAGAAGTCCGGCTGCGGATGAAGGAGCTTTTGCGGGCGCAGTGACCGGCCGGGCGATAGCCGCGTTGTCCATTTTCCGTCGTGTTAGCGTATCGGCGGAACGATAAAGCAGGCTAAAAGGGCACAGTTTTGCCGCGGCAGGTTCGCCTCTGGACACTGCCTGCGAACTTTGCGATTATCGAAATTCGTAAAGCATGTCGAAAATTGCCCGCGACCCGCCGGACGGTCGTGAGAAGCAAAAAAAGAAGACCTCGGCGGAGGGGCAAAAGGAGGTAGCGAATGTCAAAGCAAGCACAGAACGAAGCATTGACACGCGTCGGCCCCGGCACGCCTGCCGGGGAACTGCTGCGGCGTTACTGGCATCCCGTGGCCGTGGCCGGAGAACTCACTGAGGAGAAGCCAATCAAGGCGGTTACGCTGCTCGGCGAAAAGCTCGCGGTGTTTGGCCTTCCGCTTCGTACCGGTGAAACGCAACCGCGCTACGGATTGGTCGCCGAACAGTGCCGTCATAGATTGGCTTCGCTCGCCTATGGCCGGGTCGATGATGAGGGCATCCGCTGCCCCTACCACGGCTGGAAATACGACCTGAGCGGCCAGTGTATCGAGCAACCGGCCGAGCCTCCAGGCAGCACCTACAAAAACGAAATCAAGCAGCCGGCCTATCCGGTGCAGAAGCTCGCCGGCTTGCTATTCGCCTATATGGGCCCGCTGCCGGCGCCGCTGCTGCCGCGCTGGGATTGTCTCGCGCGTGAGGATGGCAAGCGCTGGATCACCGTCGAGTCGGTGATCGACTGCAATTGGCTGCTACCGATGGAGAACTCAGTCGATCCCTCGCATCTCTATTGGCTGCATGGCGTCAACTTCAAGTCAGGCCATCTTCCCGATCACGTGGCGCGCTACCAAGAGAAACACGATTTCATCCCATTCGAGTACGGCATCATGAAGCGGCGCACCACGTTCGGGAAAAATCCGTCCGACCCGCCGTTGGTCGACGAGCATCCGCTGGTTTTTCCGACCATGCTGCGCCATGTCTCCAACGAAGTGCGCGGGGCCAGGCGACGCGGAGAAGAGATATACCGGCACAATCTTCAAATTCGCGTGCCGCGCGACGACGAGCATACCCAGGTCTATCGCGTCAACTTCATCCCTTCCGTGACGGACCGCTCGCCGGCGGACCAGGACCCGCCCTACGAATATCGTCCGCTGAAGAGTCCGGAAGGCGAATATTACATGGACGTGGTCTCCGCGCAGGATTCCATGGCCTGGGAAACCCAAGGGCCGATCGACGAGCGCATCCAGGAACATCTAGGCGCCGGCGATCGCGGCATCGTGATGTTCCGCCGGCTGCTGAAGCAACAGATCGACATCGTGGCGCAGGGCGGCGAGCCCATGGGGATCATCCGCGATCCGGCGAAAAACGAAATGATCGACTTAAACGTGATCAACGAACGGATCGGCTTATACCGCTCCACAGCGGAGCGGGACGAGGTGCATGCTGAAGCGTCTTAGAGTTGGAGTCGCGGGGCTGGGGGCGGCTTCGCGGCAAATTCTTCCACACATTGCGCGTATTCCAGAAATGGAATTGACCGCAGGCGCCGACGTTCGGCCCGACGCCGTGGAGGAATTCCAGGCGAAGTATCGCGGCAAAGGCTTTTCGAGCGTGAAGGCCATGTGCGCCAGCGGTGAAGTCGACGCTGTTTGGGTCGCCACGCCGAATGTCAATCACGCCGAGCACACCATCACCGCCGCGGAACACGGCAAGCACATCATTGTCGAAAAGCCGATGGCGGTGACCTTGGCCGAGACCGATCAGATGATCGCCGCGGCTGATCGCAATGGCGTCAAGCTGGTGCAGGGACATTCCAAGATCTACAGCCCGGCAATTCAAAAAATCCGCGAAGTGGTGGCAAGCGGACGGCTGGGACGGGTGATCCAGATCAACACCTGGAATTCCAACGACTGGATGCAGCGTCCAAGATTGGCCTCGGAAATCGACACCAGCCTCGGCGGCGGCGTTGTTTTCCGCCAGGGTCCGCATCAGGTCGATATCGTGCGCTACATCGGCGGCGGCATCGTCAAAAACGTGCGGGCGATTACCGGCCGCTCAGACAAGAATTTCGACACCGAAGGCGATTACACCGCATTTCTCGAGTTCGATAGCGGTGCGGCGGCGACATTAGCCTTCAATGCCTACGGGCATTTCGACATTGCCGAACTGACCTGGGGTATCGGCGAAGGCGGCAAGCGCCGCGATCCAGAATCTTTTGCCAACAAGAAGCGCCTGACTGGCGCGGTCGATCAGGAAACCAAATACAAGAATCCGCGCACGACTGAGCAATCGGCTGTGCGGGAACGCGAGTCGCAGGGGTTTTTCGGACTGACCATTGTCGCCTGCGAGGGCGGCGTGATCCGGCAATCGCCACAGGGAATTTACGTCTACACGGAAGCGGGCCGCGAGGAAATTGCTTGCGATAAAGACGCAGGCCGCGCGGCGGAGCTGCGCGAACTTTATCAATCGGTGATGCAGAAGCGCGCCCCATTTCCCGATGGGCGATGGGGCAAGGCCTCACTGGAGGTGTGCCTCGCCATGCTGCAGTCATCCAAAGAACAACGCGAGATCAAGCTCGCGCATCAAGTCCCGAGCATTGAAATGCACAAGTTGCACGAGTTGGAGGAGGCATAGCCATGGCTGAATTGACCGGGTTCCTAGCGATGTCGCACGGGCCGCAGCTCATGGTGAAGCCCGACCAATGGGACGTTTTACATAACAAGCATGGTGCTACGCTGCCGGTGCGGCCTGAACTGGAAAAGGAAACGCTGGACGACAAGTGGGCGAAGTTCAATCGCTGCATGAAGTCAATTGAAGTGTTGCGGAAGAAGGTGGAGGCGTGGAAACCCGATGTGCTGGTGATGGTGGCGGACGACCAGCACGAAAACATCCTGGACGACGCCAATCCTCCATTCACTGTCTATATCGGCGGGGACTTTGAGGCCAGCACCAGTCTCGGCTACTTCAAGGAGCCGAAATCCGCCAACCGCACCAAATACAAGACCGACTCGGCGCTGGCGCAGGGGATTTTGGAAAAGCTGATGGATTCCGGCTTCGACCCGGCCTATTCCAAGGAACTGCGTTACGAGGGCGGCATGGGGCACGCGTTCTCAAGAGTGCTGAAATTCCTGACACCGGATGCGCAAATCCCGGTGGTCCCGATCATGGTCAACACCTATTTCCCCCCTGCCCCGTCGGCCAAACGCTGCGTTGAATTCGGCAAAGCACTGGCTGCCGCGATCCGCAGCGCGCCGCAAAAAAGCAAGGTCGCCGTCATTGCATCGGGTGGCTTAAGCCACACGATCCTCGACGAAGCGTTGGACAATGGCGTGCTGAACGCGATCAAGACCAACGATCTCGCCAATCTGAGCGCCATGCCGTCGTCGAGCTTGATGGCGGGCACGTCCGAGATACGCAATTGGTTTGTCGTCGCCGCAGCCGCCGACCGGCCCGCGACCGTCGTGGACTACGTCCCCGCCTACCGCGTCCCGACGGGCATCGGTTGCGGCATGGGCTTCGCGTATTGGGACGGGGCGAAGTAGGCCGACGTGGAAGAACTTCGGGAACGCGTAGCAAAGGCCTGCCGGGTGTTGGGCAAGCTTGAATTGACCAAAGCCGCGACCGGGCACGTCAGCGCCCGCGTGCCTGGGACAGATACGCTGTTGATCCGCGCCCGCGGACCCGGCGAAAGTGGCGTCCGCTTCACCGCGGCAGACGACGTGATCACGGTGGACTTTGACGGCAAGAAACTTTCGGGACGCGGCGACCTGGAGCCACCGCAGGAAGTGTTCATCCATACCTGGATGTATCGAACGCGGTCCGATGTCGGCGCAGTGGTGCACGCGCATCCAAAGACCGTGGTGCTGTTCACGATCTGCGACAAGCCGCTGATGCCGATCTATGGCGCTTACGACCCTGGCAGCCTGCGCCTGCTGCTCGAAGGCATTCCCACCTATCCGCGCAGCATTACCGTCTCCAATGACACGCTGGGAAAAGAATTCGCGGCGACCATGCCCGGGCGCGCCTGCCTAATGCGCGGCCATGGCATCACAACCTGCGGCGCTTCCGTGGAAGAGGCGACGTTGACGGCGATCAAGCTCAATGAGCTGGCCGACATGAATTACCGCGCGCATCTTCTGGGGAATCCGCAGCCGATCCCGGACGAAGACATCGCACATTTCAAGGCCGCGAATAAGAAAGGCAAGGATACCCACGGCGCGCCGTTGTGGCGTTACTACTGCAAGCTGGTCGGGGAAACCGAATGATCAAGGGACAGAAGATCGAGCTGAAGGTCAATTCCTATAAGAAATGGGTCGAGGCTCAGAATATCCCCGTCATCAAGGAATATTACATCAAGGATTTGAAAACCGTTTCTGTCGCCGACTGGAAATTTAAGGGCGCGAAGGGGGCAATCCTCAACCTGATCGGCACCGAGGATACCAACGACGCCTATATCCTCGAAATTCCGCCGGGCGGAAGCGTCCCGCCGCAGCGGATCCTGTTCGAGGAATTCTATCTGGTCCTCGACGGCAACGGCTCAAGCACGGTCTGGAACAATGAGAAGAAGAAGATCAGCTTCGAGTGGCAGGAAGGCAGCCTGTTCTCGCCGCCGATGAATACCTGGCGTCAGCACTTCAATGCCAGTGGCCAGAAGCCCGCGCGTTTCCTCGTCGTAACCTCGGCCCCTATCCTATTCAACCTGTTCCGCAACCCGAAATTCCTTTTCAACAACGATTTCGCTTTCGACGATCGCTTCGACGAGGAGCCTGATAGTTTCTCGGGCGCCGGCGTCTCCTATCCGGTCGGCGCGACGACGACTTGGGATACGAATTTCGTGCCCGATGTGCGCACCATCGAACTTTATCGCCGCAACAACCGCGGCGCCGGCGGCAGCTTCATCGGTCTCGAAATGTCAGAGAACCAGATGACGGCCCACATCTCTGAAATGCCGGTGGGGACCTACAAAAAGGCGCATCGTCATGGCGCCGGCGCGCATGTCGTCATCATCGGCGGTGAAGGCTATTCGTTGATGTGGCCAGAGGGCGAAGCGATGCAGGTATTTCCGTGGAAATATGGAAGCGTGGTGGTGCCGCCAAACATGTGGTTTCACCAGCACTTTAATACTGGAGCTACGCCGGCGCGCTATCTCGCGATCCGCTGGGG
>JAXDOR010000117.1:0-8417 GCA_034668825.1 Alphaproteobacteria bacterium | reverse complement strand
CTTCTTGCTTTCCGACCGTATCGATCTGCTCCGCGATACTAACGTGGTGGGCATCTATGCTGACGATATTTTCGTCACCGTCGTCATCGAAGAGAAGCAGCCGTTGATCGGCACCAGCCGCCTGATGCTGATGTTCGCGGCCAAGGATCTCCAGTTGCGGCAATGGACCGTCACCGATCCGCAAGGATTCGACACCACGGTCGCGGTCTACAATCTCGACACCAACAAGCGGCCCGACCCGAGCATGTTCAAGATTGATTACACGCAGTATCGGAACTAGCTCTGATTGGTCTAGGCACTCGTCGCCGCCACCCGCGGCCGGATTTTTTCTCGCCCTTTGCATGCAGCTCACGGTCACCACATGGAATATCAACTCGGTGCGTTTTCGCATCGATCTCGTCGCCCGCTTCATCAAGGCGGTGCGTCCGGATATTCTCTGCCTGCAGGAAACCAAATCGCCGGACGATAAATTTCCGCTCAAGCGTTTCAAGCGCCTCGGCTACGAGCACGTGGCGCTCAACGGGCAGAAGGGCTATCACGGCGTCGCCGTACTCTCGCGGCTGCCGTTCGAAACCTTCAACATCCAAAGTTTCTGCGGCAAGACCGATTGCCGCCACATCTCCGCGGTGATCGGCGAGCGCGCCGGCTTACGCGATCCGTTGACGCTGCATAATTTCTACGTGCCGGCGGGCGGCGACACGCCCGATCCGCAGATCAATCCGAAATTCGCCCACAAGCTCGCCTTCCTCGATGAGATGCGCGATTGCGCGACACTGCGCCTGGCCTCGTCGGAGCGATCCATCCTGCTCGGCGATCTGAATGTTGCGCCGCTTGAGCACGACGTCTGGAGTCATAAGCAGATGCTGCGTGTGGTCTCGCACACGCCGCTCGAATGCGAGAAGCTCGTCGCGGTGCAGAAGGCCGGGTCCTGGTTTGACGCCTTACGTCACTTCGTGCCGGAGCCGGCGAAGCTCTATACCTGGTGGAGCTACCGCGCACCGGACTGGAGAACCGCCGACAAAGGCCGCCGGCTCGATCATATCTGGGTGGCGCCGGCACTCGCCGAGCAGCTTCGTGAGCTGAAGATTTCCAAGGAGCTGCGCGGCTGGATGCAGCCGTCCGATCATGTCCCGGTGACGCTGACGGTGGAGGTTTAGGATATCTCTATCGGCCTCATGCTGAGGAGCCTGCGTAGCAGGCGTCTCGAAGCACGAGGCCGCCCATCCTTCGAGACGCGGCCCTAAGGGGCCGCTCCTCAGGATGAGGCGGATAACGATTATTCCGGCTCCTTGCCCACCAACCGCGCCCGCACATTGTCCATTTCTCGGGTCCATTGATCGGTCCGCGCCGCCATGCTGTCGCGCAGCTTTCGCGCGGTGTCCGGATAACCTTCGAGCATTTTCAGGAAGAGCCCACGCGGAATGCGGATCACCGTCGACGGTTCGAGCGCGGTCGCGGTCGCCGGACGCGTGGTGTTGGTGATCATCGCCAATTCGCCGAGCAGCGTATGCGGCCCGGCGACGATGCCTTTGATCTTGCCGTCCTCGTCGGGCGGCTCGAGGCGAAACGACCCCTCCTGGACGACGTAACCGCAATCCGCCGCATCGTCGGCGTAAAACAAAATCTCGCCGTTCTTCACATGCCGGCTCTCGGCACCGATGGCGAGGATGCGTAAGGCTGCGCGGCCCAGCAGCCCCAGTGTCGGCACCTTCTCCATAAAGGCGATGTCGTCTTCGATGCTCACCGGAGCCCAATCGTTTTCGTTGAATTTCCGCCCAGCTTTTGCTTGCGCATGATCTTATCCGAAAACCGGTTTCCACTTTTCGGGATCATGCGCTAGGGCATCAGCTTATAGCCGCCGGCCTCGGTCACCAGGATGGCGGGATTCGCCGCATCCTCCTCGACCTTCTGACGCAGCCGGTAAATATGCGTCTCCAGTGTATGGGTAGTGACGCCGGAATTGTAGCCCCAGACTTCCTGCAGCAAGGTCTCGCGTGACATCGGCGCCTGGCCGGCGCGATAGAGAAACCGCAGGATCGCGGTTTCCTTCTCCGTCAGCCGGACCTTTTGTCCCTTCGGGTTGAGCAACACCTTGGAGCTGGGATGGAAGGTATAGGGGCCGATGTTGAAGATCGCGTCTTCGCTCGCCTCATGCTGGCGCAATTGCGCGCGAATACGCGCCAGCAGTACGGCGAAGCGAAACGGCTTGGTGACATAATCGTTGGCGCCGGATTCCAGCCCGAGGATGGTGTCGGAATCCGTATCATGCCCGGTCAGCATGATGATCGGCGCCTTGAAACCATCCTTGCGCAGCATGCGCACGGCTTCGCGCCCGTCGATGTCGGGCAGCCCCACATCCATGATGACGAGGTCGGCATGCTCCGTTTTGGCGGCGCTGACCGCCTTCATGCCGTTCTCCACCGCGACCGCCGCGAATTCGTCATGCAGCGCCAGCTGCTCGACCAAGGCCGAGCGCAACTCGGCATCGTCTTCCACGATCAGGATCTTACGCACATTCGGCATCGGTCACGGCCTCGCACGAGGCCCCTTTATTCCAATCCACAACATTCCGGAGAAAGCCTGCCCCGAACGTGATCCGGGGCGGAAATCCCTTCCCGGTAGAACACTTCAGCCCGGCGAAGTAGAAACATTCGAGGGCAAAAGGGCAAGCGACAACTGGTATTTAGTCCCAAAGCGCCCGCTGCCGACGTAATGTGCAAAGCTCATGCGAACAACGTCCTTACCTATCCTATACGTCCGCGCCACCGCGGGGTTTCGCGCGCGCGGCTGGCTTGTGGCCGGCCCGCTCGGCATTCCCGTGGCGCTCGGACGCGCGGGCATCCGCGCCAACAAGCGCGAAGGCGACGGCGGGACGCCCCGGGGCCGCTTCAAGCTCGTGCGCCTGTGGTGGCGCGCCGCCCGGACGCCGCGCCCCCGCACATTGCTTCCCGTCCGCCGCCACGGGCGAAACGATAGCTGGTGTGAGAACCCCGCGGACCGGCTGTATAATCGCCCGACTGTCATAAAAGGTTCCGGCGACCGCCTGTGGCGGGATGACCGGCTCTACGATTTCATCATCGAACTCGACCACAACACCCGCCCGCGCGTCGCCGGACGCGGCAGCGCCGTCTTTATTCACGTGGCGCGGCCGGGATTCGGCTCCACCGCCGGCTGTGTGGCGCTCGAGGCGGGGCGGTTGCGGCGGCTGCTGGAGCGGCTGGGGCCGGGGACGAAAATACAGATTGGTTGAGCCTCCTAGTAGCACCGTCATGCTGGCCTTGTGCCGGGCATCCACGTCTTGCTTACTTGACCTTCTGGAGAGGGTGGCGAATTGCGAGCGCAAGCGAGCAACGAGCCGGGTGAGGGGTCAGTGCGATCCGAGAATTCCGACCCCTCACCCGGTTCTCGCTTCGCTCAAACCACCCTCTCCCACAAGGGGAGAGGGAAGAGGCGCATAACCATACTGTCGAAGACGGGAATGTTGGTCCTATGCTAAGGTGCGGAGGGCTTGGAGGAGGAGGGGTCAATGTCGAAAACATCCACCCATATCGTGCTGAAAAAATCAGGCGCCGAGCAAGTTATCCTGCACGGCTCAGTCCAGACCACGAGCATATTCGCCTTGATCGAAAACGTGGGAGAAGTTGGCGCCCAGGTAGTAGCCGATATTCTGGCTCCGCTTCCCAATCCTCCCGCCAATACTCCTGTCACCCCCGTGGTAATCGACCCGCATTGCTCGCGGTTCTTTTTTCTGGAGAAGGGCATCGTCAAAGCCAAGCTGGTTTCCACTGCGGCCGCCACCGACTACACAGTGTTGCATGTGCAATATTTTTTCCCCGGCCACGACGACTGTTGCAAGCCGCAACCTCCGCGTTGACAGCGGTCTTTAGCTGCGGCTGCCGAAAATCGCGCTGCCGACCCGCACATGCGTCGCCCCGAACGTCACCGCCAAGGCGAAGTCGGCGCTCATGCCCATGGACAACAGCATCAGCCCATTGCGCTGCGCGATCTTGGCGGTGAGCGCGAAATGCGGCGCCGGCGCCTCCGCCAAAGGCGGAATACACATCAGCCCGGAAATCTCCAACCCGTAGTCCGCGCGGCAGCGCGCGATAAACGCGTCCGCATCCTGCGGCAGCACGCCGGCCTTCTGCGCTTCCGCCCCGGTATTGACCTCGACGAACAGCAAAGGCCGCCGGCCTTGCTTGGCGATCTCTTTTGCCAAGGCTTCGCAGAGGCTCGGCCGGTCGACGGTGTGGATGGCGTCAAACAAAGCCACCGCTTCCTTGGCCTTGTTGGATTGCAGCGGCCCGATCAGATGCAGCGCGATGTCCGGATGCGCCGCTTTGAGCGCCGGCCATTTCGCCTTGGCCTCCTGCACCCGGTTTTCGCCGAACACGCCCTGCCCCGCCGCGATCGCCGGCTCGATCGCCTCCGGTCCAAAGGTTTTCGACACTGCGATCAGCGTCACCGATGCCGGATCGCGCTTCGCCTCGCGGCAGGCGCCTTCGATCTCGCGCTTTGTCTCCGCCAGCGCGGCGGCGATGTCGGGGGGAGAGATCATGGCGCGATTGTCTACAGCCCTTGTTGCTCAAGAGCAAAAGGTGCAAAGCCGGGACGCAGCACCGCCGCGCGGCCGAGGCCCGCCGGCTGAAGGTTTGGGACAGCGCGACAGTAACCCGGGGAATATGTGCCGAGCATGAAGGCGACAGGCGACGGCACTGAAAACCCGGAGATGGCGACACCGCCGCACGGCGTGTCCAGAGCGATCTCGTGGGATGCGCTGCTCTCGACCTATCTTCCGGCGTTCCTGCTGGCCTTGGGCAGCGGCATCGTGCTGCCGGTCATTCCGGCGCTGGCGCAATCCTTCGAGGTCAGCTTCGGCGTCGCCAGCGGCGTGATCACGGCCTTCATGATCGGCAACCTTGCCGCCACACTGCCGTCGGGATGGCTGATCGACCGCTTCGGGCGCCGCCCCGTCGCCATCGCCGGGCCTTCGCTCGCGGCCATCATGTCCCTGCTTGTCATCTTCGCCGAATCCTTCACGCAGCTTCTGGTCCTGCGCTTCTTCGCCGGCTGCGCGACGCAGATGTGGCTGATGGCGCGCTTGGCCGCGATCTCGCACGGCGCCGCGGCGGGCCAGCGCGGGCGGCAGATCAGCTGGCTGTTCGCCATGGACAGCGCCGGCAAGCTGGCGGGTCCGGCGATCGGCGGGGTGCTGGCAACGGCCTTCGGCATCCGGACGGCCTTCGTCGCCTACGCCGTCCTCGCTTCGATCGCGCTGATTCCCACCTTGTTGTTCGCGGAAGACACGCCGCACCACGCCGAGGCCAAGGCAAAAGGCAATGAGCCGGCGCCACGCAAGCTGTCGCTGAAGGAGATCGTGTTGCCGCGGCTGCCCTATTTCGGCGTGGCGCTGTTCGCGGGTCTCGCGCGCGGGCCGATCTATTCCGGCATGCTCGACCTGTACGCCGCCTTCGCCTATCAGCTCGGCCCCGCGCAGATCGCCTTTCTCGCGACCGGGGCAAACCTCATCAATCTGCCGATCGCCTTTGTCGCCGGCTGGATGATGGACCGCTTCGGCCGCAAGCGCACGATGGTGCCCGGTTTTTCCGGCGTGGCTATCACGATGGTGGCGCTGGCCGTCTGCGCCTTCATCCCGCTGTCTTATGCTTGGTACGTGGTTTTGTTCTTCGTCGCCGTCACGGCGCAGGCATTGACCGGCAGCTCGATCCAGACGGTCGGCGCCGACGTCGCGCCGCCGGAAGCGCGCGGCATGTTTCTCGGCGTCTGGCGCCTGACCGGCCAGAGCGGATCGACCTTGAGCCCCGTCCTCTTCGCGGTAATCGCGGAGATGTTGGGCTACGGCTCGTCGTTCCTCTTCGTCGCGGCCTCGGCCGCGGTGGTGGCGTTCCTGCTGATCTTTTATGTGCCGGAGACGCGGACGACGACGTAGGTACGGGCGGGTCGCGCTTGGCCGCGCGGCACGCGCGTTCGATCTCGCGCTGTATCTCCGCTCGCGCGGCGACGATGTCGGGGAAGATAAGTCATGGGCGCGCTGACTCTTCAGCCTTTACGCCGCCAGCGCCTTGAGCGCGGCCTTGGGATTTTTGGCAACGATGGCCAGAAGCGAACGGGCGGCTGGATCGGGCAGCACCCGGCCCTGTTCCCAGTTGCGCAAGGTCGACAGCGGAATACGCAGAGCGCGCGCGAATTCGGCCTGTGTCATACCAAGCTGCTTGCGTAGCATCTGCGGCGGGATGACCGGAGCAAAGTCCGCAAGGCCGCCCGCAGGATCTTGGCCGTCCTCAATCATGTGCCGCCGGATGTCTGCTTCGGTCGTCGCGGCAATCTTGGCGCGGTCGATGCGAGGCTTCACCCGGCGGATGTCGTCCAGTGTTCGGCGAACGAGTGCCATAGCTTCCGTTCCTTCCTGTTGGCGAGCCGCGCCGAGATGAGGTGGCGAACATCGCCCCGGTCCGTGAAGGCGACAAACAGGATGTCATCGCCGACGCGACCGATAGCCTGCATCCGTACTTCGCCGTAGTCGCGGCGATCGTCGCGCCGCTCTAGCGTCGGGCCTGCGAAAATGCCCGCCGCATAGTCGAAACCAAAGCCTCTTTCGCGCAGGTTGCGCCGGCTCTTGGCTTCGTCCCACTCGAAGAGCATGATGACGGTATATACGCTTTAAGCGTAGTCGGGTCAATGCTACTCATCGGCTGTCGACAGGAATCCCGCGGCGCTATAACGGTCAGCGGACGGCTCATCCGGCCGAAGTATAACGGTATGAAGCAGTTGAAAGCCGGCGCAAGAAATTCAAGATCAAGCACCTGCTGAGCCCGCGAGATAAAGGAATTACTCGAAGCCCATAGGGCAAAAAGCAGGACGACGGAATTGAGTCGACCGTTGACCCATCCTCCGCTTTCATGTTCCTACTCACGCCGCGCTAACCACCTGAAACGACTAAGCTTCATGCCCATCGACCGCTACAACCCCCGCGAGGCCGAGGCCCGCTGGCAGAAGATTTGGGACGAGCGCGGCATCTACGCCACGCGCAACGACGATCTGCGCAAAAAATATTACGTGCTGGAGATGTTCCCCTATCCGTCCGGGCGCATCCACATGGGCCACGTGCGCAACTATGCGATGGGCGACGTGGTCGCGCGCTTCAAGCGCGCCATGGGTTTCTCCGTGCTGCATCCCATGGGCTGGGACGCCTTCGGCATGCCGGCGGAAAACGCCGCCATGGAGCGCAAGGTGCATCCGCGCGCCTGGACCTATCAGAACATCGGGGCGATGAAGGCGCAGCTCAAGTCCATGGGGCTGTCGCTGGATTGGAGCCGCGAGATCGCCACCTGCGACCCGGCCTATTACAAGCACCAGCAGAAGATGTTCCTGGATTTCCTTAAAGCCGGGCTGGTCGAGCGCAAGCAGTCGAAGGTGAACTGGGATCCGGTGGATCAGACAGTGCTCGCGAATGAACAGGTGATCGACGGCCGCGGCTGGCGCTCCGGCGCGCCGGTCGAGCAGCGCGAGCTGACGCAGTGGTTCTTCAAGATCAGCAATTACGCCGAGGACCTGCTGACGTCGCTGGACAGGCTCGACCGCTGGCCGGAAAAAGTCCGGCTGATGCAGAAGAATTGGATCGGCCGCTCCGAAGGCTTGCTGATCCGTTTTGCGCTCGACGCGCAGACGACACCAAACAAAGACGGCGAGCTGGATATTTTCACCACGCGGCAGGACACGCTGTTCGGCGCCAGCTTCGTCGCGGTGTCACCGGATCATCCGCTCGCCGCCGCGGCGGCGGCGAAAAATCCCGCGCTCGCAGCCTTCATCGCCGAATGCAAACGCATGGGCACCGCGCAGGCCGAGATCGAGACCGCGGAGAAGCTCGGCTTCGACACCGGCATCAAGGCGCTGCATCCGTTTGACGCGGCGTGGAAGCTGCCCGTCTATGTGGCCAATTTCGTGCTGATGGATTACGGCACCGGCGCCATCTTCGGCTGCCCGGCGCACGACCAGCGCGATCTGGATTTCGCGCGCAAATACGGATTGCCGGTGACGCCGGTGGTGTGCCCGGAAGGCCAAGACCCGAAAACTTTTATCATCAACAATACCGCCTACGACGGTGACGGCCGCATGATCAATTCGCGCTTCCTCGACGGCATGACCATCGCCGAAGCCAAGGAGGAAGTGGCAAAGCGGCTGGAGGGCGAGACGCGCGGCAACCATCCCATCGGCCAGCGCCAGGTGAATTACCGCCTGCGCGACTGGGGCATTTCGCGCCAGCGCTATTGGGGCTGCCCGATTCCGATCATCCACTGCGCGCATTGCGGCGTCGTGCCGGTGCCGGACCAGGATCTGCCGGTCGAGTTGCCGGAGGATGTGACCTTCGACAAGCCCGGCAATCCGCTCGACCGCCA
>JAXDOR010000116.1:0-7661 GCA_034668825.1 Alphaproteobacteria bacterium | reverse complement strand
ATTTGGATTACGGCATCGTAGTCGTCAAGGACTGCTGCTATTCGGCGCGCGGCAACAACAACGAGTTCTTCATGGAGCGCGTTTTCCCGCGGATGGGACGTGTCATGACCGTCGACCAGGCAGTTGCGCTGATGACGCCGTGAAGCATCAACAAGAGAGACGTGCTGACCATGGCTTACGACGTCGCGACTGAAGAAATCACCTGTGCGGGAGCGATGCCCGCCTTTCTGGCGCGGCCGGCTCCGGCGGGCCGCTATCCCGTCGTCATCCTCATCCACGAGCGCTATGGTTTGGTGCCGCACACGCGCGATCTTGCCAAGCGTTGCGCAGGCGATGGTTATTTCGTGGTGGCGGCCAATTTCTTCTACAAGCATCCCGACCAGAAAGCGCTGAATGCCGGCGACTCCCGTTATGCAATGACGGATGCCGAATCGATCGAGCACATCAAGGCGGCGATTGCCGAGGCGGAAAAACATCCCGGCGCTGACATCAACAAGATCGCTGTCGCCGGATATTGCCAGACCGGCCGCCATCCGCTGGTCTTCGCGGCGCAGGCCAAGATCACCGCCGCGGTCGTCTGGTATGGCGCCGCGTCGAAACGCGAATGGCCGGTGAGCGAAACCAATTCCAAGCCGATGGAGGAGATTCTTGCGGCAGTTGATTGTCCCGTCTTCGCGGCTTTCGGCGGCGCCGACCACATTATCTCCATCGACGACGTGCGGCGCTTCCGCAACACTCTCGAAGAGCACAAGAAGACCTACGACATTCATGTCTACGCCGACGCCCCACATGGCTGGCTCAACGACACCATGCCGGGCCGCTACCGCGCGCCGCAGGCGGACGCCGGCTGGGCAGATCAACAGCTTTTCCTGAAAAAGGTCTTTGCTTCCGGCTCTAAGCCGGAAACAGTGAGCTGGCATTTCGACGGCGGGTTCGCCCGCGACTACGATTTTGCCAAGACCAAGCGTTTGGAATAATTCACGCTGCGTAAGTGAAGCGATAGGCAATGACCAAACGGATCACGATCCGCAAGCCCGACGACTGGCACCTGCATCTGCGCGACGGCGCCATGCTCAAGGCGGTGGTGCCGTTCACGGCGCAGCATTTCGGCCGGGCCATTGTCATGCCCAACCTCGTCCCGCCGGTACGCACCATGGCGGACGCCGTCGCTTACCGCGCGCGGATTACGGCGGCACTTCCGCAAGGTTCGAGATTCAAGCCGCTGATGACGTGTTATCTCACCGACAACACCGATCCCGAGGACGTGGAGCGCGGCTTCAGGGAAGGCGTGTTCACCGGCGTCAAGCTTTATCCCGCGCATGCGACGACGAATTCGGCTGCTGGCATGACCGACTTCGCCAAGGTCCGCCGCGTGCTGGAACGCATGCAGAAGATCGACATGCCGTTTTTGATTCACGGCGAAGAAGTCGCTCCGGATGTGGATGTCTTCGACCGGGAAGCCGTCTTCATCGAACGGCGGCTGCGGCATTGGGTCAAGGAATTTCCCGGCTTGCGCATCATCCTGGAACACCTGTCGTCGAAGGAGGGAGTCGATTTTGTCCGCAGTGCGGCGCCGCAGGTTGCGGGCACGATCACGGTCCATCACATGGAGCTCAACCGCAACGACTGGATCGGCGCCGGTCTGAAGCCGCACATGTATTGCATGCCCGTGGTCAAGACCGAGAAGGATCGGCTGGCGGTGCGCCAAGCGGCGACTTCCGGTGAGGCCTGCTTCTTTCTCGGCACCGATTCCGCGCCGCATCCGACAGCAAAGAAGCTCGCCGTGAATGGCGCTGCCGGCGTGTTCAGCGCGCCTGTGGCTATCGAGGCTTATGCCAAGATATTCGACGCGGAACATGCGCTGGATAAGCTGGAGGCCTTTGCCTCGCTGAATGGACCCAGGCACTACCGTCTTCCCGCCAATGAGGAGACGATCATCCTGGAACGATCGCCGTGGACAGCGCCGGAACAGGTTGACATCGACGGTGCCGACGACCGTGTATTGGTTTATCGTGGCGGCGAAACAATCGATTGGCGCGTGGTATCACACTAAGGACGAGCAAATGACGACAGGCGCTGGCTTTCCCGACAAGAAGACGATTGCCGAATTGACGGCAAAGATGTTTTTGGAAGTCGAAGCCGTCCGCTTCATGACCGACAAACCCTTCATCTTCACCTCCGGCCGCGCCAGTCCGGTCTATACCGATTGCCGCCGGCTGATTTCTTTCCCGCGCGTGCGCAATAGCTTGATGGATTTCGGCACCTCGACCGTGCTGCGCGAGATCGGCTTCGAGTCGCTGGACGCAGTGGCCGGCGGCGAAACTGCGGGCATTCCCTTTGCCGCGTGGATGTCCGACCGCTTGGGCTTGCCGATGCAATATGTACGCAAGAAAGCCAAGGGTTTTGGCCGCAACGCCCAGATCGAAGGGCACATTGAAGAAGGTCAGCGCATCCTGCTGGTCGAGGACATGGCCAGCGATGGCGGCAGCAAGGTCAATTTCTGCAATGCGCTACGCAACGCCGGGGCAACGGTCGATCATGTCTTCGTGCTGTTCTATTACGACATCTTCCCCGAAGGAAAAAAGATCCTTGGCGACCTCGGCATCACGATGCATTACCTTGCAACCTGGTGGGATATTCTTGCGGTCGCCAAGGAGAGCGGGAAGTTCGACGGCAAAATGCTGGGGCAGGTTGAGACCTTCATGAACGATCCCAACGGCTGGTCGAAAGCGCACGGCGGCGTAGCCGAAGCGGCGGAATAGGGCGAGCGGGAGCAGCGACTCGCTCCGATGTTTCACGTGAAACATTTTCGAAGAGGAAACTGAGCGAGGCTAATTCGCCTCGCCGCGGATCGTCTTCTGATAAAGGTCCCGCCACTTCTCGGCTTGGTCCAGCATCACACCGGCATCGATGATCTTGACCGGCCCTTTGAGAAAAGGGTGATCGATCTTCTTGGTCACCGTGATGAATTTCCGGCTCGCCAACAGTGGCTGCGCCTCGCCGATGCAGAAGTCGAGAAACAGCGCGGCGTTATTCGGATGCGGCGCGTATTTGAAAATTCCCATTCCCACCGGCCGGGCAATCGCCGGAGGAATCACGAACCAGTCGATCGGCGCGCCTTTCTCCTTCAATTGCTCGGGACCAAAATTATAAAGCGTCAGCCCGAGCGGTACTTCGCCGGCGACGATTAGGTTGGCCAGCAAAGTATGTCCGCTGCGCAATGAAATGCGGTTAGCCGCGACGATGTCGCGGAAGAGCTTCAACCCTTCGGCTTCGCCTCCGAGCGACAGCACGGTTTCCGCGAACCAATCATAATCCTCGCCTTCGACGGCCAATTTTCCTTTCCACTCGGGCTTGAGCAAGTCCTGATAGGTTTTCGGCAGGCTTTCCTTCTTCACGAGATTGGTGTTGTAGGCCTGGACGAAACCGTTGAGATAGATCGGCAGCCATTCGCGGTGCGCCGGTATCGTCTGCGGCAGCAAGTCGGCGATCACCGGCGACTTCATTTCCTGCAGCAGCTTTTCCCGATGCAGCGGCTCCATTCCCGACGCCGCCATGGCGACGAGGTCGGCCTCGAAACGCTTGGCTTTGCTTTCCGCGACGATGCGTTGAAGCACGCCCTCGGAAGAGCTGCGCCAGATGGTTGGCTTTATTCCATACTTCTTCTCGTAAGCGTCCGTCAGCGCTGAAAGATCCTCGACCGGCACCGAGGAGTAGATCATTAATTGGCCTTCCTGCTTCGACCCTTGCAGCAGGCGTTGCGTACGGTCCGCGCCCTCGTAGGTGGCGACATCGGCAACGCTATTGGTTTGTGCGTGTGCAGGAGTCACAAGCAGCGCGGCGCCGATAACGAACAGTGCCGATAGCTGTAGTTTCGATTTGCACGCTTGAAGGGAGATCATCATCTCGGTTCCTACGGGTGAACGGGAATGCTGTTTGCAGCCTGTCTCACTTGTTCGGCGGTTTCAACGCCATACTCTTTCCTGCGTCAATCGGCGCGTCCCGCACAGTACTATCTTCGTCATGCCCGCACTTGTTGCGGGCATCCACGTCTTTCCTTCCGCTCAGCGATAAGACGTGGATGGCCGGGACATAAGGCGCCGCGAAGCGACGCCATCTTCGACGGCTATGCCCGGCCATGACGACGATGGCATCCTCATTCCCTCAGCATTGCTCCGACAAAAAAGAACGCCCGCCGAATGGCGGGCGCTCCATTAATTATTGCTCCTCACGACAAGATCGCGATTACGCCTTCAGCGCTTCCTTCACCCGTTCCGGCGTGAACGGCATGTGGTAGAGCCGCTTGCCGGTCAGCTTGAAGAAGGCGTTGCCGATTGCCGGCGTCAGGAACGGATTGCCGATCTCGCCCAGGCCGCTCGGCGGCGCATCGCGATCGACGAAAGAAACATGCATCTCCTCCGGCAGGTTCGACATCCGCATCACATTATAGTCGTGGAAATTACTCTGCTCCACGACACCATCCTTGAGCGTCAGCGTCTCATGCAGGGCGCCGGAAACGCCCCAGACGATGCCGCTTTCGATATTGGCCTTGGCGGCGGCGGGCTGCACAACAATGCCGCCGTCGACTGCGAGCCAAACTTTGTGCACCCGGATCTTGCCAGTGTCGCGGTCTAGCGAGATTTCGGCAACGCCAGCACCTAATGAGCCGGAACGTTCGCTTATGGAAACGCCGAGCGCGCGGCCTTCCGGCCGCTTGGCGTTCCAGTCGCACATCTGCGCTACCATCTCGAAGCATTTCTTCGCGCGCGGCGTGATCGACATCCGGTCCAAGCGGAAGGCGATCGGGTCGACGCCCTGATCCGCCGCCATCTGATCGACAAAGCTTTCGATGGCGAACAGATTGAAGTTATGCGCTACCGCGCGCCAGTGTTTGACGCGCACGCCATGCGAGGTGCCGCGCAGCTCGACGTGCTGGTTCGGCAAGCCATAATAAGGAGAGATTTTCATCCCTCCCGTCAGCAGCGCCTGGCCGCCGTCGCCGACGATGCAATGCCGCCAACCGACGACCTTGCCGCTGGCATCCACCGCGCCTTCGACGCACTGGAAGGTTTGGGGGCGGAACATGCCATGGGCAAGGTCCTCCTCGCGCGTCCACAAGAGCTTGACCGGCTTGCGCGTTTCGCGGGCGACCAACGCTGCCTCCGCCGCGTAGTCGGCGAAGGTGCGGCGGCCGAAACCGCCGCCCGCGTAGCATTGGTGCACGGTCACCTGCTCGGGCTTGAGCCCCAGCGTCTGCGCGGTGAACTCGCGGCAATGCCCGATGTCCTGCGATCCGTCCCACACCTCGACGTGGTCGCCGGCCTCGTTGACACGAGCGACCGCGTTCAGCGGCTCCATCTGCGCGTGGTAGCTGTAGTCGCTGCGGAACTCGGCCTTGTAGGTTTTGGCCGCGCCCGCAAAGGCGGCCTTCGCATCGCCTTTGGTATCCACTGGTTCGGTCTTTGCGGCCGGATCGGCGTGGACCTTGACGTAGTCCTCCATGGCTCTGCGGGAATTGAAGCCGTCGGTCTGGCCCTTTTTCCAGGTTACTTTCAGCTTGTTGCGCGCCGCCATGGCTTGCTCGAAGCGCTCAGCGACAACGGCGACGCCGTCGCTTAGCTTCACGAGGCCGACGACGCCGGGCATTGCTTTGACCTCGGCGTCGTTCCAGCTTTCCGGCTCGCTGCCGTGCACGGGCGAATGCAGCGTCGTCGCATAGACCATGCCCGGCAACTTGACGTCGATGGCGTATTGCGCCGTGCCGTTTACCTTCAACGGCGTATCGCGGCGCGGCACGGATTTTCCGATCAGCCGGAACTGGCTCTTCGGCTTCAGCTCGCTCTTATCGACGGCGGGAAGCTGTTCCGGAACCTTGCCGAATGCCGCGATCTCGCCGTAGCTCAAACGCTGGCCATTGGCTGGATTGATAACGGCGCTTGGCTCGGTCTTCAGCGTCGCCGGATCGACGCCCCATTTCTCCGCGGCATTCGAAATCAGGATTTTTCGTACCTGCGCGCCGGCGAGACGGAGCTGATCGTAATACATCATCACGCCGCGGCTGCCGGAGAACGCCATGGCGCGTCCGCCGCGGCCTTCATACCCATAGATCTCCGGCTGCGAAGGCGCCCATTCGAGCTTCACCTTCGACCAGTCGGCGTCCATTTCCTCGGCGAAGATAATCGGCAGCGAGGTCATGGTGCCTTGGCCCATCTCCGCGCCCGCAGTGACAATCGTGATGGTGCCGTCAGGTGCGATGCGCACCCATGGTGACATCTTGCCTGTATCCGGGAGCGCGGCTGCGGCAGTGGGAAGCAGGCGGATGCCGTCGGCGCCGAACGCGAGGAAGAACGACATGCCGCCCATTCCGGCGAGCAGCTTGCGGCGGGAAATCTCGGGAGTCTTGACTGGGATGTTCATGGCTCAGCCCTCCCTCGATGCGCGTTGGACCGCCGCGATGATGCGGTTATAGGTGCCGCAGCGGCAGATGTTGCCGTCCATGTGGGTGACGATCTCATCGCGGCTTGGCTTCGCATTCTTGGCGAGCAGTTCCGCCGCCTTCATGATCTGGCCCGACTGGCAATAGCCGCACTGCGGCACTTCTTCGGCCACCCAGGCCTTCTGCAAGGGGTGTGAAGAATCGGGGGAGAGTCCTTCGATGGTGACAATCTTCGCGCCTTCGATCTCCGACACATGCGTCTGACAGGAGCGCAGCGCCTTGCCGTTGATATGCACGGTGCAAGCGCCGCAGAGGCCGGCGCCGCAGCCGTATTTCGTGCCGGTCAATCCAACATGATCGCGGATGACCCAGAGCAGCGGCGTCTCGGGTGGTGCATCGATCGAGACCGGTTTGTTGTTCAGCGTGAAGGAAACCATGGTCGCTCCCTCTTTTTGCCTGATCTCTAGGATCGGCGTGCGGCAGTTATGGCGTTAATAACATCGGCTGCGACGATTTAGTTCGCGCGCCCCAGCGCCGTCATGGTGCGCTTCACCACGTCCGGCGGCGTCTTGTAGGCATTGGCGAGTATATTACCAATCTGCTGGCCGGTAATAAAGGTGACATTGAGATTTTGCGCTGCAGCATCGGCAAGAAATGCGGGATCGCGCAAAGTGTCGGCGAAGCCCTGCCGCAGTGCCGCCAGCCGGTCGGCGGGAACGTCGGGCGGCGCCACAAAGGGCCGACCGATTGCAGCGCGAGCGAAGAACAACTGCAAGGCTTGGCGTTCCTCAGGCGAATGCGCGCTCTCGACCGCCGACGGGACATCCTTTAGCCGCGGATCGGGTTCCAAAGCGGCTTGCAGCAGGATGTTGAGCTTATTCTCCCTGAACAAAGTGGAGCGTGAGAACGAGTCGTAAGCGAGACAAATGCCCTGCACCTCGTTGCGCTCCATCGCCAACTGAATCTCATGCGAGCCGGTATAGCCTTGAACCAGCACGAGCCGCAGGCCGAGCAGCTTGGAGAGGAATTCAGGATAGATCGCGGTATCGGCTCCCGATCCGGTGCCTCCTACCTTGAGTGGCTTGCTGAACAAATCCTGCAGCGTCTTCACCTCGGCGTCCTTGCGCGCGCCGCAGACGGTGGTGTCGCGGTTGGGGCTGCCGATCCAGTTCAATTTTGCCACATCGAACTGAATGCCTTGGCCGCCGAGCAAAGGCTCGAAGGG
>JAXDOR010000115.1:0-3071 GCA_034668825.1 Alphaproteobacteria bacterium | reverse complement strand
GTATTCGTCGAGGTCGCCGTCGAAGGGCGCGACCGTGCCATCCTTCACCAGCCACAATCGCTCGACGCAGGCCTCGATCAGATAGCGGTCATGCGAGATCAGGATCACCGCGCCGGAATAATCGTTGATCGCCTCGACCAGAGCCGCGCGGCTGTCGATGTCGAGATGATTGGTCGGCTCGTCGAGGATGACGAGATGGGGCGCGTCGAAGGTCGCAAGGCCGAGCAGCAGCCGCGCTTTCTCGCCTCCCGATAGGCTGCCGACTGGCGTATTCGCCGTATCGCCGGAAAAGCCGATAACCCCGACGCGCCCGCGGACCTGCGCTTCCGCGGCTTGCGGCATCAAGTCACGCACATGGTCATAGGCGCTTTCGGACTCGCGCAATTCGTCGAGCTGGTGCTGAGCGAAATAGCCGACGTTCAGTCTGTGGGCGGTGGTGATGCGCCCGGCGCTCGGCGCCAATCTCTCGGCCAGTAGCTTCGCCAGCGTCGATTTGCCGTTGCCGTTGGAACCCAGGAGGGCAATCCGGTCGTCATTGTCGATGCGCAAGGTGAGATCGCGCAACACCGGCTTGCCTGGTTCGTAGCCGGCAGAAACCTCATCCATCGCGATGATCGGCGGCGACAGCAGTTTTTCCGGCGCGGGAATCTTGATCGGCCGGGCGTCCGACTCCACCACGGCGTCAATCGGCACGAGCTTGGCCAACAGCTTCACCCGCGATTGCGCCTGTTTCGCCTTGCTGGCCTTGGCGCGGAAGCGGTCGACGAAGGCCTGCAGATGTTTGCGGTGCGCATCCTGCTTCTTCATCGCTTTGGCGTCGAGCACCTGACGCTCGGCATGCTGGCGGGCGAAGGACGAATAGCCGCCGCGGTAGAGCGTCAGCCGGTTGGCGGCGAGATGCAGGATGTGATCGACGGAATTGTCGAGCAGGTCGCGGTCATGGCTGATGACGATGAAGCTGCGCGGATAGCGGGCGAGATGGTCCTCCAGCCACAGGGTGCCTTCCAAGTCGAGGTAATTGGTCGGCTCGTCGAGCAACAGCAGGTCCGGTTCGGCGAACAGCACCGAGGCGAGCGCAACCCGCATGCGCCAGCCGCCGGAAAATTCCGATACCGGGCGCTGCTGCGCCTGCGCGGAAAAACCCAAGCCGGCGAGGATCGAGGCGGCGCGGGCAGGGGCGGAGTGGGCGTCGATGTCGACCAGCCGCATGTGGATCTCGGCGATGCGGTGCGGGTCCTGCGCGGTCTCCGCCTCGGCGAGGAGTTGTGCGCGCTCGACATTGGCAGCGAGCACGATGTCGAGCAGGCTCTGCGGCCCGTCGGGCGCTTCCTGCGCCAAGCGGCCGATGCGGCTGCGCGCCGGCACGTCGATCCTGCCCGTCTCCGGCGCGAAATCGCCGGTGATAGCGCGGAATAACGTGGTCTTACCGGTGCCGTTGCGGCCCACCAGGCCCACGCGCGAACCGGTTGGCAGCGAAACCGTGGCATTCTCAATAAGGAGGCGGCCGGCAACCCGCAGCGACAGGCCGGTGATGGTGAGCATGCGGGCTTTGTAAGGTCCTTACGCCGCGATGCAAGTCCGGCAATGCAACGGGCTCAGAGCAGGCATTCCCATCGGCTGCGAGTCTGCTATCTTGAGTCGGCGCGCGGTTGTTCAAACATGCGCGGAAACAGGGGGTGAACATGACCGGCAATATGCAAAAATATGTGGCCGAATTCGTCGGAACTTTATCGCTTGTCTTGATCGGCTGCGGCTCCGTCGCCATCGGCGGCTTTGCAGCCGCCTTTCCGGTTGGCATTCTTCCTGTCGCCTTGGCCTTTGGCCTGACGGTGACGGCGATGGCTTATACGATCGGCCCCATTTCCGGGGCGCATCTCAACCCGGCGGTGACGGTCTCGCTCTGGGTTGCCGGCCGGATTCGGACCGGCGATATCGCCGGCTACATCATCGCCCAAGTGCTGGGCGGGATCGTCGGCGCTGGGCTTCTCGTCGTGATCCTCAAAGGCAAGCTGGCGGGCTACGATGTCGCCGCCTCGGGCCTTGGCCAAAACGGCTGGGGAGCGGGCTATGGCAATGGCTATGGTCTCGCCTCGGCCGTCCTGGCGGAATTCGTTGCGACGTTGCTCTTCACCCTCGTCATCCTCGGGTCTACCAGCGGCAAAGGCGCGGCGCCTTTTCCTGGGCTCGTGATCGGTTTGACATTGGCGATACTGCATTTCCCCTTCGTCAATGTCACCGGGCTGTCGGTCAATCCGGCGCGCAGCCTGGGCCCGGCGGTGTTCGTCGGTGGCCAAGCGCTGGCGCAAGTCTGGTTGTTTCTGATCGTGCCGGTCGTGGGCGGCGCGGTGGCGGGCTGGCTGGTCAAGTCGAAGGCCCTGGACGTCTAAAACGCAACAAGCCCCGGCTTCAACGAAGCCGGGGCTTGCGATTGGCGGCCTAGCCGTTAGCGGCAGACCCGAACCGGCCGCGTGCGGGGGCCCCATTGCGTACGCACGACGCGGCGGACAACGTAGCAGCGCGGCGCATAAGCGTAATACGGGGCGTAATACGGCGTGCCGAAGCTGATGCTAAAGCCCGGGCCGCGACCCCAATTGTTGCCGTGCCAGGCATGGGACGGGCCGTGCCAGCCACCATGCGACCAAGCAGCGGACGCGGTGGTGGGGACGAGCGCCGCAGCGCCGATAGCGGTGGTCGCTGCGATGGCGAGGATGGTCTTGCGGAACATGGTGTCTCTCCTGTCTGCGGATGTGGGCCGCACATCCTGAAGTTCAGCTACCAGCCCGGCTCGATATCCTGGGCTTGATGGTAAAACGCATGGTCGAGCCGGAGGTTCATGGCTCGACAATAAAAACCGGCCCCTGAACCCTCTCTGAGTGCTAGATTTAGCTCAGGTTTATCCAGATGAACGCCGCTTCATCCGCCGTTCATTCATTGTCTCGGGCCACAGCGACTGCGCGAGCCTTGTCGGTGACGGGGCCGCCCGCTATAAGCCGCCGCTATTCCGGGCGCATGAATGGCGCGGATATTCCATGAGAAGGACCATGTAATGGCGACCGAGCGTACCTTTTCAA